>JAKPTO010000051.1 GCA_029555085.1 bacterium | reverse complement strand
TTCATTTATAGCTTCATCTATATTGAAGCCTCTTGATAATTTTTTTATCATTTCCTGCTCGATTGCTTGTTGATCTATTTCTTGTGAAATATCTACCTGTGGATCTGTATTTGGAAAATATTCTTGTTCTCTCATATTTTTTAATATTTATATTATATCAATAATACTATAATCTTATTATATTCTTAGTTAAAAATCAATCAAAAAAACACTGATATGATCAGTGTTTTTAGTAGTAATATTAAAATGATTTTGAGCTTATCATGGGCTAATTTTTAGCGATTAAAATTTTTCTATCTAATAAATATTAGTCCTAGAAAACTAGTGGCGACAATTATTGCAACTGAAATAAAAAATTTCAAGGCAAATTTACGACTGCCCTGTATGTAAGAATAAAAACTTTTACTAAATAAATTTGTAGCATTCACTATCAAAAAAACAATTGCCGCAAATCCGAAAGAAATATCTACTCCTGCCATTTCAGCAAGTGAAACAATAATAGCGTCAATTCCAGCAAAAGAAGCTATAACAGAACTTAATATAAATCCTACCTTTCCGAATAATACCAAACAAACCTTGGTAACTATTTTAATAACTATCAAAATTCCCGCGAATTTAAGCGCTGGTACAAGAACAAATATTTTATCATTTTTTGATTCTTCTTCTTTTTGTTTTTTTGCTTTTTCTTTTTTACGGAAAAATATAATAGTTATAATGGCTGCCGAAAATATCATGATTAAAATACTTGGCGTTATGGACACAAGCCATTTCGCATTAATTGGAGCAACTAGTAAAAATATTTGTAAAAAACTTGCTAAATTTGCTAAAATAGCCGCTCCTAATAAATAATTAACTATTGACGATTTTTTACTTCTCTGAGCCAGGGATTGAGTGGTGGCAGTTGAAGAAACAAAACCACCAACAAAGCTTGTGAGACCGAAACTACTTTTGTTACCCACCAACCTTCCAAGAAAATATCCAAAAAGATCTATTCCTGTAATTAAGACGACAATCATCCAAATTTTTCTTGGATTTATTAGTTCAACAACAGCAAATTGCCCTAGATCGATATTTAAATTTTTGAAAATCTCTGACAAAAAAGGAATATCTATCAATTTATATCCAAAATTTGGCAAGAATGGCAAAATAATTAAAGCTATAATTGCATAGCTAATAAAAGATTGCAATTCTTTTCTCGAAACACTTTTTGTTAATTTTTGTGTTGCTGGTTTTATTGATAGAATTAAAACAAAGACAACAAACAATGCGATTATTAAATGAAGATCCAAAATTTCAAGCGATATAAATAAGCCAATCAAAAATGTAAATATTATAGCTAATTCACTTGTTAATCCAAAGCGTTTTGTAGTAATTGAACCCATTAAATAATACACCAGAATAAGCAACAAAAAAGCACCTAATAAAAGAGCCGCAAATAATGAAAATCCACTAGAATACAAAATTCCAACAATAGAACCTATCAAAGCTATAATTGAGTATGTGCGTAATCCCCCAGCAGATCCACTTCCCCCATAACCGCTTTCTCTTTCTAGACCAATCACAGCTCCCAATAAAATTGAGAGTGCTAGTTTCCCAGCCAAGGTTGAAAATAAAGTTGAAAACATAAATGAATTTATTAATTGTAATAAATTAATTATATCACAAAAATAAATATTATTTTACTCTAGAATTAAAATATGGAACAAGATTTAAAAATACATTTATAATTTGGAAATTTTTTAAAAAAAATTATTCATTTTAAATTTGTTTTGTAATTTTTGTAATTAAAAATTTTAAAATTAAAATTTATATAAATAAAAAACTTTTTAAGTAATTGGTGGAAAAGATACTCCAACTTTAATTGATGGAAAATCACTATCATCTATAAAAGAATTAAAAAATATAAAAGCATTAAAATTGCTTAATATAAAAAAGTTAAATAATTCTTATATTCATCTCAGTTACTCTGTTATAAATAACACAAAAATTGAATAATTCTATCTATATAAATGTAAAATCAAAAAACAATATTGGCCACAATATGGCCACAGCTTGTTTTGATGAAATGAAAAAAGATCTCGTACCTACAACTCTATAATCAAAAAAACACTGATATAATCAATGTTTTTGAATGGGGTGGCTACTGGGAGTCGAACCCAGACCAACGGGACCACAACCCGCTGTTCTACCGCTAAACTATAGCCACCATGGTATCCTGGCTAGGAATCGAACCTAGATCCACAGCTTAGAAGGCTGTTGTTCTATCCATTGAACTACCAGGACATAAAAGTAATAAAAACTTTTTTAAATATAAACAAAAATTTACAAAAAGTCAATGTTTGAGTGTTATTTTTTTTGTTAAATTGAAAAGCATCATTATTAATATTATAATTCATGCAAGAATAAAAAAAATATTTACACTTCGTTGATTTTATTTAGTTTTCAGTGTAATATGTTTATATTAATAAAGTTTATTTTTAAATTTATGCCAGCAAAAAGAAGACACGCTGTGGGAAAAATGAAAAGAACAACTTCTCACAAAACAAAAAAAAGATTAGCAATAAAAAGAGAAATGATTAAGTCCCGAGCTAATAAAAAAAAGACCAAAAAATAAAATTAATAAATAAAAATTCGGATTGTGTCCGAATTTTTTTATAAAACTATGTTTTATTTTTGTTCTTGGGTGTCTAGCTCATTGGAACACCTGAGACATATTCCGTCTATTACTAATTCAACTTTATTTCCGCACCTAATACAAACATATTCATCCTGTGGTTCAGCGTATGATAATTGTTTTGCTTGTTCTGATTCTATGTATTGTTCCATTATTTTTTTCTATTTTTTCCAATTTCTCTTTCTAATTTTATCATTTTATCAATTGCTCTTTCCCTATCGGTCTTATTTGGTTTTGGATGAACTACCATATTGTTAGAATTTTTTTCTCTATTATCTTTTTCTATGAAGTCATTTTCTAGTTTTTCATATTCATCTTCTTCAAATGTATATTTATCTAATGGATTTTCTTCTTGTTCTTCTCCTTGCTTTTTTTTGAAACAATCTAGACAAATTCCGGTAACAAAAATATCTTTGTATAAATTACATTCTGGACATATTGTTTTACCTTCTGGATTTTCCATTTTAGTTATATATTAATTATATTGAATTTTGAACTATTAATGTATCTCTGATATTATTATATCAAAAGAATAAATAAATATACAAATATATGATAGTTGTGGCGGATTTACATATACATTCTAGATTTTCTAGGTCATGTTCTAAACAAATTAATTTTAGAAATTTATCACACTGGTGCAATATAAAAGGTATTAATTTATTGGGCACAGGAGACTTTACTCACTCTTTGTGGTTAAAAGAGTTTGAAGACGAAATGATTGATTTAGAAAACGGTTTTTATAAATTAAGAAATGATGACAGTGATGTAAGATTTGTTTTGTCATCTGAAATTTCATGTATTTATAAACAAAATGATAAAACCAGAAGAGTTCATATTGTAATTTTGATGCCAGACATAGAGTCGGTTAAAAAATTTAACAAAGAGCTTTGTGATAGGGGTTGTAATTTGAAATCAGATGGGAGACCAATTATAGGACTCTCAGCTGAAACATTAACTGGTATTGCACTTGAAGTAAATAAAAAAAGTTTAATAATTCCTGCGCATATTTGGACTCCGTGGTTTGCAGTACTTGGTTCTAAATCTGGGTTTGATTCTATTGAAGAATGTTTTGGTAAGTATGCAAAAAATATTTATGCTCTTGAAACTGGTCTTTCATCAGATCCATATATGAATTGGTTTGTTTCGTCGCTTGATAAATATACGCTTGTTTCTAATTCTGATTCTCATAGTTTAGAAAGAATAGGCAGAGAGGCAAATGTTTTTGATTTACAAAATTTTAGCTATGACGAAATATATGAAACAATAAAAAATAAAGATAAGAAAAAATTTTTATATACAATAGAGTTTTATCCCGAAGAAGGCAAATATCATTTTGATGGACATAGAGCTTGCGGTGTAAGTATTGATCCATTAACATCTAAAAAAATAAAAATTTGTCCTGTCTGTAAAAAAGAATTAACATTCGGAGTTTTGAATAGAGTTTCTGTTTTATCAGATAGAAACAAAGAAGAAGTAGAAAAAAATAAAAATAAATTTATTCCATATAAACATTGTGTTGGTTTAAAAGAAGTTATCGGAGAAGCAATCAATCAGAGATCCACTACCAAGAAAGTTGATATTATTTATTTTGATATTATTAAAAATGTTGGCAATGAATTTGATGTACTTCTAAACAAAACAGAAGACGAGCTTAGAAGTTTAATAAAAAATCAAACAATAGTTGATGCAATAATAAGAATGCGTAAAGGAGAGATGAGTGTTATACCGGGATATGATGGAGAATATGGAATTGTAAAAATTTTTTCTGATTTAGAAAAAATTAAAAATAAAAAAGTTCAAGAAAAATTATTTTAATTTATATTTTTTGTATAATGTAAAAATCCCTACACGACAAGGTTAGGGATTTTTACTTTTTATAGACAATTTACCACAAACTACTTTTTGCCTTTTTTTGCAACCTTTTTTGCAGGTTTTTTTGCAACTTTTTTTACTGTCTTTTTAACAGGTTTTTTTGCAACCTTTTTTGCAGGTTTTTTTGTGGCTTTTTTTACTGTCTTTTTTGCTTTTTTCTTAGTAGCCATTTTTTTTCGGCTCCCACTAATTTTTAAAATTAGCAGGAAAATTAATTAATTTTTAATTTTTATTTATTTGTGAAGACATGCATCTCCATAAATTTTTATTTTTAAAAGTGTATATTAATTATAAACTATTTTTTTAAAAAAATCTATATATAAATAAAAATTTTTCTAATTTTTTTAATTTAGAAAAAACATTTTACCAAGAGTTGCCATTAAAAAATCATTTTTTAATCCAGTGATCATTAACATTCCAAAAAACACAACCAATATTCCAATTACTTTATATAGAAATACTGTTCCACCGGATGTTCCTAATTTTTCTTCGGCCCATGCATTTCTTCCAAAATTATCAACTATCCACTTAGCCTTCCAAACAACTAGAAATCCGCAGGCTAATACTAAAATTCCATAAAGTATATTTTTCATTTTGTTAATATAAAATTATTTTTTTAATAGATTAATTTTATCAAGAAATTAAAAATAAAACCATAGAAAATAAAATATCGCATCTATTTTTATATTAAAAATTATGATAAAATAATATTATAAATAAAATAAAAATATGTTCCCAGAAAAAAAAGTTAGAGATATTTTAATTTTTTCACAAATTCTTCCGGAGGCAGAATTTTTAAAAGCCAAAGAGAAAGCGAAGAAAGAAAAAAAAGACATTCTACAATATTTATTCGATAATGGAATTATAAAGCCAGATATATTTTATAGCGCATGCGCTACATTTTTGAATTTACCATTTGTAGATTTAAAAAAAATTAAAATTAGAAAAGATACCTTATCTCTTATTTCAGAAGACATAGCTGTCAATAATAATATAATAGCATTTGATAGTGATGAGAAAACAATTCAAGTAGCCACTTCCAATCCATATAATTTAGAAATTTTTGAATTTTTAGAAAAAAGTTTAAATTTTAAAATTGCTAAAAATATTGCAACTCCAGAAGCCATAAAAGAAGCTCTTAAAAATTACAGAAAGAGTCTTAGTGCAGAATTTAAATATTTAACAGAAGACGATAAAAAAGTTAATCAAGAGGACTCCAGCGATCTTGAAAAATTAGCATACGATATTCCAATAACCAAAGTTGTTGATACACTATTAGAACACGCAATTTTAGAAGGCGCTTCTGATATACATATAGAAGCAGAAGAAAAGAATGTTTTAATTAGATTTAGAGTGGATGGAATATTATACAACATGATGAAATTTCCTAAATATATCCAATCAGGAATAATAAGTAGAATAAAAATATTAGCTAATTTGAAAGTCGACGAACATAGAATGCCACAAGATGGTAGATTTAAAATTTCTTCTGATAAATTTAAAGTTTCGTTTAGAGTTTCTGTAATTCCAACTTTTGATGGAGAAAAAATTGTAATGCGTCTTTTAAATGAAAAGTCAAAAGTTTTGTCATTGGAGCAATTAGGATTAAACCCGGGAGCACTTGAAATTATAAAAAGAAACATAGAAAAACCACACGGAATGATTTTGGTAACCGGACCTACGGGAAGTGGTAAAACTACAACTCTTTATACTATTTTAAATATATTAAATACTCCTGAGGTAAATATTTCAACAATTGAAGATCCTATTGAATATAGAATGAAAGGCGTTAATCAATCTCAGATTAATCCAAAAATAGGATTTACTTTTGCATCTGGACTCAGGGCTTTGCTTAGACAAGACCCAAACATTATAATGGTTGGAGAAATTAGAGATCAAGAAACTGCTGAGATAGCAATTCACTCTGCGCTTACTGGACATTTGGTTTTGTCAACTCTTCACACGAATGATGCTCCAACTTCAGTTCCTCGTCTTTTAGAAATGGGAGTGCCTACTTTTTTACTCGCTTCAACATTTAATATAATAATAGCGCAGAGATTATTGAGAAAAATTTGTCCAGATTGTATAACAAGTTACACCATAGATGATAAATTGATTAAAGAATTAGAGAAACAAATGGATATACAATCGATTTTGAATACACTAGAAAGAGAAAAAGCAATATCTAGTGCAAAAAATGGATTAAAGGATGTATTATTTTATAGAGGCAAGGGTTGTGATAAATGTAAAAAAACTGGTTATAAGGGTAGAATAGGAATATATGAAATATTAGAAAATGATGAGAAGTTGTCTGATTTAATTATGCACAATGCCGGAGCAGAAAAAATTAGAGAACATGCGAAAACAAAAAATATGATAACAATGATAGAAGACGGATTTTTAAAAGCGAAAAGCGGGATAACAACAATCGAAGAAATATTAAGAGTTACAAAACAGTAGTTTAGAATTTATTTACTATTTATATGAATATGGAAACAAAAACAAAAACAACAAAAAATCAATCCAAAATAACAAAAAATCAATCCAATAAAATTTTTGATTATTCTAAAAAAGAAGAAGAATCATCTTCTGTTTCTAAATCTATTTCTAAATCTATAAATTTAGAAAATATAAATCAATTTTTTAATAAAATAACAGGTGTTCCGCTTAAGGAGAAATTATTTTTCGTTCAACATTTAGCGGTTATGTTGAGGGTTGGAATTTCTTTATCAAAGGCATTATTTACATTATCTTTGCAAACCACTAATAAATATTTTCAAGAGATTTTAGTGGCTATATCCGAAAGAGTTGATGGTGGTGAATCTTTTGCAGAATGTTTGAAATCTTATCCAAAAGTATTTAATGAGCTTTTTGTAAACATGATAAAAGCTGGTGAAAGTTCTGGGCAATTAGAAGATGTATTAAAACAGCTTTACATACAGATGAAAAAAGAGCATGGACTTTTATCAAAAGTAAAGGGAGCTCTTACTTATCCAGCTGCTATTTTACTTGCAATGGTAGGTATTGGAATTTTTATGATGATTGTTGTTGTTCCTCAAATGATGGCTAATTTTCAAGAAATGGATGCAGAGTTGCCATTACCAACAAAAATACTTATAGCAATCAGCGATATTTTAGCGAAAAAAGGCATACTAGTAGCCATAATTTTAATTATTCTCATTTTTGTTTTAATTAGAATAATTAGAACTAAAAAAGGAAAAAGAATTTTTGATGGGATATTATTACGCTTTCCAGTATTTGGATCAATTATTAAAAAAATTAACTTAGCGAGATTTTCTAGAAATATTAGCTCGCTTTTAAAAACGGAAATAATGATTGTTAATTCATTTGAGATAGTTGCTTCTATTTTAGGAAATTCACATTATAAAGAAGCTATGTCAAATGTCGGTCATGATATAAAAAAAGGAGTAACGGTTAGCGAATCTGTAAAAAAATATCCAAAATTGTTTCCACCTATGGTTGTGCAAATGATAGCAATTGGAGAAGAGACCGGAGATTTGGATAATATATTGGCAGAATTAGCAGATTTTTATGAAACAGAAATTGATCAAATTATGACAGATTTGCCATCAATAATAGAACCAATGCTAATTTTATTTTTAGGAGTGGGTGTTGCTTTTATGGCTGTTTCTATATTATTACCAATGTATTCGCTATCATCGGCAATATAAATATGAAAAAAAAATTTATTAAAGCTTTTTCATTAATAGAGGTTTTAGTGTCTCTTTTTATAATTATGATTTTAGTTTTAAGTGTTTATCCACTTATTAATTTTTCATTACAAATTACCGCAGATAATAAAAATCAAGTTCAAGCAATAAATATAGCAAATCAAAAATTAGAACAAATAAGAAACCTTCCTTATAATGATATTGGAACTATTGATGGAGTTGTTCCGGGAGTTATACCAGATAGTGAGGTGATTATAAGAAATGGTAAATTTAACATAAATACAACAGTTGTATTTTTTGATGATGATTACGATGGTTTATTAGAGGATGCAAATGATGACTTTATTGACTATAAAAAGGTAACAGTAAGGGTGACTTGGCAGGGTAGGGCTGGCGAAAAACAGGTTATAATGTCTTCTGTTTTTATTCCACCAACACAGGAGATTCCAGAGGGTTGGGGACTTTTAAAAATATCAGTTGTGGACTCTAATGGAAATCCTGTAAATAATGCAAATATTACTATTAATAATTCCGCAATAGATCCACCAATTATTGATGCATCGTATTCTACTTATGATACAAATATATTGAGGCTCCCAGTAATACCAAGCGATTCTTATGAAATCACTGTTTCAAAAAGCGCTTATTCAACAGATAGAACATATTCATCTTCAGAATTGTCCCCATCAACACCAGTAAAATTAAATTTAGAAGTTGGAATGGGAGAAACAACAGAGGCGTCATTTGTTATAGATGAAATAAGTAAATTTAATATTAGAACTGTTAGAGCGACATTACCTGAAAATCGTATTGTTAATTTTTCTTCTTTTGATGGACAAAATCCATCTGTAGATTCAGACGGAACATATTCATATTTTGTTTGGGATAATTCAGTTACAAGTATAATATATTTACAAAAATTGGATTTAGGCGGAAATAGTCAGTTTGTAGGAGGAGAAGATTTATCAATTGAATCTTCGGGATTTTCTCCAGATATAAAAGTAATTAAAGATTTGAATTTGTCTATGTGTTTTACAAAAAAAATGATTGATCATAATAATATTTATGTTTCGTTTTTGGATTCATCTGGTGGTATTTTAAGTTCTGGTTTCGCAGATTCTCAAATTACAAATCAAGCAAATTGTAGATTGTCATACTCACATTCAGCGAGCACTACTATTGTAGTATGGGACGATGAAAGAGATTTTGCGTCTAATTCAAATGATGTATATATAAAAATATACAATGATGATTTTACGACACGCTCAATAAATAGAGTTAATGCGAATACTCCGTTTAATCAATACGATCCGGATTCAGTTGTTGATTCAGATGGTAATATTTATGTTGTTTGGACTGATGAAAGAAATGGCGATGAGGATATCTATATGCAAAAACTAGATTCAAATGGTAATAGGATTTGGACTTCTGATAAAATAATTAATATAGAAACTAACAATGGTCAGAATTCTCCCGCAATAGCAGTAGATAGCAATAATTATATTTATGTTGTTTGGACTGATAATAGAAGCGGTGATGACGGTATTTATATGCAAAAACTAGATTCAAGTGGAAATAATATTTGGAGTGCAGATAAAAGAGTAAATGTAGAAACATATGCTAATCAACATTCTCCTAAAATAACAATTGATGATAGTGATAATATTTATGTTGTGTGGGTAGATAATAGAAATGTAAACAATAATTCAAACGATGACATTTATTTACAGAAGTTAAATACAGATGGATCCAAATTTTCGAGAGATTATAGAGTCAATATTAACAATGATGCATCATCACAAAATATGGTGGATATTTCAATTAACAATAATTATCCCATTGTTGTATGGTCTGACAATAGAAACGATAAACACGATATATACTTTTCAAAATTTTTAGAATACAGCAATCCAGCAACAGCAACCTATATAGATGTAGGACTTCAGGGTACAAAAAAAACAGGAACAGCTCCGGATGTTTTTAAATACAACTTTGATAATTCAACTATAAATACTGGCGCGAGTGGTTATATTAGTAATTACGACGTAGACGCAGATGGTTCAGGCTATATAATAGACGCAGCAAACGTTTTAATGATAGATCCGAGTTCGCCTGTTAAAATTGCACCAGGGGAAACCAGGGATATAATGATTTATTTACAATAATATTTTATGAAAGTTTTTAATAAAAACGCATTTACATTAATAGAAATTCTTGTTGTAGTTTTTATTCTTTGTATTATAGCTGGTATTGTGGCACAATTTTTAATTACTGGATTCAAATCAACCAAATTTAATGAAGAGCAAGAACAGGCAATAGAGCACGCAAGAGATGGGGTAGGTGAGATGACAAGAATGATTAGAGCTGCAAATTTTTCAGAAAACGGAGACTATGTTTTGAGTACAATAAACGCGCAGGAAATTGAATTTTATTCAGATCCGGACTTTGATCACAAAATGGAAAAAGTGAAATATTATTTAGATGGTGTACAATTAAAGAGAAGTGTTATGGAGCCGGGCGATTCTAATTTGTATACTGAAGCTCCGACAATAACAACAGTAGCAGATTATGTAAATAATTTATCAGCTCCAATTTTTAGATATTATGATTCCAATATGTTTGAAACTGATAATATAAACAGCGTTAGGTCTATAAATGTTAGTTTGAAAATAAATGTTACACCACAAAGAGCACCAGATGATTATATATTAGAATCAAGCGTACAGCTTAGAAATTTAAAAGATAATTAATTTTTATATATTTAATTTATGAATAAATATTTTATTAAAAAATCAGCATCGCTTTTAGTTGTAACTCTTGTTGCCACGGCAATTTTTATTACTCTTGTGTCTGGGGCAATATCTCTCGGACTTTTACAAATGAGATTCAATAAATTAAAAACTGCAGGAGCTCAAGCGCTTCATATATCTGAAGCAGGAATAAATTATTATAAGTGGGTTTTGTATCACGATCCTACTGAATATTGTAATAATGAAACATGTAAATCAGGTCCAGATTATGGTCCATATGGTCCATACGATTATTCCGATCAATCAGATACTATAAATGGAAAGTATGAGTTATATATTTTTCCGCCAGAAGATGGTTCTGGAATTGTTAAGATAAAATCAGTTGGGTGGGTGAATGAATATCCAAATATAAAAAGAAGCATAGAAGTACAATTAGGAAAACTTTCATTAGCTTCTCATTTGATACTCACAAATGATAGTTTAAGAATAACTCAGAACACAGAAACAACCGGTATGATTCATTCTAATAGTGGAATAAGGTTTGACGGAACTGCAAACAGTTCAATAAGTTCAGCTGTTTCAGAGTATAGCGATCCGTCTCATTCTGGAGACAATGAATTTGGTGTTCATACACATAAAACAACAATCGATCCTTTACCGCCAGCAAGTGTACCGACAAGAGATGATGTTTTTTTAGCTGGTAGATTTTTTCCAGTACCTAAAATTAATATAGGAAGTTTGGATAGTTATGTGGATGGAATGTATACATTAGCTCAGCAAGATGGGCTTGTTTTGGAAAGCTCAGGCGCGTATGGATATTTTATAGAATTAATGCCTCCAGGTAATCAGCCGAAAATGAAAATTTATAGAGTAACATCAATTACTGATCCATGTAGAACCTGTTTAAATTGTTTAAAATGGAAACATGGTGTTTGTCAGTCGTGTGGACAGTGGGGTGAGTCTTTTCCAACATATGGAGCAGTTGGTAAGGGTAAGGTTCCTGGCGGACCAAGTAATAGTCAGTATGATGTTCCGGCAAATGGAATTATATTTGTAAAAGATAATGTTTGGGTTGATACGATTTCACACACAAATGCGACGAGAGTTACGATTTTAGCTTTTAAAGAACCATTTGCTACTGGGAATGCAAATATTATTTTAAATAAAGATGTTAATTATAAAAGCGCAGATGCTACAAGTGCTTTTGGTTTTGTGGCTCAACATGACATAATATTTGGTCTTGATAGTGAAAACAATTTAGAAATAAATGCGGCTATGGTTGCAAGAGATGGAAAAATAGGAAGAGAAAATTACCCAGATTATTGTTTGGGAAATAAAAAATTAAGTTTAACAATATTTGGATCAATGGCAATGCTTGGAAATAACAATGGAAATAGTTATGGGTTTTCGTATTATGATGATTCTGGTAATTTTTTATCTGGCTATAGAAATATTGAATTAAATTATGATGGAAATTTGAGATTATATCCACCGCCAAATTTTCCAACAACAGGAGATTATAGATTTATTTCTTGGAGGGAGAATTAAATTTATTTAATATTATAAAAATGCTATACTGTATACTATAAATAAAATAATTTTTTAATATAATATATGTTGCTTAAAACACAAGATTATCCAATAGGTTTAGATATTTCAGATTTTTCTATTAAAGTTGTTCAATTGTCTAAAAAAAAAGATAAGATAGAATTGCAATCTTTTGGAAAAATTTTTTTAGATAAAAATATAATAGAGAATAATCTGATAAAAGATATGAATGCTTTTGTTGTAAAATTGAAAGAACTTTTAGATAATCCAAAATTTGGAAAAATTTCTTCAAAAAAAGTAGTTATTTGTTTACCAGAATCCAAAACATTTATAAAATTAATTACCATCCCAGGAGATCAGAAATTAAACGAAGAAAGCATACAAGATGAAATAAAAAAATATGTTCCAATTCCAGTTGAAGACACATACTATGATTGGCAAGTAATTTCAAAAAATAAAGAGAGTAAAACTGTGTTAGTTGGTGTATGTCCAAAAGTTTTTGTTGATCAATATATAGAAGCATTAGAAAAAGCTAAACTTTCCTTAATTGCTGCGGAAATTGAATCCGTGGCTATATCAAGAGCGCTTTTAAAAAATGACAATACAGAAGAATCACAGAAAAATTATGGAATACTGGATATTGGAGCCAATAGATCTTCAATGTTTGTTTCTTCTAAAGATTCCATACTTTTTAATGTTAGCATCCCAATTTCTGGTGAAAAAATTACAGATAAAATTGCTAAGGAGTTAAATGTGACTAGATCGAAGGCCGAGCTCGCAAAAATAATTTGTGGAGTTGATAAGAATAAATGCGATGGTTTGGTTTGGGATAAAATTTCAGAATCAATAAAAAAAATGTTGGAAAGAGTAGGCGAAGTAATTGATTTTCATTCTGAGAATTTTTTCAAATATGGTAATATTCATAATATAATTATTTGTGGTGGTGGTGCAAATATAAATGGTTTAGAAAAAGAAATAGAAAGATTCACTGGTATAAAATCATACATAGGTGATCCATTCAATAATATAGATATTATTTCGGCAACAGCATTAAAAAAGATGTTTGACGAATATAAATTATCAAAAAATCAAACATCAAATAAAAAAGGATTTTCAATATTACAAAACGACAGCTTGACTTATTGTTTAGCGATAGGACTAGCGCTTAGAGAAATTTTACAAAAAGAAAAATAAAAAAATGTTGTATTTAAATATATTGCCAAAAGAATTAAAACAAGAAATTAAATTTTCTAAACTTTATGAAGTTGTACAAAAAATTGTAATTTTTGTTTGTGTATTTATTGTTTTTTGTACTGTGGTATTGCTATATTCAAATTTTATGCTTGTAGATAATTTAAAGATTAGGAAAAGATTTGTTCATAATGTGACCACGCAAAATGATTCATACAAAGAGGCAGTTGACATTGCTTCTTCTGTAGATCAGATTTTAACGATTCAGTCAAAATTTTTCAAACCCTCTATGTTTTTAATGGACATGATTAATTTATCCGGAGATAGTATATCATTTACCAGTTTAAGTATAGATAAAGCATCAAACAAGGCTTTTATTTCCGGTTTTGCAACAACCAGAGACGATCTTTTAAATTTTAAGAACCAATTATCGCCATCTAAAAATTATGCTAATGTAAATTTACCAATTGAAAATTTATTAGTAAAGGAAAAAATTCCATTTAGCATTTCTTTTGAAATAAAGTCTTATGAATATCAATAAAAAAATCAGCAATTCTAAAAATAAAATTTTTTTAACAATAATTTTGTTTTTAATTTTTATTTTTTGTTTAGTGTTATTGTTAATTATGCCAACAATTAAATCCATAAAAGAAAAGAGCAAAGAAATAAAACAACAGAGATTGGAATTGAATATGGCTATGGATTTAACAAGCGATTCATCAGATTCAAAAGAGAATATAGGTGTTTTAAAAAAGAGACTTTCTCCTATAGAGTCTACTTTTTTGAAAAAAGGAGAAGAATTAGATTTTATAAAAATGTTAGAATCAATAGCTTTAAAAAATAATATAAATCAGACCATCGTTCCTGAAACGCAGAAAGAAAATACAGACAACTCTTTTAGTACTATGAATTTAAAATTAACCTTAACTGGTAGTTTTAAAAATGTTTTTAATTATATAGTTGAAATTGAGTCCTTGCCTAATTATATTAATATAAAATCAATTAATATAACAAAAGTTGGCGGAAAATTTTTATCTGACGATTCGGACTCAAAAGAAATGAGCGAAGTTTCTTGCGATATATTAGCGGAAACATATTGGAAATAATTTAATTATATGGAAAAGATTAGTGTTTTCAACAAAATATCATTAATAAAAATACTTAAGTATCTTTATATTGTTATTATTTTAGTATTTATTGGATTGTTAATATTACTATTTTTTTTCTTAAAGACCAATGTATATTCATCTATATATTCAAATAAACAAAAGGATTTAATAATTGACGATGCGAGCACTAAGGAAACTAATAGTTTACAGTTCAATAAATTAGAGTCTAATATTATAAAAATAGAGAAAAATTTTAATGCAAAGAAAAATATTGAACCAATGACTAATTTTAAAGATGTATTTAATAATTAACAAACCTGGGCTTGTTCATTTTCCTTTTAAGAAAATATAGAAGTCCAGAAAATTAAAATTATGAAGATAAGCTGGTTAGGACATTCATGTTTCAAAATAAAATGTAAAGAAATAGATTTGGTGATAGATCCATATTCTGATTCCATAGGTATTAAAATGCCAAAAGTAAAAGCAGATGCTGTTTTGGTGACACATAACCATGATGATCATAACAATATTTCCGCAATAACAGGCAATCCACTTATAATAAATGGACCCGGAGAATATGAAATGAAAGGAACATTTATTTATGGTAAAAGAGCATATCATGATAATAAGAATGGTCTTGAAAGAGGTGCAATAACCATTTATTTAATAGAAGAAGCTGGGATAACCGTGGCTCACCTGGGAGATTTTAATCAAGATGATTTAGTAGATGAACAAATGGAATTTTTAAAGAATGTAGATGTTTTACTTGTCCCAGTTGGTGGCACATATTCATTGAATTCTGATGGAGCCATAAAAATTATAAATGAAATAGAGCCAAGAGTAATAATACCAATGCATTATAAATGCCCAGGTGTAAAAATTTCACTTGATGGCGTTGATAAATTTATAAATGAAATTGGACTTAGTCCTGAAAAATTGGATGAATTTAAAATTTCTAAAGAGAGTCTTCCACAAAACGACATGAAACTCGTTATTTTAAATAAACAATAGAAATGAAATCAAAATTTAAATTATTTATTCTTTTTCTAGTTGTTTTTTCTATTTTTTTGATATGGTTGTTTATAAAACAACTTTCATCTTTTGATTTAAAATTAGTGGGCGAAGAAATGTCTGATATAAAAACATCTTTTATGGATGTTTGGAATTCTGATACTGAAATTTTTAATGATTATTCTCCGGGTGATGATGTTGAAACTATAAAATCAGCAATTAAAAATGGTATAAATAATAATGATGATGATAATTTAACAACTGCCGTAGAGAATGGCGTAAAGAAGCAACTAGAAGAAACAAAAATAGAATACATTTACGAACCATGGAAAATAAAAATTTCTTATTTTAATGACTCTTCAAAGAGTTTTGATGAAAAATCTGGCAAGATAATAGTTAAATATGATGATAATAATTTTTTAGATATTAAAAAGGAAACATTTAAAGAAAAAAGATTTGATGATTGGCTGGTTAAACATTTTGATATTCAAAAATTAAATAAAGAAACAATTAACAGTATCGTTTTTTGGTCAACGGAAAGTAGCAAAGATAATATTTTTGTTAAAAATTATATAATTAATATAGGTAGAGATATTTATCAGGTTATTTATCATTGTGATGTAGGTTCAATGTATTGTGTTAAATTGAACGAAGTGGCTCAAACTTTTGAGTCAATTAAATAGTTATTATAGAGGGATTCACTATTTTGTTTTGCGTTATTTTGACAAAATAATTTACTGTAATTATGGAATAATTAAATTTAAATAGCGCCTGTATAAATATATAAATATATTTTTATTAAAAATACGCCCATTTTTTGGGTGTATTTTGCCTCTTTACAAATTTTTTAAATGGTGTATACTTATATAAGTTATCCACAGAGATAAAATAATTTAAAAATTAAGATAAAAACTTGTCGAAAATAGTGAAAAAAATTAATTCAATAACTATAAAACCGAGCGGATTTTAATTATTCTAAATCTAATTTTAGTCACCGCTCGATAGAGCGGTTTTTTTATCTCAATTAAGCATATTAACAAATATAATCAGTAACTAGTAGTAATATCGGGTTTTCTTTCTGAGATTTTTTTGGTGGAAATCAATTTCTAAACTAGGGAAATCTTATGCGGAATTTCTTGCACTTTATGTGCTGTTTACTACTAATTATTGCTTATATTTAGGCAAAAAAGTTCTTTGAAAATTTATTAACAGAGTAAAATTTAATTAAATGACTTTTAATTAAACATTACAAGGTATTACTGAATACATAAAGGAATATTTTATGTTTCAGTGATTGCAATTTCAAAGTGTATGTGGTGGATGCCTTGACATCAAAAGACGATGAAGGACGTAGCAATCTGCGATAAGCCTCGGTTAGGTGATAAGCAACCTTTGACCCGGGGATTTCCGAATGGGGAAACCCACTGGTAAAATAAAACTGCCAGTATCATTAACTGAATACATAGGTTAATGAAGACAACTCGGGGAACTGAAACATCTAAGTACCCGAAGGAAAAGAGAGAAGATACAGCCTCTACACTAAGAATTGTAAAATTTGCAATTTTTAGCGTAAAGGTTTCGATTCCCCAAGTAGTGGCGAACGAAAGGGGAGTAGCCTAAACCATTTGAGTGTTGATTTTCAATTTTGGAAGATTTATCTTTCAATTTAGATTTTCTTAAAGGTTGTAAGCCGTTGCTCAATTGGTGTAGATTAGTAGATTACGTTCGGAGCTTACAGATCCGAGATAGAGTTTACTTATAATGACTTCCTAATAGAACTGTTTGGAAAGACAGACCAAAGAAGGTGATAGTCCTGTACATGAAAGGGGTTGTTGCTCTATGGTATTTTACTTGAGTAAGCTAGGACTCGTGAAATCCTGGCTGAAGCAAGCATGACTATGTGCTAAGGCTAAATACTTTTGATGATCGATAGTGAACTAGTACCGTGAGGGAAAGGTGAAAAGCATCCCGGAAGGGAGATGAAATAGTATCTGAAACCGCATACTTACAATGAGTCGGAGCTCCTAATTTATTAGGGGTGACGGCGTGCCTATTGAAGAATGAGCCAACGAGTTTATTTATGTTGCTTATCTAATCTCGATTAAGAGAGGAGGTATAGCGAAAGCAAGTTTTAACCGGCGTATTTAATTAAATAGTATAAGTTATGCTTAACTTACGCTATTTGATTAAACGGCAGCATGAATAAGACCCGAAACCTGGTGAGCTAACCATGGCCAGGGTGAAGGCAAGGTAATACTTGCTGGAGGCCCGAACCAATAAGTTGTGCAACACTTTTGGATGAGTTGTGGTTAGGGGTGAAATGCTAATCGAACCAGGACATAGCTGGTTCTCCCCGAAATAGCTTTAGGGCTAGCCTTGTTGTGGAACCTAGGGGTAGAGCACTGAATGGGATAGAGGGAGAAATCTTATCTATTCCAACCAAACTCCGAATACTAGGTATTCTATACAACAGGAGTTAGACTGTGGGGGCTAAGCTTCACGAGTCAAAAGGGAAACAGCCCAGATCCTCATTTAAGGTCCCAAAATCTTAGTTAAGTGTAAAAGGCGGTATTATTACTTAGACAGCTAGGAGGTTGGCTTAGAAGCAGCCATCCTTTAAAGAAAGCGTAACAGCTCACTAGTTAAGTGATAGTGCGCCGATAATTTAACGGGGCTAAACTAAGTACCGAAAGTAGGAATCTCAAACTCTAGTTTGAGGTGGTAGGGGAGCATTCCATGTTTACTGAAGCTGTATCCGTGAGGGGCAGTGGAAAACATGGAAGGGAGAATGTTGGCATGAGTAACAAAAAGACAGGTGAGAATCCTGTCCACCGAAAATCCAAGGTTTCCTGAGCAATGATTGTCATCTCAGGGTTAGGCGATCCTAAGCTGAGGCAGAAATGCGTAGGCGATGGAAGAGCAGGTTAATATTCCTGCCCTACTTTAAATAATCGATGGAAGGACGTGGTTTTGATTTAGTAGCATTTTTTGGCTATAGGTGTTTGCTTAAAGACAGTGCTTTCTAGGCAAATCCGGAAAGCGCAAGCTGTTTTAAAGTGAAAAGATTGAGACTTCGGTCAAGGTCAATTATTAATGAGAAGCCACCAAGAAAAATTTCTAAGAGCTAATATTTAAAGTATACGTACCGTAAACCGACACAGGTAGATGAGGCGAGGAGCCTAAGGTGTACGAGAGAATCTTCGTTAAGGAACTCGGCAAAAAAGCGACCGTAACTTCGGAATAAGGTCTGCCTCTAGCAATAGAGGCCGCAGCGAAAGTACTCGAGCGACTGTTTAACAAAAACACAGGTCCCTGCGAAAGCGTAAGCTAATGTATAGGGGCTGATGCCTGGCCAGTGTCAGAACGTTAAGGGGAGAGGTGAAAGCTTTGATCCGAAGCGCTGATGAACGCCGGCGATAACTATAATCGTCCTAAGGTAGCGAAATTCCTTGTCGGGTAAGTTCCGACCTGCACGAATGGCATAACGACTTGAGGACTGTCTCGACGAAGAACTCGGTGAAATTGCAAGACCGGTAAAGATGCCGGTTACCCATAGCTGGACGAAAAGACCCCATGAAGCTTTACTATAACTTGATATTGGTTTAGGGGCATGTTTGCTTAGGATAGGTGGGAGACTTTGAAGTTTCGCTTTTGGGCGAGATGGAGTCAACGGTGAAATACCACCCTGACATGCTTTTAAATCTAATTTCCTACCATGAATCTGGTGGAAAGACAGTGTTAGGCGGGTAGTTTAACTGGGGCGGTTGCCTCCTAAAAAGTAACGGAGGCGTTTACAAAGGTTGGCTAGCTCCCGATGGAAACGGGATGTGGTCGTGCAAACGCAAAAGCCAGCTTTACTGCAAGGAGTACAATCCGCGCAGTTGCGAAAGCAGAAGTTAGTGATCCGACCGTTTCGATATAGGACGGCGGAAGCTCAACGGATAAAAGCTACTCTGGGGATAACAGGCTGATCAGGTCCAAGAGTCCACATCGACGACCTGGTTTGGCACCTCGATGTCGGCTCGTCGCATCCTGGGGGTGAAGAAGCTCCCAAGGGTTTGGCTGTTCGCCAATTAAAGCGGCACGTGAGCTGGGTTCAAAACGTCGTGAGACAGTTTGGTCTCCTATCCACTATGGGCGCTTGGAATCTTGAGTAGTCCCTTTCCTAGTACGAGAGGACCGGAAAGGACGAACCTCTGGTGTACCAGTTGTTCTGCCAAGAGCATTGCTGGGTAGCTAAGTTCGGTTTGGATAAACGCTGAAAGCATATAAGCGTGAAGCTGTCTACAAGATTAGGATTCCTTATAGATACCTAATAGAAGATTAGGTTGATAGGTTCTAGGTGTAAGATCAGTAATGATTTGAGCCGAAGAATACTAATTATCAAAGCAATCGCTGAAACATAAAGCATTTCTTTTAAGAAATGGTAATATTTTGTAATAAAATCATTAGATATTCTAATATGAATTATTTTCATATTAGCAATTTGGTGATTTTAGCGGTGAGGCAACACCCAGTTCCATTCCGAACCTGGCAGTTAAGCTCACCAGCGCCGATGATATTACGTCAGTGAGAAAGTAGGTCATTGCCAATTATATAACAACCTCAAATTTAACTATTTGGGGTTGTTTTTATTAGTTTATTTATGTTAAAATATAAAATACTTATAATTAAATAAAAAAATTATGGTAATAGTAAAACCTTTTAAGGCATTAAGGCCAAAACCAGAGTTAGTGAGCGATGTTGCCTGCGTTCCTTATGATGTTATAAATTCAGAAGAGGCAAGAAAATTAGTAAATGGCAATCCAAACAGTTTTCTTCATGTTACAAAAGCAGAAGTTGATTTGGAGCAAGGAATTGATACATACAGTGAAGAAGTTTATCAAAAAGGAAAAGAAAATTTTGAAAAGATGATTAAAGATGGAATTTTTTTTCAAGAAGAAAAACCAGTCTTTTATATTTATAAATTAGTTATGGGAAGTGTTACTGAAATTGGAATTGTTGGTGGAGCAAGTGTAGTTGACTATGAAAATGATATTATAAAAAAACATGAGAAAACCAGAGTTGATAAAGAAGAAGATAGGATTAAACATATAGAAACTTGTAATGCTCATACAGAACCAATTTTTCTAACATATTGCGCAAGAGAAGATATGGATATGCTTGTAAATGATTTTATAAAAAGCAATGAACCAGTTTATGATTTTACGGCAGATGATGGAATATCGCATACTTTATGGAAAATTGATGATGATGAAGTAAATTCAAAAATAGAAAATATATTTTCTAACATTGATTATTTATATATTGCTGATGGTCATCATAGAAGTGCCGCTGGTGCAATTTTAGGGCAACGCAAAAGAGAAAAAAATCCAAATCATACGGGTAATGAGGAATATAATTTTATTATGTCAGTGATTTTTCCACATAATCAATTATACATCATGGACTATAATAGAATAGTAAAAGATTTAAATGGCTTATCAAAAGAAGAATTTTTTGAAAAAGTAAAAGAAAAATTTGATATAGAGGAATATTCTACAACTGATGCTTTTAAACCAAGTGAGCAACATACTTTTGGAATGTATATTGATGGCGCTTGGTATAAATTAACAGCAAAAAATGATTCATATGATAGCAGTGATGTTATAGGATCGCTCGATGTTTCAATATTACAGAATAATTTACTCTATCCTATTTTAGGAATAGAAGACCCTAGAAAAGATAAAAGAATTGATTTTGTTGGCGGAATCAGGGGATTAGATGAATTAAAGAAAAGAGTTGATAATGGAGAGGCAGTAGCTTTTTCAATGTTTCCAACTTCTGTTGAGGAATTAATGAAAATTGCCGATGCAGGGGAAACTATGCCACCTAAATCAACATGGTTTGAGCCAAAACTTCGCTCAGCTTTATTTATACACTTATTAGATTAGAACTTTTCTATAAACCGTCCTTTTATAAAGGACGGTTTTTTGTTAATATAAAAGAAATTAATAATATATAATTATGGCAACAGCATTTGTTATAAAAAGTATAAACAATGAGAGAATAAAATATCTCAAAAGTTTAAATAAGAAAAAATATAGACAAGAAAATGGACAATTTTTCGTAGAAAATTTTAAGATAATTTATGATTCAAGAAATTGCGATACTGGAATAGAAGAAATTTTTGTTACTGAAAATTTTATAGAAAAAAATTCAGAAAAATTTTATGAGCTTATAAATGATTTAAAATTAGATGAATATTTTTTAATTGATGAGCGCATTAATGAATCATTTTCTAATTTAGAAACACCATCTGGAATTTGTGCACTTTATAATAAAAAGGCAAAAAATATTGTTTTTGATAATAATATTATTTATTTAAATAAAATAAATGATCCCGGAAACTTGGGAACAATTTTTAGAAGCGCGCTTGCATTTGGGGTAAAAAATATAGTAATTGATAGCGATTGTGTTGATATTTATAATCCCAAAACAATAAATTCCGCAAAAGATGCAATTTTTAAATTAAATATACAAATTGATAATAACAGAGAATTATTAAAAAAAATTAAAAAGCGCATGAAAATATTTTCTACAAGATTGGAAGATTCAGACGGAATTGAAGTATTAAAAAAACAAAACAAATTTTGTATTGTTTTTGGGAGCGAGGCGCATGGAATTGATAATGAGATTTATGAATTGTCGGATGGATTTATAAGAATAAATATGACAGATGATATTGAGTCCTTAAATGTTGCAAGTGCGGCTACTATTATTTTACACTATTTATATAATAAAAAGAGTTTTTAATTTATTTCAACGATTTTATTTCTACTGTTGTTTCCTTTTATAATTTGTATATTAGATTTTGGAATTTTAAAGGATTTAGAAAGAAATTTAATTAATTCTTCATTTGCTTTTCCATGTTCTGGAATTGCTTTTATTTTTATTTTTAAAAAATCATCATGTTGCTCTATGATTTCATTTTTTGATGATTTTGGAATTATTTTAATCGAATATCTCATAATTAAAAATCAAATATTCCTTTTCCTTGGCGCAAAATTTCAACATCATCATCTAATAAACTTACTATTGTAGATGGATCATTGCTGATTTGTCCTGCGTCAAGAATTAAATCAACTTTTCCGTACCAATCTTTTTTTATATCATCTGGATTTATGTAATTTATTTCTCCGGTTAAATTTACACTTGTTGTGACAATCGGATTTCCTAATCCCGAAGTAATTTCAAGACAAATTTTATTATCAGGAATTCTGATTCCAATTGTTTTTCTTTTGGGATCTTGAAGAATTTTAGGTGCATCATTAGAGGCTTTTAAAATAAATGTAAATGGACCGGGAAGATATTTTTTTAAAATTTTATATTGGATGTTTGAAACAATGGCCCAGCGACTAATATCTTTTAAATCACTACAGATTATGCTAAGTGGTTTTGGTTTTTTTCTATTTTTTATTGTTTGAATGCTTTGGACTGATTTTTTATTTAAAATATCGCATCCAATTCCATAAATAGTGTCTGTTGGATACACTATTATTTTTCCATCTTTTAACATTTTAATTGCGCCTTGAATGATTTCTTGTTCTGGATTTTTTAGATTAATCTTTTTTATTACCATAAAATTATTCTATACTTAAAAGCTATTGTTTACAAGAGTTTGTGTAAAAAAGAAGCAAATTTAGAATTCGCGGAGTCTTACAATTGTGAATATATTTTTTGCTATAAGATTATAAATAATGTAAAATATTAATATGTTGAAAGAAAATTTTAAAAAAGAAGAGAATAATGAAGATTACGAATTGAATGAAGCTATGGAACAAAAAATTCGTGATTTTGCTAATGAAATATTTAACAAGATTCTAGATGATAAAGAGCGTGCGTCTGACGCATATATGTTTGATTTTAACCATGAAATATTTTCTAAAATTTTATCTATTACGAGAAATAAAGATTTTGAATTTGATGGGTATTATTATGAGGATTTGAGACAAGGAGTTAAGATATTTATTGAAGAAATGTTGAATTTTTATAATAATATTGATGATAAAGATAAATTATATGAATTTGATGTTAAAATTTATAAAGCATTTTTTGCTGGAAGTCCAAATATCGCATCTGCTTTAAAAATCAATGATCATTTTAATATAGCTGTAGAATCCACTAGATCTTTAAATGCAAGAAATATAATGGGTCAAGGACTTAATCCCGAACTTGTGTATAGAATGAATTTTGAAAATTTTGGAGATAGTTTGTTAGAAAATATTAAAGATAGTTCTGTGGCAGAGAAATTAGATAAACTTAATTTGTTAGAATTTCTGATGGCAGATTTAATAGCCCAAGGATATGCTCACAATGGTGTTGAAAAATTAAATAATTTATTTCAACAACTTAAGCGAGAAGAAAAAAATGCATTTGTTTTGTCCTATCTAGAGATATTAGAAGAAAGAATCAATTTAGAAAAAGAACATCCCACTAGAGGCGTAGTTACAAGACTCGGAAGTCCATATAATGCCAGGTTGGTTGATTTTATTTCTCAAGAAGATAAGAATGATTCTGATATGTTGGAAAGATCAGTAAAATTTGATAAAGAAGATATCCCCGGAGCAAAATTATTTTTTATTGCAAAAGATGCAATTGCTATTTTTGATCATAGCAACACCCCTGTTAAATTTTCAAAAATAAATCAGGAAAAAATAATTAATCAAAAATTGTCATCAATTCCTTGTTATAAATTTGATCAGATTAAAATTGCTATATCTGATTTTAGAAATTCTAGCATAGATTCAAATTTAAGAGGTGGAATTTTTTACAAGGTGTTTGATTATGTAAATGAGGAAATTTTAACAAAATATTATAATTGCGATATAGACGATATTGAATTTTTAGCTTCAAAATGGTCTGAATTTTATCCAGATATTGATAAAAATACCTGGGTGGATTTTTTTAATGAAATTGTTAAGGTTAAAAAATCAGTGTCAGAGCTCAATAAATATAGGAGTGAGAGAATAAATAAGGCATTGGAAGATAATAATAATCTATCCCAAGAGTGTTACAAGTTATTTATAGACACAGCTCCAGATATTTTGAATTTATTAGAAAATGATCAAAAAATTCAACTACAAGAACTCTATGATTCATTTAAAAAATATTATAATGAAAAAGATTATGATGGCGCTCATTCTAATATGGATATTTTTTTAAACCACATTATTGATAATAAAGAATTGAATTTAGATGAGATTAGGGATAAAAACATCCTAATATTATTTGATAAATATGAAATGTTACAAGGTAAACATATAAATAATTTTAAAATGGCAGATCAAGATATTCATAATTACAAAATGAGCGTAGGAAAAAAAATTCTTCCTACCATAGAAAAAGAATCAGATTTAGTTGATATGTTTTTAAAAAATAAAAAAAATATTTTATTTGGATTAGAGAAAGAAATAATAAATATAGAAAACGAATCGACTAAAAATTTACAAGAAATAGTTTTTAGTGATTACAACAATTTTGTGCGTCAGTTTAAATATATATCTCCAGAAAAGATAGGTTCTAGAGATTTTGAATTAATACTTCAGCATTTTTATAGACCAGAAATGAGAAAATATATAGAGAACAAAATTGGTATTAAATTGAAAGATTTACCTTTTCGTTATCAAATTTACTTATTAAAATTTTTATCTGAAAAATCAGAAAAGGAACTAGATAGAGTAATAGATTTTTTAGAGAAAGATGTTGAGGATTTTCCAGAAAATAAAATTAATAAGATAAAAGCATTTTTAAGTTGTGATTCAGATTTAAAAAATGCAGAAATTATATTACGAGCAGGGGAATTGTTAGATGAAAAAATTGCAGATAAAAATTTTAATAAAATGGTATTTGAAAGATATGCTAATATGATATCTTTGGTTGATAAAATTGTTGATAGCGCGCAAGAATTTTTTGAAAAATATCACGAAAAAGATTTCAATGAAAGAGAGCTAAGAATAAAATTATTAAAGAACTCTTCAGGCGAGCTTAATAATCTTTATTTAATACTTCGAGAAAACAAAAGCGAAGAAGATTTAAAAAGTTCCATAGAAGAAATTTTAAATAATTTTGATAATATATCAAAGCAAAAAACCCAGACCATTGCCTTATTGAAAGGTGAATTTGATAAATTGGAAAAAATTGAAAATTTATACGGGACAAGAGATGATAATACAAAGAAAAATACGCTAATTGAAAACGCAAAGGAAAGAATTATTGATTTAATATTTGAGAAAGAGGTAATTAATTTACCAGAAAATTTTAGAGAGGGTATTTATAAAGAAATATCTGAATACAAAAAAGAAATTCCAGATACAGAAAGAGAAATATATTTACCAGTTGGAATAACAAGTAAACCAGAGGAATGGCTTGAAAAACCTATTGATTCTTTGGCTTATTTATTTTGGTTAAATAATCAAAAGAAGGGATCTGATCTTGTTGTGGTGGATTCTATTCAACAAAGTAACTATGAGGTTCTTTATAATAATGGAGAAAATTTTCCAAAAGGATTTGTTGGCAGAGATCCTCTTTCAGTTGCGGAAACAATGGGAGAGCACGATGCAATGTTTTATGATAAGTATAGAAAAACATTTAATCTTGATTTGAATATATCAAAATATCCAAGGGAAAAAGATGAGAGTTTTATAGATGAATTAAATTATGTAGAAAATTTGTGCAAAGAAAACAAGGGCGTTTCAAATGCATTTGAGAAAATAGTAGAGACGAGTATTTTGAAAAAAGCGAAAGAAGTTAATCCAGAGACGCCAGAACAAGAATTATTATTTAAATTATCAAAATACCCTAAAGAAGAGGTTGCAATAATTTTAGCAAAAAATGGATTAAAAATAAGTCACGAAAAAGAATTTAAATATGATGTTTTGGCGAAAATAATAAGCGTTTACAAACAATTAAATGAAAATAGAGAAGCTGTTGATGTTCTTCTCAGGCAGAATAAATTAAGAGGACTTAATCTGGAAGATGCCATAATGAATTTATCTGTTTGTTTGTCTTGTTTGGAAGATGAGGAATATAGTAATTTTTTACAGAAACTTTTTAATATAAATAGTCAAATTGAAGAACATATAGTAGAAATAAGAAGATTAAATGATTCTAATTATGGATTAGAGCAATCAATAAAATCATTAAAAAAAGAATTAAATAAAAAATCAGATTTTGGAGATGTAAAGCACGAAATGATAAATAAAAAAATAAAAACTAAAGATGATAAAATTTTAAGTAACAACAATACCTTGTCAGAGAAAAGTTCGGATTTGACTATATTACAAAAAGAACAACAACGAGTAAAATCAAATTTAGAAAAATATTTAAATGACAATCCGGATATTTTAAATATTAACAAAACACTTAATAAATTTTATAATTCTGGGTTATTTAAATATAATCAGGAAAGATTATCAAGTACATATTCTGAACTTTCGCAAGAAATAAAAGAAGAACCATGGTTTGATGAATCAAAGATTCCAGAATTTTATTATCCAAAAAGTATTACAGGTATGAGTTTTGCAATGAAATCAGAAGATGAAGAAGAAAAAATTGGTTTTAGGGAATTTTATAGTTCTCACACTGGAAACAGGCAAGATTGGGTTTATTCAAATCAAATAATTGCTGATCCAGAAGCGTCTTTAGCTATGTTTTCTGTTTTAAGCAGAGAGGCGCAATTAGAATATTTTGAGAGTGTTATAAAGCCAATAATAATAAACTATTATGTTGCAATTTATAAGGATAAGGAAATTGCAGGAAATAAATTTTTAGAAGAATTTAAAGATATTAATTCGCCAATCGATTCACTTTTGTTTATTAAAGAAAAAATTATAAATGAGACACGGAATGCTTATTGTATCATTGTTTAAATTATTCTTTCGCATTTTCCCAAACAATTTCAAAAATAGATTTCTGTGTTTTATAAATTTCTTCATTTTCTATAATTACGCCAATTAATTTTTTGTCGGAAAAAGTCATAAAAGAAATTTTGTTATCATAAATTTCCATTTCAAGAAACATTGGATATTTTTTTCCATCAATAAATTTTATATCAGTTACGAATTTGTCATAATTTTTCAAATATTTTCTTGCATATTCTGTGTTAGGAACAATTCCTCTTTTTTTGATATTCAATTCTCTTCTTTTTTCTACATATTTATCATTTGCGCGACCTAAATATTTTTCCATTCCATATATATCAGCATAAGTCAGAATTTCAGTTCTAGAAGACAAGGAGTCGTTTAGAGTTTTGGCTAATCCATCTTTTCCCTCATATATTCTTACTCCGGGTTGGTTTGATATAAGATTAAAACTTGATATTAGCATTGGCATTTGAGCTTCTAAAGAGATTTCAGCTTTTCTTGCTTCTCTTTGTCTGTTTTCTACATATTCTCGTAGTTTATCTGGGTGATTTGGTGAAAAAGAGAGGATTTTGTTCTTTTTCCCTTGTTTTATGAGGTTTTTTTTGACTAAATCAGACAATGTATTGTAAATAACCCCTCTTTTTAATGGGGTTTTTTTGATTATATCGCTAGCTATGGAATTTCCATTTGTAAGTAAATATTCATATACAATTGCTTCGTTTTGGGAGAGTCCAAGCTCCATGAATAGATCTTTATGCATATATTTATTTATTGATTTTTTAATATTCACATATCTATCTTTATTGCAAGATAGAGCTGTGGATAAGTTTTGATTATTAAAATGTTTATAAAACCCTTTATTTATGGGATTATATCTATATTATATCATATTTAAAAAATTTTATCAAATAAAATTGACAAAATAAATAATATATTTTATATGTATATGTCATTAAATAGTGATAGTATTTAGTATATAAAAATATTAATATAATATAGTAAAAATGGGCATTTTATTATTTTTTTATTAATATATTGTCATTAGCTCTTGACAAATAAAATTAGATATGCTATGATGATTAATCAAGATAAAGAAGACAAAAATATCTTGATAAGAAAAGAACTTTAAAAAACTACATAAAGCTACCCAGATAAATCAAGTATTTAAATGGGTAGTGAAATAAGCGCGTATTTGAGTATTTTGATTAGCTTGTCAAATCAAGGTCTTGAATCCGCTTGTTCGTAAGATGAGGAGATCCAAAAAAACAGGGTCAAGCATTGGCAGATTTCGCGAACAAATCTGATAACCAATGTTCTTTCTACTAGATATGTGTCATTAAATTCTAAATAAAGGATTTGTGACCGTCGAACAAAAGCCACATCGCCCGATATCTTTAATAAGGAGATCGGCTGGGAAGTAAAAGACTAACCACCTTTTGCTCTCAGGAATTTCCTTATTAAGGTCCCGGGTAAAAAACTGGGACTTTTTTTATCAAAGACCCCGGGGTCTAAAGGACCTCCGGGGTCAGGGGAAGGAAATAGCTCTTTGACAAAAATATATAAAACCAGGCCTCGAGGTTCAAATGTTATTCACCGCTTTTTGTGATTATTAATTTAGTCATAAGAAGCGGTGAATAACCAAGTCTCTGTTTCCCTGGCTATAATTAGCCAACTCACTATTTGAAATATAATAGGAGTTAAAAAAGGGAAAAGGAGGAGACATGATTTTGAGAGGCCTTGATCTGAATTTGTCTGAGGGCCTGGTAATACGCCCTCAGGAAACAGAAAAGTTAGGGGAGGGCTGGATAATCCAGCTCACCCCGACCCTGAGAATCTGCCTCGTACTTCGGTACGTGGCAGATCCCTGGGTTTCCATCCAGGAGGTGGATGGAAACCCATTCTCTATCGTCCTACTGGACGGTAGAGAGAGATTTAAAACTTTTTTCAAGGCTTTCACACATGAAAGCTTTGAAATGGAGATTGGGGGATTCAAGATCTCCCTTTCTTCATTCAGGTTGGAGGTGGTCCGATTGGACTCCTCCGTGGAAAATTTGGAGGTTCCGGATGAAGAGCCTCGGGATCCCGACAACGAGATCCCAGAGGATCTGCCGGATGAGTCTCCGGTGGAGGTCTTGGTCGAAGAGGCCTAGACCCCTACCTCCACTCCCAGCTTCCTGCTCCATGTGAGCGAGGAAATCTGGGAAGGGACTTCTCCGCACCCTCCTTCACCTCTAAACAATTATTCCCCGCTGGTTAAATGGTGTGGCTAGCGTGGGATAAAAAAGGTTAACACCACAAGGTTTAAAGAGGGGGCTAGCTCAACCCTGCTACGCCCCCGCCATTCCCCAACGGGAAAAGGAGGAAGAATGAAGCTGTTGCTTCAAGCGCCGTGTGATATTTGACCCACTGAGTCAATATCTTCTGGGGCGCTATGACATAAATACCAGAAATCCGTATCAGCAATGGTTATGGGAAGCGTGCTTGGTCGCTCGCTTCCCACCCTTTAATCAGATTATTATCAAAAGATAGTAATCTGATACTGAGGAATTAAAACCAAGCTTTGAGGTTTAAATGTTCTTTGACAAAATCTTAATAATATTTATTTGGCGCAGAACTTATTGTTTATTTGGTTCGCGCAAATAAATAGTAATCCTATTTTATTTTTTAGGATACTTTTATTTTACAGAATTTATTAGGACTTTTATATTTAATAATTTTTGTACTTGGTTCGTATGATTATTGTTAAATAAAAAAGGTTTCTGTGCCGGATAAATATTATTA
>JAKPTO010000017.1 GCA_029555085.1 bacterium | reverse complement strand
ACTAAAAATATGAAATTTTTTGAACAAATATTTAATAAGAAAAATTTAGAGCAATCAAAGGGGGAAATTCAAGAAAAAGCAAAACAAGAAAAGCAGGAAAATATCGAAAAAAAAGAAATATTTATAAATAATGGGTATTTTCTGCTTCAAGATGGTAAAAGTATTGAACTTATAAATTTAGAAAAAAATTCAGAACCAGAGGTGCTTCAAAGAGCATATAATCAATTACTTGAAAATAATACATTTGAGGATGTAGAAAAGGTAATTGAATTAGCAGATAAAAAGAATTTAGAATTAGTTCCGGATAGCAAATCTTTACAATTGGCTTTTGAAAGAGCAATTTATGGTATGTTTGGTTATAATGGTTTTGAGAATTTAAAAAAAATAGAAAATTTTGCCAAGGAAAGGGGTATGAATATAGAATTTAAAATAACACAAGACAAACTTCAAGATATATATGATAATGCTAATGAAATTAGTGAAATGCAAAAGATAGAAGAATTTGCCAAGGAAAGGGGTATGAATATAGAATTTGGAAAAGCAACACAAGCCAGATTTCAAGAAATATATGATAATGCTAATAGTAAAATGCAAGCAATAGAAAATTTTGCCAAGGAAAGGGGTATGAATATAGAATTTGGAAAAGCAACGCAAACTAGACTTCAAGAAATATATGATAATGCTAATGAAATTAGTGAAATGCAAAAGATAGAAGAATTTGCCAAGGAAAGGGGTATGAATATAGAATTTGGAAAAGCAACACAAGCCAGATTTCAAGAAATATATGATAATGCTAATGAAATTAGTAAAATGCAAGAAATAGAAGAATTTGCCAAGGAAAGAGATATGAATATAGAATTTGGAAAAGCAACACAGGACAGGATTCGGGAAATATTTGATAGTGCTAATAACATTAGTGAAATACAAGAAATAGAAGAATTTGCCAAGGAAAGAGGCATAAAACTTGGAAAAACAACACAGGACAGGATTCGGGAAATATTTGATAGTGCTAATAACATTAGTGAAATACAAGAAATAGAAGAATTTGCCAAGGAAAGAGGCATAAAACTTGGAAAAACAACACAAGACAAACTTCAGGAAATATACTGTTACAATGCTCAATGGGATAAAACCGATAAATTAAAAGAAATAGAAGAATTTGCCAAGGAAAGAGGCATAAAACTTGAAATACAAGATTCGTTTCAAAAAATTTTTGATGCAGAGGCCTCCGATAAAACACAAGGTGGACTGGCTGCTTATCATATCTCTAGAAATTTAAAAGCCGCTGAAAAACTTGGGATAAAAATTGAAATTAAAAAAGAAATTATACAACAAGCATTTGAAAATCTTTGTGTGGCATTCGGCGAAGACTCTTTAGATGCGGAGAATATAGAAGAAGTACAACAAATTGCACAATCAAACGGAATTGAATTAGAAAATGTTAAAGAATTAATAGAGAGAGCGTATATTGGAATGGTTCATAATACGGAAATGGGACATGTTGATTCTCGAAGAGACAAATTTCTTGAAATGCTCCAGGAAATTGGATCTAATTTAACATACAAAGATGTTGCTAAAATGGATTATCTAAAATATTTAGAAGTTCCAAAGAATGAAATATTAGATATTGAAAAAACCATAACAATCAATGATTCTTCAATTAATGTTGTATTTCATGGAAAAAAGGGTGTTAAGTTTTTTGATGATATGGAAGTAAGAGTAAGTGTGGGGATGAAAGGTAAGTTTATCATGGGTACAACAAAGGATGATAATTTAAAGTTTGTTTTTGATTCTACTCTTGGAGAACATGCAGATATTGCTACAAAATACGATCTTAAAGCTTTAGGTGGTGGATGGCTACAAATAGATGAACAAAATAAAAGGATAGTTATCTTTGGTGAAAGCCAGAAATTTGGTGTTGAGCCAAGGTCAATATCTAGGCAAATTGTTGCTGATGTTTTTCCAGAATATAAGCTTTCTGTAGAATAATAGGTAAATTTTCAGCATTTAATTAAATGATAACAAATAATATGTTAGAAAAAATACCAATTCCAAATACAGAACAAGAAACAGACCAAGAAGCAGTCAAGCAGAAAATAATAGAATGTTTACTTGGGAAGTATTATTATACAATAGAAAAAGCCATAGAAATAAAAGAAAAATTTAATATTCCAGGAGAAACAATAAATTTACCAGAAGTTCAAAATGCAGCAAAGCAGGGGATGATAAATCTTTTATCTGTGGACGATCAATATGGTGTTGACAATATAGACATTACTATGAAAATAAAAGAAGAATTTAATGTTCCAGAGGAAATAGTTCAAGATGTAGCAAAACAAGGAATGATAAGTTGCCTATTTAGGGGACGCGAAAAAGCCATAGAAATAAAAGAAAAATTTAATATTCCAGGAGAAATAATAAATTTATCAGAAGTTCAAGATGCAGCAAAACAAGGAATGATAGAATGGTTGTCTAAGTGTTACTCACGCATAATAGGCGAAGCCAAAAAAATAAAAGAAGAATTTAATGTTTCAGAGGAAACAACTCAACAAGCAGCAAAGCAGGGGATGATAAATCTCTTATCTATGGGCGATCGAAATGGTGTTGACAATATAGACATTACTATGAAAATAAAAGAAGAATTTAATGTTCCAGAAGAAATAGTTCAACAAGCAGCAAAGCAAGGAATGATAAATCTCTTATCTCGTGGAGATATGAACAGAACAATAGAAATAAAGGAAGAATTTAATGTTCCAGAAGAAATAGTTCAACAAGCAGCAAAGCAGGGGATGATAAATCTTTTATCTGGTGGTTATGTAAATTATGCAACAGAAATAAAAGAAGAATTTAATGTTCCAGAAGAAGCATTCTGGGATGCAATAAAGCAAGGAATCATAGAATGTTTGTTAAGGGAAGACATACACGATGCCAAAAAAATAATAAGAGCATTTAATGTTTCAAAAGAAATAATAAATTCACAGGAGGTTCAAAAAGTGGTAAAACGAGAAATAATAGAAAAATTATCAAATGATAATAGAATAGTTGAAAATAAGGAAATAAATCAAGAAGATTCAGCTAAAAAAGAAAATTACATAGATAGAGAAATTATTGAACACAATGAATATCCGTTTTTTAAATATGAAAAAAAGCTTCAAAAAGTTCCAAAACATAGACAAGTAGAATGGGATAAAGAAAATTTAGTATTTGATGAGTATTGGTCTTATGAAATAGATTGGGAATCTATTGATTGGAAAAAAAATGCTGAGATAGCTATTGAACAAGGGGATTATCCATTTTCAATAAAAGGAAATAAAGTTTATGAGATTCAGTTATCAGAGCAAGATAGGGAAAAACTCAAAGAATCAATTCAGGGTTTAGATTTTTCTGATATTAAAAAATTGAATACAACAGAAAAAGATGTTGAGGGGGATTTTACATATTATCAAAAAAAATATAACTATAAACAAAATTCAAATATAGAATATGTTAAAAATTTAATAATTACGGATATTGTTAGGGTGATATCTCAAAATAATGCTCCAGATTACACATTTAATCATGTATTTAATGGATTCTCTTCTATTTATGATGATAGTAAAACCTATTTTAAAAAAGAAATATTAAGTCAAAAATTGTTTGATATAGAAACTTTTTTAAATGATAGGGAGTGGATAAGGGATATGGGAGGTTTTATAAATTTTTTAGAATGTTTTTATAATGGGGGAAACTTTGATGCATTTTTATTGACCCCTGATTTTGAAAATAAAAAACGCGACAATCAAGATTGTTCATATTTACCACATTTATTTTTTGCTAAACTAATTGTTTATTTTAAAAAACATAAAGAGTTGCCAGAAATAAATTCAAAAGAATTTCAAGATATTATTAATTCAAAAATTAACCCACTGAATTCTGAAATATTTAAAGAGCCGTATGCTAAACACAAAGAAACCATTCTTGAAATTTTTAAACAGATGAATCAAAAAAACTATACTATTTTTAGGCCATTTAGCTTAATGGGAAATGACTATACAACAGACGCTACAAAAGACGGTTTTTGGAATCACTTTAAACATGATTATAAGCCATGGGGAGGAACCTTTAGTGAAGATAAAATAACTTTTTGCTTCGGAGAAAACAATAAAATGTTTAGTACTTATTTAAAAAATATTAACTTTTTGTATAATAAACATCCCTACCTTACTGATCCACATTCACATTATCCGATAGAGCGTGAACCTGGTCGCAATATTGCTATGCGAGTAAAAGATCCTTTCCGTACTGATTATGAAGAAATAAAAAAACCAGAAGTTCTAACAAGTCATATCGGTCAACACATACCAGAGGTATATGTCGAACAAGACGCACACCCATATTTGTATTGGGTATTTAATCATCCTGATTTTATTGATCCAAGTTGGTGCTTTGCTGAATGGGCTGTAATCCCCACAGAGAAAAAACTTAGAATTTTGCAACCAATTATTAATGAAATAGAATAGAAAAGAGCAACTAAAAATAAAACATTATTTATCATCTCCTCCTTTATGCTTTTATAGTTAGTTCTTAATGCGTACAATATGGTTTCAACAAAAAACACTGATTATATCAGTGTTTTTTGATTTAATTGTTTGTTTTTTGAATAATAGTTTCTATTACCCAAAACTAATGAACTACATTGAACCGTAAATAATATTCCTTAATTGTGATAGCTTTTTATGTTTTACTTTTTATTAATATTATGAGAAAATGTAAATATCAAAAAATTTTCTAATTAAATAAGTTAATATGACAAAAGACAAAGAAAAAAAACAAGTTATTACTCCAAAATCAAAGGATTATTCCAAGTGGTATTTAGATATTATTGATGTGGCTGAACTAGCTGATAATTCTCCCGTGAGAGGATGTATGGTTATTAAACCAAATGGTTATGCTATATGGGAAAATATTCAGAAAATTTTAGATGCTATGTTTAAATCCAGAGGAGTGAAAAACGCATATTTTCCATTATTTATTCCTAAAAATTTTTTTGAAAAAGAAGCTGAACATGTAGAGGGATTTGCGAAAGAATGCGCTGTTGTAACCCATCATCGTTTAAAATTAAATGATAAAAAGAAACTAATACCAGATGGATTAATAGATGAACCATTTATTGTTAGGCCAACTTCTGAGACAATAATTTATACAATGTATGCAAAATGGATTCAATCTTTTCGTGATTTACCAGTGCTAATTAATCAATGGGCTAATGTTGTTCGTTGGGAACTTAGAACTAGACCATTTTTAAGAACTACTGAATTTTTATGGCAAGAAGGACATACAGCTCATGCGACAAAACAAGAAGCAGATGACATGACTCTTGATATGCTAGAGGTATATAGAGAGTTTGCTGAAGATTATTTAGCAATACCAGTTATAAAAGGAATTAAATCGGATAATGAAAAATTTGCTGGCGCTGTTTATACGGCTTGTATTGAAGCTATGATGCAAGATGGAAAGTCATTACAAGCAGCGACATCCCATATGTTGGGTCAAAATTTTTCTAAACCATTTAATGTTAAATTTACAGATCAAAATGAAAACGAACAATATGCTTGGCAAACAAGTTGGGGAATGAGCACTAGAATTATTGGCGCTATTATTATGGTACATAGCGATGATAAGGGATTAGTATTGCCACCAAAAATTGCTCCAATGCCAATAGTTATTGTCCCTATATGGAATAAAAATAAAGAAAAAGCAGATATTATTCAAAAAGTGAAAAATATTGCTAATAATATTACAGAAAAAACTGGATATAGTGTCTATATAGACGAAAGAGATGAAAGACCTGGTTTTAAATTTTATGACTGGGAAAGAAAAGGTGTCCCACTTCGTATTGAAATTGGACAACGCGATATTGCCAACAAAAAAGCAATATTAGTTAGAAGGGATAGTGGGGAAAAAATAGAAGTTCCGTTGATTAATATAGATAAAAAAATTAAAGAATTATTAAATATAATTCAATCAGATCTTTACAATAAGGCCTTGAAGTTTAGGAATGGGTCGACCTTCGAGGTTGATTCTTATGATGACATGAAAAATATATTTAGTAAAAAAGAAAATGGATTTGTTTATTCATTTTGGTGCGGTGATTCTAATTGTGAAAATAAAATAAAAGAAGAAACAACAGCAACTATAAGATGTATACCATTTAGCGATAGTAAAAAAGATGGAAAATGTATAATTTGCGGTAAAAAATCTTCAAAAAGGGCTATTTTTGGAAAATCATATTAATTATGAGTTGTTAAAACTTGTAAATTTAATAACTACCACCCATCAATGATTCGCAATTATTTTTTGATTTTATATTGATTTTTATTTAAAAATATGAGATTATTATTTAAGTATTTTATTAGCATAATTAAAAATTAATATTAATTTTATGGAAGAAAAAATAAACGAAGAAGAATTAACAAATGAAAAGCAAGAACAAGAAACAGTAGAGGAAAAAATAGTGGAAGAAAAGAAAGATGTATTAATGGACGAGGAAGAAAAAAAACAAGATAGCGATAAGAAAACAATAAAAATTAATAAAAAAACTGTAATTGTATTTGCTGTAATTATAGTTGTATTGTTTTTAACTTATTTTATTAGAAGTTGTTTCGTTGCTGCAACTGTTGACGGTAGTCCAATTAGTCGTATTTCTATTGTTCGACAATTAGAAAAATCTTATGGGCAGGAATTATTAGATTCCATGATAACGCAAAAATTAGTCCAAAATGAGGCAAAGGCAAAAAATATTATCGTACCAGAAGAAGACATAAATCAACAAATAAAAACAATAGAAGATCAGTTATCTGCGCAGGGAAGTAGTCTAGAAGTAGCTCTTACAGCTCAGGGATTAACAATTGATTTTGTTAAAGAACAAATGACAACACAAAAACAACTCGAATTACTTATTTCAGATAAAGTAAGTGTTACAGATGAAGAAGTGTCTCAATATATTAAAGACAATAATATTACAATAGAAAAAGGACAAGAAGAAACAACAAAAGAACAAGTTAAAGATGCATTAACAAATATGAAACTTAGTGATGTTGCGCAATCTTTTATAGCTGAACTTAAAGCAAAAGCCAATATTAAATATATTGTAAAGTATTAAATATTTAGATTTATTTTTTGAAACATGTGAAACGCCTCATATTATTGGGGCGTTTTCTTATTAATTCACTATGCTATAATTAAAATATAATTAATAATATTAAGTATTATGTTTAAAAAAATAATTTTTCCTATAATATGTTTAATTTTTTTATTGCCAATTTTTGTATCTGCAAGAGAAAATGTAAATTATTGGTATATAAAAGATTTTCAAACTGAAATAGTATTAAACACTGACTCATCGGTTCTTATAACTGAATTTATTACAGCAGATTGTGGCAATGCGAATAACAAACATGGAATTTTTAGAGTTATGGGAACGCAAATTAATACAGGGAAAAAAATTATTCAAATGCCGGTCGAATTAATAAGTATAACTGATTTTAATGGTAAACCGTATAAATACACAACTGTTAAAGATAAATCAAAACACACTATTACATGGAAAATTGGAGATCCGAATATTACAGTGCGTGGTGTAAATTATTATAAAATTCAATATAAAGTTCAGAATACAATTTACAATCAGTTAGATTTTGATGAGTTTTATTTTAATATTTTGGCTCATTTTTGGGATTTAGAAATAGATAATTTTAATGGAAAAATATTTTTACCAAAAGAAATTAATAAAGACAATGTAACTGTTTATTATTATACTGGTCCACAGGGATCAAAAAGTAATAATTTAGCAAATTATAATTGGTTAGATAATAATACTTTGATATTTAATTCAACGAAAACAATTCCCGTAAATAATGGAATTACGGTTTCCTTGGCATTTCCAAAAAATATTTTTTTACCATATGCTGGAGGGACACTAGAAGAAGATAATTCTTTGGAATCAGCGAATATCCGACCTATTAAATTTTTAAGTAAAAACAATTTGAAGATCGCATTTGCTTTGAATCTTATTATACCGATTATTGCTTTTATATTTTGTTTTATTATTTGGAAAAAATATGGAGATGATCCAAGAGATACGAGAACTATAATACCAGAATATGATATACCAGATAATTTAGACCCATTACTTTTGGGTGTTTTGTGGAAAAATGGCGTATTAAAGAATAATTTTATTACCGCGGCAATTATAAATTTTGCAGTAAAGAAAATTTTGACCATTGAAGAGGTAGAAAAAAAATTTTTATTTAAAAGTAGGGACTATATATTGCGCAAATTAGACAATAAAAAAGCCGAGGAATCCCTTAGTGATACTGAAAGATTATTACTAGTCAAATTGTTTGATTATAAAAAATCAGTTAAGCTTTCTACTCTCAAAGACAAAGATAAAGATAAATTTTATAGGGGTATTAAGTTATTAAAGAAAAATGTAAAAGACAAATTAAATGATTTAGGATATACGGATAAAACAGGTTTTAAATGGCAGATTATTTTTAACATAATTGGTATTTTTTGCATTTTTATTAGTATGTTTACTCTTCCATTTACTTTTCCATTTGTGTTTTTTGGTCTATTAGTTTCTGGAGTTATATTTTTTATCTTTTCTTTTTTTATGCCGAAAACAACAGAAAAAGGAAGAGAAGTATTACATAAAATTAAGGGCTTGAAATTATATATGAAGGTAGCAGAAAAAGATCGTCAAAGATTTTATGAAAAAGTCAACATTTTTGAAAAATTATTGCCATATGCAATTGTTTTTGGTATGGCAAAGTTGTGGATTAATAAAATGAAAATTATTTATAGCGAGGAACAATTTAATTCAATTATGCCAACTTGGTATATAGGTAGCGCAATTAGCTCTGATATGAATTCTTTTTTAAGCAGTTTCAATTCATTTACCAATAGTTTAAATAGTGTTGTTTCAAGCGTTTCGTCAGCTTCACATAATTCTAGCGGTTTTGGTGGTGGCGGATTTTCTGGCGGAGGCGGAGGAGGCGGAGGGGGTGGAGGTTGGTAATTCTAGATAATTTAATATATTTATTTGATTATAAAAGTAGTTATAAAAAAGACACATCTCAAAAAGAGATGTGTCTTTTATTTTAAAATTCAAATTATTTTTATTTGCATTACAAGAGTTACATATAAAAATGCTAAATATGTAAGAATTAAAAATACGCCCTCTATTCTATCAAGGGATTTTTTTGTTTTATAAAATATTGCAGTGAGGATTAGTATAATCGCTACAAAAAACATTAGTATTGTATAAGAATGTTCTAGATTTATTGTTATGGGTTTTATTATACTCATGAATCCTAAAATAAGGACATTTGTTATTATGGAGCCCATGAGATGACTAACGGATAATTCTGGCGATTTTTTCTTCCAAGATGTAATAGCAACAGTAATTTCTGGTAAATTTGTTCCAATAGAAAATATAAACATTCCAAGGATAAATGGTTTTATTTCTAATCTATTTAATAATACTACTGATAGTTTTACAATTACATAGGATGACGCTATAACTATTATTGCTGAAATTATACTAAAGAAAATTGATTGGAGAATTTTTTGTTCTTTGATTATAGAAACTTGAACATTTTTATATTTTTTACTTATTTGGTATAGATAAATTAATAAAGCTATGTAAATTACAATCATTATGATGCCATCCAAAACTCCGAATTTTTTATCAAGCCCAAGAATAAATGGAATAAAAACAACTCCGAGTTGTGGTATTAGGTATTTCATATCCCCATCTGTGCGGATTTTTCTATTTAAAACTAAACTAATTCCAAGAATTAATCCAAGTATAACCATCACACTTCCCATTAAGTTACCAACAGATACATTTGGAATCCCATTTATTATGGAATTTATGCTAACAGCCATTTCCGGAAGAGATGTCATAATACCCAATACAACCCCAAGTGTAAATATTTTAATTCCAAGTTTGCGAGATATTATTTTTATATTGTGAACTAAAAAATCGGCACTTAATCCAAGTATGCCGAAAAGTATTATTAATGCAATAATATATAATATTAAATCCATGTATATAATTTTAGCATAAAAATTGAAATATTAATAATTTTAATAAATTTAGGTCTTTGTGATACAATATATAATAGTTTATGTTTTTATATAAATTTATTTAATAATGTAAATTATAAAAAATGAATAGTAAATTACAAGAAGTAGACAGTAAAATTATTTGGCATACTGTTTCCGCAGAGGAGGTAATAAAACATTTTCATTCTGATTCAAGCATAGGTTTATCATTGGATCAGGTTAGGATTAATCAAGAAAAATTTGGAAGAAATAAACTTCCCCAAGAGAAACCATTATCTCAGTTGAGGATTTTTTTTGAACAATTCAAGAATTCATTGATCTATATTTTAATGTTTGCAGGAATTGTAACTTTATTGCTGAAAGAGTATACAGATTCTATAGTTATTTTTGTTGCTGTATTTTTGAATACATTTGTTGGCTATATACAAGAAAGTAAATCATCGAAAGCATTAAGAAAATTAAAGAATGTTTTGAGTATAAATGCTATTGTTTTAAGGGCTAATAGGGAAATAGAAATTTTAGCAGATGAACTTGTCCCAGGTGATATTGTTTTGTTAAAACCCGGAAATAAAGTACCAGCAGATGGCAGGTTAATAGAGGTTGATAATTTAAAAGTCAATGAATCAGCATTGACAGGAGAATGGTTACCAGCATCAAAAAATAATAAAATTTTAAAAGACAATACCCCGCTTGCAGATAGAGATAATATGGTTTATATGGGTACTGTTGTTGAAGACGGTCGTGCTAAATTTATTGTTACAAGTATTGGATTAAAAACAGAAATTGGTAGAATTACTAGTCTAGTCAAAGGGACAAAAGAGGACAAAACACCTTATCAAAAAAAACTAGCTCATTTTTCTAGAATTCTTGGAATAGTTATAGCGTTAATTTGTTTTGCTATTTTTATTCAGGGAATTATAGTTGGTAGAGGTTTTTTTGAAATGTTTATTACAGCTGTTGCTGTGGTGGTAGCATCTATTCCTGAGGGTTTACCAGTGTCTATGACAGTCATCTTGGCCCTTGGTATGCAGAAAATTTTTAAGAAAAAAGGTTTAGTAAGGAAGTTGTCTGCTGCTGAAACTCTGGGTAGTACATCTATAATCGCAACTGATAAAACAGGAACATTAACAAAAGCAAAAATGAGCGTAGCGGGAGTTTACACATATCCCGATGAAAATTTAGAAGACAAAAGTTTGGTTGTTAAGATTGCTATTTTGTGTAGTGAATCTTTTATTGAAAATCCAGATGCCAAGCCTGAGAATTGGAAAATTATAGGAATGTCAACAGAAAAACCAATAATTTTAGAGGGCTCTAAATATGGATTTGTTAAAAATCAATTAGAAAATTTAGAACCGCAAATTGATCAAGTTCCATTTAGCTCTGAGTATAAATATTCTGCTACCCTACGAAAATCAGCTATTAATAGTAAAGAAAATATTATTTATGCAAAGGGTGCTCCAGAGGTAATTTTAAAAAAATCAAAATATTTACATTCAAAAAATCAGAGAATTGAAATAAATCGAGAGATAAAGAGCGCTTTAATGGAAAAATATGAACAATTAACTACTGACGGGTACAGAGTTTTAGGAGTGGCTTATAAAAATATAGAAAATCAAAAAATTAATTTAAAAGAATCAATTAATGACTTAATTTTTGCAGGATTTATTTTTTTAGAAGATCCTATTCGTAAATCAGCAAAACAAGCAATACAAACATGCTATCAAGCTGGAATGAGGACTATTATTATTACAGGAGATCATAAATTAACAGCAAAATCAGTTGCAAATAAGTTAGGATTAAAGATAGAAGATAAAAATATTTTAGAAGCCAGTGATTTAGAAAAAATGTCAGACGAAGAATTTAAATCTAGATTTAGAGATATAGATATTTATGCTCGAGTTGAACCTAGACATAAATTAAGAATTATCAAGGCCTGGCAAGATGCTGGAGAAGTCGTTGCTATGACGGGAGATGGAATAAATGACGCTCCAGCGCTAAAACAGGCTAATATAGGAGTTGCTCTGGGCTCTGGAACAGAAGTTGCTAAAGAAGTTTCCGATATAGTTCTTTTAACGGATGATTTTTCTGTTATTGTTTCGGCTGTAGAAGAGGGAAGGGCAATTTTAGATAATATAAGAAAAGTAATTACATATCTTTTATCAGATAGTTTTACAGAAATAGTTTTGATAGGTGTGAGTATAATGTTAGGATTTCCTTTGCCAATTACTGCTGTTCAGATTTTATGGATCAATTTGATAGAAGATGGTCTGCCTAATATTGCTCTAGCATTTGAGCCAAAAGAAAAAGATTTAATGAAGCAGAAACCACAGGGTAAAAATATTTCTTTATTAACAAGAGAAATGAAAATAATTATTTTTGTTGTTGGATTAATAACGGATATTGTGCTTTTGGGATTATTTTTTTGGCTCTGGAAAAATAATCATAATATAAATTATGTAAGAACCATGGTTTTTGCATCTTTGGCAATAGATTCTATATGTTATGTATTTTGTTGCAAGAGTTTGAGAAAAAATTTGTGGAATATAAATTTTTTTGATAATAAATTTTTAATAGGAGCGTGGTTTCTAAGCGTTGTTGGATTATTATCTGCTATATATTTACCATTTTTAAATAGGTTATTGGGCACTGTAGCCATTTCTTTGTCTTCGTGGTTGATTATAGGGGGCTTAGCGTTAATTAATGTTGTTTTGATTGAAGTGGTGAAATATTATTTTATTGTTAAGCACAAAACAAACATTTAAATTAATTTATATTATAATTTGTAAACTTTTAGGATGTTTTGAATTTGGAGGGTTGCCAAAAATTAATAATATTGAAAATTGTGTTAATTTTTTGAAATAGGTATTTTTTAATTTTTTCAATAGTGTTATTATTTATATATATAATAATTAAAATAAAAATATGCCAAAACCAAAAAAGGACAACATAGTGCATGACATATTACAACAATCGTCCCAAACGCAAACAACTCCACAGCCAAATATTGGAGATTATAATGGATCAATAAATAAAAATAAAAAATACATTTGGATCGCTGTTTGTGGATTAGTGATCATCGCTGGTTTATTATTTGAGCTTTGTTTGTATAGGGATTTTTTAGTTAAAAATAAAAAATCAAACAAAAAAGACAATGTTATATTAAATCAGGAAAAAGATGAAAATTTTGAAACCCCTCAGATTAAAAAATTTAATTCAGAAGAGGAGTTTAAAGAATATTTAACAAAAGCGCCTCAAAGTTCTTATTATGGTTTTTTTAATGCTAGTGTCGGAATGAATACTTTAAAATCTCCTGATACTGAATTTAGTACGGGTTTTGCAAGAGATGATGTTGGTAGTATTTCGGATGTTGGATTGGCTAGTACTAAACAAGCATTGACTTCTTCCGTTGATAGAGTTTCTCAAACAAATGTTCAGGTATTAAATATTGATGAGTCAGATATAGTTAAAACAGACGGAAAATATATTTATTTTTCTTCAAATAATTCATATTCTAGGTCTGGGGGAGTAGTGGTTGATGGAATTGTTTTAAGTGAAAGAACAAAAACAGCGGAATTACCAAGGTATACTTCAGATATAAAAATAATAAAGGCTCTACCAATAGAAGATTTAGAGCTTGTTTCTAAAATAGAAAGAGCCGGAGAAATGTTTTTATATGATAAAATGTTGGTAATTTTTCAAGGAAAAGAGATTTATGGATATGATATTTCAAATATTAAATCCCCAGAACAGAAATGGAATATTACACTTGATAAAAGTAGAATTGTTCAATCCAGAATGTACAATGATAAAATATATTTAGTTACAGTAAATTCAATTAATGAATTCTCGCCATGTCCGATAGTACCACTCAGTGTTTCTGGTAAAAAAGTCAACATAATGTGTTCGGATATCTATTATCCAGAAACACCAATTAATACTGATTCTACTTTTATTGCTATGAAAATAAATCCCCAGGACGGTAATATAGAAGATAAAATTTCGTTTATAGGTTCTGCAAGCAATTCCGTTGTTTATATGTCGGAAAATAATTTATATATTACATACCACTATTCAGATGATATAATAAAGTTTTTTTATAATTTTATTAATGAAGAAGCGAGGGATATTTTCCCAGAAGCAGTTGTCAAGAAATTAGGAGAGTTAATGAATTATGACATAAGTCAAGAATCTAAAATGCAGGAATTTGGTGTTATTTTTCAAAAGTATATTTATTCATTGAGCGAGGATGAACAGTTAAAAGTTGAAAATGAAATGCAAAATAGAATGGAGAGTTATTATAGTAAACACAAAAGAGAATTAGAGCAGACTGGTATTGTAAAAATTGCCTTAGATAAGTTTAATATTAATTCAGTGGGAAGCGTTCCAGGGAGAACATTAAACCAATTCGCACTAGATGAATACAATAACAATTTAAGAGTTGCAACAACAATTGGTGATGGTTTTTCAGTTTTTTCCAGCGGAGAAAGTTTAAATGATGTTTATGTATTGGACAATAGTTTAAATATAATTGGTTCAGTTAAAGATCTTGGAAAAACAGAAAAAATTTATTCGGTGAGATTTTTAGGGGATAGGGGCTATGTTGTTACATTTAGACAGGTAGATCCGTTTTATGTTTTAGATTTATCTAATCCAAAAAATCCACAACTCAAAGGCGAATTAAAGATTCCGGGTTATTCATCTTATTTGCATCCATTATCAGATGATATTATATTGGGTATAGGCAAGGAGGGTAGTAAAGTCAAACTTTCTATGTTTGATGTGTCTAATCCAAGCGATCCTCAGGAAATAGATAAATATATGCTAGATGAATATTGGACAGAAATACAAAACAATCACAGAGCTTTTTTACTTGATAAGGATAATAAATTATTCTTTATACCTGGTTCAAGGGGAGCTTATATTTTTAATTACACTCCTAATAAATTAACATTGGGTAGAGCATTAAGCGAAACAGCTATTAAAAGAGCTATTTATATTAATGATTATTTGTATATTATAGGCGAAAGAGGAATAAATGTTATTTCAGAAAGAAACCTAGTAGATGTTAAAAAATTAGATTTTTAGATAAAATTTTATATTAAAAATTTATTATAATCAACTATTGACTTTTATTTTATTATTAGTATAATAATCGTATATTAGTCAAGAGACTATGTTTTTATTATTGATGAAATTAATTATATGTTTAATAAATTAATTCAGTACATTAAAGATTCAATAAAAGAATTAAGAAAAGTTGTTTGGCCAAGCAAGAAAGAAACCACCAAAAAAACACTACAAGTAATCTTTGTGAGTATTGTTGTGGCGCTTTTTTTGGGTCTTACAGATTTTTTATTATCTGCAATTTTAACAATACTTATTAAATAAAATAAAATGGCAAAGCAAAACGAAAGTTTAGGAACAAGGTGGTATGTTATACATACTTATTCTGGGTATGAAGAAAATGTAAAAAGAAATTTAGAGGAAAGAATTGAGTCAATGAATATGAAGGATAAAATTTTTGAAGTTCTTATTCCTACAGAGACAAAGATAAAAATTAAAAATGGAAAAAGAAAAACCGTTAGGGAGAAAATTTTTCCAGGTTATGTTTTGGTAAAAATGTTTGTTACCGACGACTCTTGGTATGTTGTAAGAAATACCCCAAATGTAACTGGTTTTATAGGAACAGGAACAACACCTATTCCAATGACAGATGAAGAAGTAAAAGTATTACAGAAAAGAATGGGAGTGGAGGAACCAGAATATAAAATTGATGTAGAAAAGGGCGATGCAGTAAAAATTATCGACGGACCATTTAAAGATTTTGAAGGAAAAGTTGCAAGCATTGATCAAAATCACGGAAAGGTAAAAGTGCTTGTTTCAATGTTTGGAAGAGAGACCCCAGTAGAATTAGATTTTTTACAAATTAAGAGAATATAAATTATTATTGTTCATGGCCATTAGGCCTGCTTCTTGAACAAGATTAGAAAATTATATGGCAAAAAAAATTAAAACAACTATAAAATTACAAATAAAAGCTGGTCAGGCAAATCCAGCCCCACCAGTTGGTCCAGCACTTGGTCAACATGGTGTAAATATTCAGGATTTTTGTACAAAATTCAATGACGCAACAAAAGATAGAATGGGCGATGTTGTTCCAGTTGTTATTACAATTTTTGAAGATATGAGTTTTAGCTTTGTGTTAAAAACTCCTCCAGCGCCAGAATTAATTAAAAAAGCCGCTGGAATTCAAAAGGGCGCAAAAAACCCATTAACAGATAAAGTGGGAACAATTACAAAAGCCCAAGTTAAAGAGATTGCAGAGAAAAAATTACCAGATTTAAATGCTTACAATATTGAAGCAGCGATAAAAATTATAGAAGGCACTGCAAAACAAATGGGCGTAAAAATTGAGTAAGCTCAGTTTCGATTTTGAATAATAAATTAATTAATTTACTTTATAGTAAAAAAATTAAAATTAAATTGTATGAAGAAAATTTCATGGGTTAGAATGATTTATTTGTATCTCATGACATCAATTGGTCTTATTGTTTTTATAATAGGGTCAGTTATGGCTATAAATACAACACTTAAGGCATTTGTATTTAAACAAGTGGATTATAATTACTACAATGGACCAAATGAACTTTATTTACGAGACTCTGTAGCTCAAGTAGAAGCATTAAAAAATTGTGAAAATCTCACAGAAGAAGATAGAGCTAATATAGAATTATGGCTTGAGGATTATCAAAATTGGAAAGAAAATTCCAAAAATTATAATCCAGCAGTATCAAATAGACAAAGAGAAGCTTCCAACGCCATAGCAATGATTCTTGTGGGATTTCCAATATATTTTATGCATTGGAGAATTATAAAAAAGGAAAAGCGCGAGGAAGAAACAGTTTAATAATATTAATTGAGGGACCTTTTGGCCTTTGGAAATTGGCGAGGAAGGGTTTGCACCTCAAAAGAAAGTAAAATATATGACAAAATTGTCAAAAAGAATGAAAGCCATAAAAAAAAGCGTTGATGCAAGCAAAGTTTATACCATTTCTGAAGCTGTAAAAATTTTAAAAGAAATGCCAGCTGTAAAATTTGATGCTTCAATAGAAGCTCATGTATCATTAGGCATTGATCCTAAAAAAGGTGAACAAATTGTAAGATCAACAGTTATTCTTCCACATGGAAATGGCAAAATAAAAAGATTAGTTGCTTTTACAACAAAAACTCAGGAAGCAAAATCAGTAGGAGCTGATATAATTGGAGATGATGAATATATAGAAAAAATTAGAAAAACAGGTAAGTGTGATTTCGATATAGCTGTTGCAACACCCGAAATGATGGCAAAAATTGCTCCAATTGCGAAAATTTTGGGTCAAAAAGGTCTTATGCCAAACCCAAAGAGCGGAACAATTGATAATGATATTGAAAAAATGATTAAGGAATTAAAAGCTGGAAAAGAATCATTTAAAAACGATGACAGTGCAAATGTGCATTTAGCTGTTG
>JAKPTO010000013.1 GCA_029555085.1 bacterium | reverse complement strand
TCCTAAATACCATAATACTCGCTTTTCTTTTGGATAACTTGGTTTTAAAGGCATATATGTTTTTTTTATTTATATATTTTTCTTAGTTAACAGTGTTACCCCTAAGTATACCAAGTGTTACCTATTAGTGTTAACTGTACATAATTAAAGATTAATTAACACAACAAAAAGGGCATTAATTGCCCCTCTTTTTTATTAAATGATTGATTGACTTGTCAGAATAGCGACTATATTCCCCGATTCATCTGTGTTTATTGTGTGCACAAAATCACAATTGTTACACTGTCCAGTTATGGTAAAATCCCCTATTTGACTTTTCTCGTCTAATTTTAGAGATCCACCAATATATTTTCCATCTTTTGTTATTTGTCTGCCACACTGACAAACAAAATCGGAAAAACCACTTCTTAAAATTTTAAACACAAGAACCTCCAAATATTTTTATTTTTTATAAACTCTAATGTTATTAATTTTTGAACTTTTTTGCTCGAAATTATCCGACACACCAGCTCTTCTTTTGCGACACCTTAACATATTGTATGAATAAAAATCGCATTTCTTGCCTATGCAACCTTCTTTCGATGGGCACATTCCCTTTGCCATTTTATTCAAATCAATACCAATCAATAGCGCTCTTTTTATATTAGATTTATCTAAACGTGTTGGTTTTAGGGATGTTATAGTAAATGAATCTATATTAAATTCCCAATGTTCCACTCCGGACATTACTCCAGCGCGATTTAAAATATGTTTATTAATTTTATCAAATGGAACCTTGTTCTTTCTCGCTGTTTCAACTCTAAGAATCGCAATAACATCTAATAAATCTATATTCTTTTCAATCTTAGCTTTGATGATAATACTCCCCCTATCTCCAAAAACAACAACAACATCAGCCATAACTTCTTTTTTAAAAAAAAGATACTCTATTAAATAATCTGGATTTTTTTCTTTATATTCTATAAAAACAACCTTTAATTCTTTATTGTCTTGCGAAACAATAAAACTTGTCATTAAACCATCCTTTACTGCCTCCTTACAATACTCAAAAAAAGTTTTTTCATTTTTCTCTCCATATTCTATAAGCTCTTTCATTATTGGTAAAAAAATCTTTATTACTTTTTCTGGATTTTTATTATTCTTGAAAATTTCCACTATATTTTCTAATAAAAAAATCTTGTTTTCTCCTAGTTTATCTTTTTTAAAATATTTTAAAGATGATAAAAAATGATTCACAATAACATGATCATCTAATTTCAAATCTTCATACGACATTAATTCCTGAAGAGCGAATTCTTTTGTAATTGGAATAACTGGTAAAATACCATTTTTTATATAAGTAGATATTTCTTTATCACTAGGCAAAGATGCTCTAAACTCTATTTCTGCTTTAGATAAATTTGAAAAAATTTCAGTTCCATAATTATACAAAAAACAAAGCGTTACTATGGAATCAAAATTTATATCTTGTGGAATTAGAATTTTTTCTATTTTTGTACTCATATTTTTCCCGCCTTATAATTATAAATTATAATGAAATTGTTTAATTTATTTTATTAAATCTTGTATTTTATTATTTAACACTTCTTTTGAAACTAAACCAATTGTAGTATCTTTTACTTTTCCATTTTGAAAAAAAATTATTGTTGGTATGCTCATTATATCAAATTTTTGAGCAATATTACCCGCCTCATCGACATTTAATTTCACTATTTTTATATCCTTATCTTTATAATCATTACTTAATTCTTCCAATATTGGAGCCAACATTTTACATGGACCACACCAATCTGCAAAAAAATCAACAACAACATTTTTGTTATTATTTATAAAATTTTCAAATGTTGATTCGTTTAAATATTCCATTTTGTTATTAACTTTTAATAATAATATAACTATATAATATATTGAATTTACAACGATGTCAAAAAATTGTATTAGTCCAACACATATTGGACAAATAGTTATTTTCCATTTATGAGTCCAATATGTCTGAAATTATTCAAAGATGTTTTCTGGAAACACTTAGGGGTTGACAAAACATAAAAAATAATATAAAATGTGCTATTAAATTAATCATTATGAGGGATTTTTTATACAATTATAAAACACCGCGTCTAGCAATAAAAAAATATTACTTTGTGTTTTTTTTATTGTTATTTTTTGGAATTTTAATATATGCAAATATAGCCCCAGAGCACAAACAGCAAAAAATACTTATTCAAAAACAGCAAACTATTTTTTACCAATGAGCATTCCAGATAATCAAATTACTAAAATTGCAAAATAGGACCCTCTAATACTAGACAAGGGAATCAAATAAACAATCCTGAAAAAATAAAAAAATAAAAAAAATAAATTCAAATATAATAATTCTCTTGCATCATATATTTAATGAATAAAAAATCTCTATAAATCTTCTATTTCTGGTAAGTATGATTTTTTCTTGTAGTAAATTGCGTCATCTGGCTCATAAGTTATATCATCGCCTGATAAAATATTTAAATACGATTCTTCGTTAAAATTCAATAATTTTTCATCAATTCCTTTTATAAATTCTGAAATTTCTGTATTTTTTAATTCTCCATATTTAAACAAATAAAGCGGATAAGTCATATATAAGTATTTCTTCGCGCGTGTAATTGCAACATAAAACAATCTTCGCTCTTCTTCTATCTCAGCTTGCGACACACACAATGGATGTGGCAAAGAATCGCTTGTTAAGTTTATTAAAAACACCACCTCCCACTCCAATCCCTTTGCTTGATGAATAGTGCTTAATATTATGCAATCACGCTTATCAATATTTTTATTTAAATTAAAGCTTTCCTGTAATGCTGTTTCGTCTAGAAAGTGTTTTAAATCTGTAAAACTGCCCGCAAAATATGATAATTGAATTAAATCTTCGTGTCTTTCTTTAAAATCTTCATATTTTAAGGACAAATAAAAATAATATTCTTCGACTATAATATTAATTAATTTTCCCGGATTTTCATTTTTATATTTTAATATTTTTTTCAAAAACATTGTAAAATGTTTCCATCCATCCCTGGCTTTGTTTGGAATTTTTATTTCTTCATTAATTAATTCTTCTATATTTTTAACTTTTTTAATTTGTTCAAATATATTTTTTACAGTGACTTCTCCTATTCCATCATAAAAATTTAAAACTCTAAACAACGACACATAATCATTTAAATGATTTAATATTTTCAAAAATGCAATTACATCCTTTATATGTGATCGTTCAAAAAATCTAAGCCCACCTCTCATTTCATAGGGAATTCCTGCTTTATTTAATTCCATTTCAAGTGTCTGCGCATGACTTCCTGCGCGAAATAAAACTGCGATGTCATTCGGCTTCTTACCATCACGTAAAAAATCCCTTATTTTATCAACTATAAACCGCGCTTCTTCTCTATTGTCATTTAGTGCTATTAAATATGGTTTTATGTGTGGACCTAAAACTGCTTTTAAATTTTTACTAAACTGATTTTGATTTTCACTTATCACACGATTTGCTAAATTTAAAATTTCAGGACTTGATCTATAATTTTTCTCTAATTTATAAATTTCACAATTTTTAAATATTTTCGGAAACTCAATTATATTATTTATATCCGCGGCACGAAAGGAATAAATACTTTGCGCGTCATCACCGACTGCTAAAATATTATTTTTTTTAAGACATAATTCTTTTATAATTTCAGCCTGTAAATAATTAGTATCCTGATACTCGTCTATTAAAACGTGTTTCCATTTTTCTTTTAGTATGGTTCCTGTTTTTTTATTTCTCACAAGTTCTAAAAAATAAAAAAGTAAATCATCGAAATCTAAAAATTTTGATTCTTTTTTTTGTTTTCTATATTCAATTTCTATATTTTCAAACTCAATTAAAAATTTCCGCCACTGTGGAAATTTTATTTCCAGAGCATCACTTAACTCAATTCCAGAATTTTTTGAAAATGAAATTGCCTCCCGAACAAGACCCACGGATGGTTTTTGTTTTTTTGGTAAATTTAAAAAGTTGTCTTTTAAAATATGATTTATGAGCGACTTTGAATCATCTGAATCCATTATTGTAAAATCTTTTGGAATTCCAATACTATCTCCATACATTTTTAATAATCTATTCGCTGTGGCATGAAATGTTCCGCCCCAAACATGTAGCTTTTTATTTTTATCGTCAAATATTAATTGATTTACACGTTCAAGCATTTCATTTGCTGCTTTATTTGTAAATGTTAATAACAATATTTCTTCTGCTTTCTCGCCATTACTAACAAGCCACGCAACTCTATAAACAAGAGTTCTGGTTTTTCCGCTTCCAGCTCCAGCTAAAACTAACTTAGTCCCTTGTCCGGAAGAAACAACACGATATTGTTCGTCATTTAATTGTTTTTTAAAGTCAATTTTTTTCATAAGCCATGTAGCAATTATAATTAAAAAATCAAAAAAATACTAATTATCGCTTAACCAAAAAATTACTTATATAAACATAAAGCAGAATTTCCGCCTTTCTTACTATCTATTCGCATATTCACAAAATCAAAAAATAAATATATTATATATATAGATAATAATTAAATTTGTACATTTTTATATCTTTAAATTTTGCAATACAATATTCCATACAAAAATGTACATAAATAATACAAGCCTATGAAATTTTATAAGTACAAAGACATTGAAAAACAGATAAATAAAATAAAATACTTGGATTATAAACAAAAAAATATTGTTTTATCGGAAATAAAAAAACATCTCATGGATAATAAATTAACATACGATGAATTCAAACTTGTTATAAAACAGCTACGAGATGAGTTTAAAATAAGCGAAGTCGATGAAAAGTATTTAAATCAATTACTTATAGCAATAAAAGATTTTGATTAATAAAAAAATCTTACAAAAAAAGATGTAATTATTGCAATAAGAAGAGAAAATAGAACAAGTAAAATTGTTCTATCATTTTTTAAAGTTAAATGTTTTTTACTCATTATATATACTCCGCCAGTAATTATAAAAAACAAGGACACATAAAATGCAATCACAAAACTAAATATTGGGACAATCAAAACGATCAATAAACAAATAATTAATAAAATATTTTTTGCTTTATCTATTTTCATATTTTTGTTTTTATATAAAAAATTAAATTATTACGATTTTTAATCTTTGGGGAGTTTATTCATTTCTTTCAAATATTCAATACTTGTAATCAAAATCTTCAAATTGTATACAATTATATAACTATAAATTAATTATGTAGTTAAATTTTAGTAAACAAATCTAGTTAGATACCCACAATAGTAAATGCCACAAAAATATTTTAGCATCTTTTATTTAATTTTATTCAGGCAATTCAAATTTTAGATTGGGATATTTTAGTTTCAATTGTTCTTTTTCATCGTCCGGAAGACTAGGAAGTTCGACTATACCACCAACTTTTTCTGGTAATTCTAGACCATCTACTGAGGTAAGACTCCCGAGAAAAATATTACCACCAACTTTTTTAGGAAATTTTATATTTTTTGCAAATTTGAGATTGGAAAGGAATAGCGATGAACGAACTTCTTCTGGTAAAATAATTAACTGTTCGGATGTTTCTATGTTATCTATAAAAAGCGCACCTACTTTTTTAGGAAATTTTATTGAACCTTCTATAATCCCTGCCTTCAACTGAAGCGTACCTGTTACTTCTTCTTCTGGAAAATTTATTTCTTCTCTAGATAGTATATAGTCATCTAATCTGATATTTCCAATTACTTTTTTCTGGGGTAAATCAAAACCCCGATATATGTCTCCACAATGAATTTGAACTCCATCAGCGCCAACATTTTTATCTTGATAATTAAGGGCCCTACAAGCAAGAACAGTTGAACTAATCTGTTCTTCTTTATAGCCAGTTATTCTAGATAAATCAACTATGGGATTTCTGTCTTCAATAATATTTCCGATTCTCCATTTTCTATTTGCAATAACTGTGTCTTCTTTTTGATCATATCTAGCTGGGTCTTTTGGATATAGTTGATATCTTCGGTCTAAATCGTATAGTAAACGAATTTCATTAATAGATAATTGTTCATTTTTATTAGTTTTTTCCTCTATTCTATCAAGTCTCTCATCAAAATCTTCAATTCTTAAAGATTCGTTCAGTAATTGACTTTCTAAATTATTTGCTGCTCGAAGCATGGTTTTAAGTTTTTCATACTCTTTATCATCGCTACCAATATTATTTTTATTACCATTTTTATATTCAAGTACTTTTTTATCATAAACCTCTACATATGTGCGTACTATACCCAGCATTTCATCGGCAGTAATATTATTCGCAATTTCTTCTGCTTTTTCAGATGTAAAGCTCTCATTCGTATCAATACTTTTTACAATTAAATCTTGGGCAAATCTATTAATGATGTCCTCAAAGATTTTTTGTTGCATTTCATGTTCTTCTATTCTTTTTTCTAAACGTGTATCTGATTTTCCAGATTCTTTGGCCTTATTTAGAATCTCTTTATTTCTTTTTATATTTTCTTGCATAGAATACCAAACTGCTCTAGCATTTCCCTGCTCTAAGGCTCCCGAGGATTGTAATTGTTTTTCGAATTTACTCTGTTTTTCTTCTACATATTCGTTTAAAACCTTATTAGATTCTACGCCTCTTATTTCTAGTGCATGACTATAATCATAAGTGCCGTCTGGATTTATTTTAACGCCAACGTATGATTTACCAGATTTGCCCTTGTCAGACCCTTGCTTTTTTTGAAAATTATCCGCCCATTCAAACTTACCCATAATTTTATAGTTAAATAATTAATACGATACTATTATATTACTATATTTTAGACCAAAATACAATGGTAAACATATTAATTTTAACATATCCAATGTATAGTTGATTAAGAATACTGTTAAAATTTAACAAAAATTCTATCAATAGTGGGATATACAAATCTGCGCTACAAAAAATTGTCGTAGCAATGTTTTTTGGACGAAGCTCGAAACTATTTCGAGTAAAATCCAAATAATTAAAAATACTAATGCGGACTCGGTGGAGCAAACTATTTTTCTGGAGAAGTAGAATTACCTTACCTATACTTTCTTCCCACTCACAAAGGTGCTCTATGTAAAAATACAGAGAAATTCCGGGTGAATTCAAAATATTCCTCGTCTACAACTAAATTCTAATTCTTTCTCTTGCTAAATCAATAATACCTTTTGGATTTACAATCCTCAAACCTTTTTTATTTACTACTGTGCTCTCTTTTACAATTTCTGCTATTTCCCCTCTTTGAAGATTTGGATTTACTTGTAAAGCTAAAGCAAAAAGTCCAGCGAGATAAGGAACAGACCAACTAATTCCACCTTTTCCGTTGTACATATATTGCCCCTCTTTTCTCCACGAAGACGCCATGGTGCGATAATCAGATGGAACAATTATTTCACTTCTCTTTTCTTCTAAACGAGTTTCGATCTTTTTTCGTAATTCTAAATCGGAAATACTTGATAACTCGTCTTTTCTGGTTTCTCTTAGTTTTTTTAATACCCCATCAATATTTCCTTCAGCGACAAGCTTATCTAGTTCTTCGTTGTTGTTGTTTTGAGACAACCAAGGAAAATAATTTTCAAAATTGTCTTTATCTTCAGGGCTTCCACCACCACTAAACGGAATATCAATTTGATCACCGCCCACATCCACTACAAAAATTCCAGCTTCTTTGGCGATCTTTAATGCTTCAAGCCATTCATCAAGACCCGGCTCTGGTTTTTCCTTTACATAGCCAATTGAACAACTGACGATTTTGACTTTCTCGTTTGCAGGTAAAATTTTATTTTCCTCAACAATGTCCATCAATGCCTCTGCCCTTAAAAGAAACTCTCTGCCAGATGGAACGGCTTTATAAACTAATTTTGCCCCAGGTGATACACCGCAATCTTTTCCAACAAGTAAACTCGCTACGGCTGGGCCATGCATACTTATCCCTTCTTTTTCGGTCTCTCCATATTCATGATAACTTGAAACCGAATTTTTATACTCTGGATGATTTATATCTAATCTTTGATCAATAATTGCAACGACAATTCCTTGACCAGTTATCCCCTGCTCATGCAATTCTCTAATTCCAAGTCCAGGATTTTTACTTTCCTCTAAAAATTTTTCTGGATTAAAATCTTGTGGCAATTTTTCCTTTTCTGGCCAAACTGTTTCAGTATCAAATTCTACTGTTCTTAAAACATCAGCAGGAATATTTGAAAAATTTTGATCAGATAAATTTCTACCCCTAAAATCTTCAAAACGAAAAACTGGTGTTTCCTGTTTTTGATTACATTCAATTTTTTCAAAATTTTTCATATTTATTCGATTAAATCATCAATGTCTATATTTAACCCCTAGACAATTTTCTTAAATATTTCAATTCTATAGGCGGAGAGTGAGAGATTCGAACTCCCAGTCCCGTAAACGAGACAGTACGACCTTCCGCACATACTAATACTATGCATAATTGCAACAATTTCTAATACTAATTCATACAGAGATATTAATATGCATGTAACTACAGAGAATAGACACAATGGGAATGAACAAAGCTCTGAATGATTGTGCGCGAAGCACGCAATCATTCGTAGTCATCAGAAGATAAAGAATAGTTATAATAAAGTACTAGATAGTTCCCTCCAAGAAGACAAGAGCAAGGTTAGAATGTCTCCAAAGATAATATCAACATTGAAAGCTATGGGACTTAGTGTTTTAAAGATGAATGGTTGTAAAAATATTAAACAGAGTAGAATGGAAGTTCGTTAGATTCATAACTTAAAGGTCGTTGATTCGAATCCAACCATCGTAACCATTTTTCTATTTGATCCCAACCAATCCGTTTATCTCATTCTTGATGTTTTCATTAAATCCTGAAAATGCTCTGTCGCCAATAAAGATTATTGGATAATATCCGTATGAATCTGAAACACCCTCACTCTTTCCTTTCTTATAGGAATTTAATTGAGAGACAAAATCAGTATCTGTTGTCTTGTGTTCCTCATATTCAATATTGTTTTCCCTAAGGTAAGCTAATAAGTCTAAACACATATTCCCACTTCCATTATGGAATATTACAACTCTGTCCTTTTTCTTTGGAACATATGATGTACCCTCATTAAGATCTTCTACCTTGCATGGATTAATAACATTAGCCTCGTCTTGGAACTCTAACTTTGGTCTAATTTTCTCCGGAGTATACGGAGCATTCTTGTTCACAGGAATCTGCCACATTGGCATAGTCTTATCTATTGTTCCAAGTGTATCTAAACCAACCCACTCAACATTATAATTATCCCACAATCTATGCCACATCTCATTCCATCTTTCCTTGTATCCTCCAATATATGTATGTGATACAGCCATAATCTTCTCGTTTTGAATTGCTCTCTTAAACTGATCCTCCATGTCCTTAGGTTCTCCAGCTCTTTCATAGAAGCTGTAGTCACAGAAACTTCCGTATTTGAATTCAGGAATATCTATATTTGAAACAGAGATAATTTTTGTATTGTATTCTTCTGGCTTATAGATAGTTGTTCTTAATTCTGTAGTACCTCTTGCTGTAATATATTCAATTCCTAGCTCATCAGCTACTTTTATGGTTGTCTCGTCAGACGCCATGTATCTAGAACTAATTACTCTTGGTGTAACACCTAGATACTTTTTTGAATTCTCTAACATCTCCTTAATTATATTATACTGTTTGTCATATGACATTCCCCAGAAAGGTTCTGGGTCATATGATGGACAGAGTTCGACAACTCCTGTTTTCAGTATTTCTTTGAGTTCATCAGCATGTTTCTTAATGAAATCTGCATTTACCATCAACAAACCCTTTATGTTTCTATCTCTCATATCACTTACCATATTTGCTAAACCATCAGTATTGTTAAATTCTATTAACAACATCATTCCTTTGGGCTTAACTTTTTTATTGGAAACCATATCAGAGGAACTATTGTCATTACAATATGTATGACATATATACTTTGCTCCTGCATACACTCCGATTGCAATTATTAGGATTGCGCAAAGGAGTAGAAGTATATTTCTTGTTTGTTTGTTTACCATGTGTTTTTAAATTAATTAAAAATATTTAAATAAACTTAATCCATCTTCATTATCGCAAAAAGTGAAACTTGGCGGAGAGTGAGAGATTCGAACTCCCGGTCCCGTAAACGAGACAACGCTTTTCGAGAGCGTCCCATTCAACCACTCTGGCAACTCTCCAAAAAATTATTTAGCATCCAATGAATATTCTTCTTGATTAACATTGCTAAAATCTTCTGCTAGTTTTCTAAAAGAACCACTACCTAAAATACTTTCAATAATTCTTGCTATCTTTAAATAATTCCCAGAAAAATTAGCTCTTGCAAATTCATCAAAAATTTCGTCCCTATCTTTAAATCTTCCATTTGAATTTTTAACTAAATAATCTAACAATTTATATAGCATTATTCTTTCATTTCTTCTTTCTAAAAACTCAACACCATTTTCTTCTAAATAAGCACTGAATATGCCGGCTGCATACGCTTGTCTCTCTGATTCTTTCCTAGAAAAAGAAATTACAGAATTGACTATACTTTGTGGATCATCTATATACTTTACTTCTTCAATAATCAACTCCTTAACCTGATCTGGGGTTTTACCATTTTTTATACAAAATCCAGCTACCCAATTCTTTATCTTGTTTATTGCATTAATTTCATCCATAAAAAGATCTTCTTTTTCAATTTCTTCCAAAAATTTTTTTACACATTCTGATACAATTGCTTCTTCTAATTTTGAAAAATACTCTATCTCGGCTCCACACTCTTTTGAAGTGTCCTTTTTATCCACCATTGAAAATCCGCTTCTATAAAGACGCACATCTTCTCCTGAATTACCGACTCTAGCAGATTTATAAGATTTTAAATGAAATAATTCGTGTGCTACAAAGCTTGCAAATACTAATTTTGATTTTTGCTTCTCTATGCCAATGTGCAAACAAAGTGGCTTATGCAGACCCACCGCCAATTCTCCGTCCGTCATTTGGTCAACGCTCCCTTCTTTTAAAATGTGTATATTATCCAATGGAAGTTTTCTAATATCCCCTCCATATTGAGAAATTATTTTATCAACAATTGATTCTGTTTTTTTTATTATTTCTAAATCTTCTGGAGACTTTTCAATTTCGTATTTAAAAAATCCACCGTCGCCATCAAAAAATTTCTGAAGTTCTTCTCTTGCTTTTTTCTTTTCTGCTTCCGTACCCCCTACGATATTTTCATAATGTGTCTTCTCTCTCATAACATAATTTTAATAAAAAATTATTTCACTTCAATAGGGTACTCTTTTGTTTCCTCTCCATCAATTGCAATTTCCTCATACTTAGAGCCATATTCAAATTGCAAATATAATTTATACATACCTGGGGTTGTTGGTGCTTTTATCTTAAAAGTAAAAGCATATTTTTCTCCCGGATTTACAGTAGCCCTTACTTTATCAATTGCCATTGCAGATATCCAAGATGAATCACGAAAATTACTTCCAGAAAACGGATTCAATGTTTTGTATCCACGAAGAACATAACGATAATCCCACTTTTCAGTTCCGGAATTCTTCAAAATTAGAGTCACTGTTCTTGCTTCTCCTGGACTCATTGTCAAAGGACGATCAATACTAATTCCTTGAGCTAATTTTGTTTTTGTGCTGTCTGATTGTGTATTTGCGCTATTTGTTTGTGTAGCGACAGATTCCTTTGTAACATCAATTATAAATTTCTTTGACATTACATCGTCAATTATAATTTCTTTATAACCCTTACCCCACTCTAATTGTAAATAAAATGGATACTTGCCAACTTTTTTAGGGGCTTTTATATCAAAAGTAGCAATATATTCTTCTCCTGAATTAACTGTTCCTTTTATGGTTTTTACAGCATAAGATGATTCCCAATCACTTCCTTTAAAAATACTTCTTGTAAATGGACTAATTTTATCATAAGCACGAAGAACCAAATTTTTGTCCCACTTTTCGGTTCCGGCATTTTTAAATTTTACTGTAATAGTTTTTGTTTCGCTCGGTAGCATTGTTTTGGGAATATCATGACTTATGAGTTGCGCGCCTAATTTTACAGAAACATTTGTATTTGCTTTATAATCTCCTGATGGAAATTTATTCATTTTTGTTTTATCAACCTGCTTATACAAAGAAAATTCATAAGCTCTCGCCCCAACGCTTTTTGGAGTATCTGTTATAATAAATTCTGCTGTTTTGTTTGGCGAAACTGATGATTGAACCATGGATGCATAACCTTCTTTGCCGTCTGGAGTTATATATTTCATTTTTACATCAGCTTTTGTCCATGTTGAAATTCCTGTATTTTTATATTTTATTTTCATTGTATATTTTTTTAATGGCTCCATTTGTTCTGGAACTCCTCCCTGATAAGATCCCTCGTATCTAAATTGAGTTTTCACATTAAAATTAATATCACTATCAGTAAACCAACCACGACCATCATAAACCAACATGTAAGAATATGATTTTATTCCTTCATAGGTTGATGGCTCTGTTACAGTAATTCTTAGTACTTCTCCTGGAGCAACTGACTGTCTCTGTGAATAAACTTTTATATCGCTTCTTGTTGCATCATCCGCTGTAAATGTAGAGGTCTTTGAAATTATTGGAATCTTTGTTTTGTATTTTGTGTCTATTAAATATAATTTTTTTAAATCTTCATTTGTCCATGTTGCCGTTCCAATATTTAAATATTCAACCCAATATGAAGCTAATTCTCCCTCTTTTGCTGATACTTCGCTTTCAGCTGAACCAATTATTTGTAACATATACTCTGTTGAAATACTCGCAATAGATTCTCTACTACCTGAAAGTGGATCTCCAAAATACCTCTGCCAAACTCTCCAAAAAGTATAATTGCCTCTTATGTGAGGAGTATATGTGTATAAATTTGCAGTCGCTTGATTAATGGGAACCAAAACTTCTCCATCTATTTCAATTTGAGTATTTGATTTTTTTATAAAACCATAAACATTTGCGTTGTCATAATAAAACCTCATTGCTCCAGCTGTGTTATCAATTTGTTTTCCAAATCCTTTGTATTTTTGAATTTTTTCATCCGCCATAGAACAAGAATCACACACTCCATATCCACAAGCCCAGTCCAATCTTTTCTGTGGAGGAGTACCTTCCCACTGAATCAAGCTTTGTTCTTTTTGAAGTGTAACTAAAATGTATTTTGGATTAACTCTATAACGCAATGCTGCCTCATAAATAATCTGCGAAGCTGGTTTCACAATACCCTCAAAATCTTCTGTCGAATAATTTGCTAAATAAGAATTCTTGCTTTGTAAAAATTGCTGAATCTGAGTTTGATTCATTGAATTGTAGTCAAACATCTGATAATCGGAAATGATATTGTTTTTATTAAAATCAGAATCATAGTCCTGCGAAAAAACAGGTGAAGCAAAAAATGTTACAAGGATAAATAAAAATATAAAAAATATTATTTTTTTCATTATTGTTTAATCAATGTTTATATTTCTATTATAGCAGATATTAGTATGATTTCCCAAATGATTCTTTTTTAAATAAAATAGCGCCTAAAATAATTAGCCACCAAATAATACTTAAATCATTTTTAAAATACGGAACCTCGACTATTCCCTGAATTATTGTGACTAACATTGTAAGAAGTATAAAAATTTGCTCTTTTGAAGAATTAAAATAACTTTTAATACACACTCTAAAAACGGCTATTATAAGCCAAAAAAAGCTAATCACTCCTAATAATCCCAGAGTTACCCAAAAATTTAAAAATATATTATGTGGATATAAAAATATTTCTATATAATTAAATTTATGATAGCTCGCAACTTTGTCTTGATAAGAAACAAGCCCAGCGCCAGTAATTGGATTATCTTTTATAAAATCAATTGTTTCTTTCCACATTTGTCGCCTGACTTGTCCTGACAAATCTTTTAACAATAATTTTTCTTGTACTGAATAAACTTTTGTTCCGGGTTCATCAATTTTATAAGGCGCTCTTATAGTAAATGGGAATATAAACGCAACTATTATCACACAAGAAGAAACAAATATAAAAAACTTTTTATTATTAAATAGTTTAAAACTTATAGATATTAAAATTCCTGCAATTATAGCAACAATAGCGCTTTCTGATTTTGCCCAAAAAATTGTGATAACTGATAAAACCAAAACTAAAATATTAAATATTTTTAAATATATTTTTTTGTCTTCAAATAAATTTAAAAGGGTTAAGAAAAATATTGGTAATAAAATTAATCCATTTGCGTTTGGATAACCAAAAAATGTTGTGATTCTACTTGATTCTATTATATTTGTTGTGTTGTAAACAAAATCACCTGTCAATTTCTGATATAATCCCAAAAAGAAAATTAAAATACTTAAAATTCCCAACGAATATATAATTTTTTTAAACTGACTTTTTGTTCTAATAGTAAAAACCAAAATCACAAACAAAAATAGGCTTTCTAAAAAATATGATTTAAAAATTCCAAACGCTTTTACGGTTTTACTTGAAAAAAATATAGCAATATAAGACGAAATTAATATTAAAATAATTGGCAATCTAAATGGTGAAAAAATATTCGGAGATTTTATTTTAGTTTTAAAATCTTTAAAAATATTTGGAATTTTTTTAATATTTTTTATAAAAAAAACTAGAACAACTATCCAAATTATTAAAGACAATAAATTAAATGGTAAATTAAAAATATTAAATTGAATTCTGTATGTAGGAAGAAGTAAAAATACACTATAAAGAGATAGCTCAAAATTTCTCCACGAAAAAATAAAAAATAAAATTGAAAATAATAATATTAACTCAAACATTTTTTTTCATGTTTAATAATTCTTTTATAAAATCAATCGGAACTACTTTGAAAATTATTATTAAAAAAATGTATATAAAACATGCCAAGATAGTATGTATTAAAAATGGTAACTTTATAATATAAAGAATAAAATGAGACAAAATTGATATAATTAAAACCTTAAAGAGGGTTTTGAAATTTAATTTAAAATCAATGTTTTTTCTAAGTAAACAATATGAAAACACAGCTATTAATAATTCTATAAATAATGTCATGTAGGCCGCGCCATAATAACCATAAATTGGTATAAATATTAAATACCCCGCAAATCCTAAAACCGCGCATATTAAAAAATATCCAATTGTCTGCTTTTGTTTTCCAATTGCGATTATCGCATAATTAAACAAGTTGCTAAAATATATTATAATAGCTGGCCAAATTAAAATTTTCAAAAGTGGAACCGAAGCGCCATAATCAGCTCCGGCAATAAATTTTATTATTCCAGATGCTTCAATTGTAAAAACAAAAACAAGTAGAAAAGTAAATACCACAAACGCATCAAAAACTTTCTGTATAGAATTGTGAAGTTCCTGTTTTTTCTTTGAAGTAAAGTGCAAAACAAATGTTGGCAATACTAATCCAAGAATCATGTGTGGCAAAGTTGTTATTACTTCTAAAACTTTATATGGCGCGCTATAGAGTCCTACATCTGCCTGAGATCTGTATAAAGATAAAATTAATGTGTCTGCCTTAAAATATATTAAGTTCAAAATTGTTGTGACTGCAATTGGCCAACACATACGAAGAACTTCTTTTATATATAAAACATCAAAAGCCCATTTATATTTAAAATATTTAGAAACATAAAAATGCATCATCATAAAAAATATAATGGCATGAATGTTATTTGCAAGAAGTATTGGTATTAGCCCTGCTTTTATTTTTACAAAAAATATTATAAGTCCAAGAAAAATTATTTTTGAAATTGTTTCAGATAATACAAATTTATGCATTTTCATTTCCTTCTGAAGCACAGCTGAATAAACCTGAACAATTCCATTTAGATAAAAAGTAAGCGATGTTAAAAATATCCCCCATTTAACAATTGCTGGATATGGAAAAAACAATCCTAATACCGGCGCTATAATAAAAACAGAGAGTCCAGATACAATTCTTAAACTTACTATATTATTAAAGGCGCTATTTTTATCTATATCTTCTTTTGATAATTCCTGAAGTAAAATTATATATAAACCAAAATCCAAAAATATAAAAACAATTTGTAGAAATGTAAGAACCGTTGTATACATTCCAAATCCAGCTGGTTCTAAATATCTTGTTAAGCACGATACAGCCAAAACACCAAGCAATACATTTATTCCCTTTCCGATGATTTGTACTATTGAATTATACGCTATTTTTTTAGCTTGAGACATTTATATTTATATCCTCTGAAATCTAAATAAAGGTAAATTATTCTAATTCTCGTTGTTCTTTAACTTTTTTCAAAACCTCTTCCCTGATTTGATTTGCAATGTCTTTGTTGTTCTTAATAAATAATCTAGTATCTTCTCTTCCGACTCCTAATTTTGTTTTTCCAAAAAAAACAGTGTTTCCAGTTTTGCTTAAAATATTATATTTCATTCCAACATCGAGAATGTCGCCAGCCATTGAAATTCCTTCATTATATAAAATATCAAACTGACAATCTGTAAATGGGGCTGCGACTTTGTTTTTAACAATTTTACAATTAACACGATTGCCTATTATTTCTTCTTTTCTTTTTATAACAGCTGCTCTTCTAACTTCTATTCTTACTGATGAATAAAATTTGAGAGCTTTTCCGCCTGGAGTTGTTTCTGGATTTCCAAAAAATACTCCAATTTTCATCCTTATTTGATTAATAAATATTACCACTGTCCTGCTCTTGGAAACTATTGGAGTAATTTTTCTAAGCGCCTTACTCATAAGTCTTGCCTGCAATCCTATTTGCTGATCTCCCATTTCTCCATCAATTTCTGCTTGAGGAACCAAGGCCGCGACAGAATCAACAACAATAACATCAATTGCGTTTGATCTAATTAAGGTTTCTAATATTTCAAGTGCTTGTTCTCCAGCGTCTGGCTGAGAAAGAATTAGATCGTCTATGTTTATTCCTATTTTTTTTGCATAAACCGGATCAAGTGCGTGCTCTACATCTATAAAAGCAGCCACGCCACCCTTTTTTTGTGTTTCCGCAACTATATGTTGTGCTAGGGTTGTTTTTCCGGATGATTCTGGTCCAAAAAGCTCTATAACTCTTCCGCGTGGAACACCGCCCACACCAAGAGCAATGTCCAAAGACAAACATCCTGTACTTATAGAGTCAACATCGAGAGACTGAATTGCTCCCATTTTCATAATAGAACCCTGACCGAATTTTTCTCTAATTTGTTCAATTGCTTGATCAGCTGCTTTTCTTTTGTCGTTAATAGCAGTTGTCTTGCTTTTTTCTTTTTTTGCCATAAATTTACTATTAATAATCTTTTTTATAAATAATTATTTGTTCAAAATTTTTTCTACTGTGTTTTTTTTGCGCAACAATATCAAGTGTATTTAATCCTGGTTTTAATTTAATGTCAATGAAGAAATCCCCAGTTTCAGAGACGCCTACGGCTTCATCATTTACAAACAAAATTGACTCCGGTTCTGTTTTACCGTGAATTACTATTGAATTTTCAATAGTAACAAAATTTTTCTCAGGGTAAATAATTTTTATTTCTGGTGGCTTTATATAGTTCATTATCCCAAAAGCTATATAAGAAACAAAAAACGCTACCCCTAAATATATTAAAATTAAAGTAATCCTTCTTGGTGTTATAAATTCTTTAATTTTTTTAAATAAATTAAATTTTTTTATTCTTTTTGGAGTCCTTTCTAGAATTAGACTTTTTTCTTTTTCGTACTGAGCAATACAAAGTTTTTGATTTAATCCTAAAATTTTACAATACTTTTTTAAAAAATTTTTTAAATAAATTTCCCCTGGTAATGCTTTCCAATTTTCATTCTCTAAATATTCTAAATACTTCACCGGTATGCCAGATACTCGTGATACACTAGAAATACTAAATTTTTTACTTTCTCTTGCTAATCGAAGTTTTTCCCCAAGAGAACCAGTATTTAATTTTTTAACTTTAAATTTATTCATCTGTTTTGTCATCATCTACCTCAAATTCGTCTTGTTCTTCTTCTATGTTTTCTGTAAGCTCTTCATTATCTATATCTTCTTCATCATCTAATACTTCATCAAAATCTTTTTCTTCAGATAAATCATCTAAGTCGTCTTCATCATATGATTTATCGTCTTGTTGGGAATATGGCAAAATACCATGCGCTTGTGAAATATCAGTGCCCATTCTCATAAATTCTTCTTCTGTTATTAAAACATCTCTTGGTCTTGGTCCATTTGCTGGTCCTACAAAACCACATTCCTCAAGTTGATCTAAAATTTTAGCACCTCTTGCATAGCCCACACTAAGTCGTCGCATAAGCAATGTTGACGAGGCCTTTTCATGCTTTACAACTATTTTTTTTGCTTCTTCAAGTAATGAATCTGCTTGACCACCAGTAGATGTAAATCCGGCAGAACGATCTTCGAACTCCGTAACTTCATCTAAATAATCTGGCTCTGCTTGTTTTTTCAAGAATTCTATAACCCTCTCTTTTTCTTCTCCAGATACAAATGCTCCTTGTAATCTACGTGGCTTTGAGGATTCAGAAGACACATATAACATATCACCTCTTCCAAATAACTTTTCTGCTCCAGAAGTATCAAGTATTGTTCTTGAATCAACATTAGATGCAACAGAAAAAGCAATACGAGATGTTATATTTGCTTTTATGAGTCCAGTGATTACATTTACTGAGGGACGCTGTGTAGCTAAAACTAAATGAAATCCAACAGCTCTACCCATCTGAGCCAATCTTATAATTGCTTTTTCTACTTCTGATCCAGCTAAAGCCATTAACTCCGCTAACTCATCAATTATTATTACAATTTGAGGGATTCTATCTTCTATTTTTGAAACATAGGAATTGTATTCAAAAATATTTACTTTATTAACCTTGGAAAGCAAATCCAATCTTCTTTCCATTTCACTGACAGACCATTTGAGAGCATTTACTATTTTATCGATTTTTGTTATAACTGGAGTTAATAAATGTGGAATTCCATTATATGGTGATAATTCCACTCTCTTCATGTCAATCATTATAAATTTCAACTCATTCGGATTTAATCTATACAATAGGCTAACTATAAGAACATTAAGACATACTGATTTACCGGTATTTGTAGACCCAGCAATAAGAAGGTGTGGCATTTTTGCTAAATCCGCAACATGATTAGTTCCTGACACATCTTTTCCAAGAGCAAATACAAGATGCCCCTCATTTCTTGTAAAACACTTATCCGATAAAACCTCTTTTATTCTTACTATTGAGATAACTTTATTAGGAACCTCTATTCCTACTAAAGATTTTCCGGGAATCGGCGCTTCAATTCTTAGTGGATGTGTTGCTGCAAGAGCCAGGGCTAAATTACTTTGTAATTCAAAAATTTTAGATAGTTTTATGTTTTCATCTGGTTTTAGAGTAAACTGCGTAACGGTTGGACCAACATTTGCCTCTCCCATTTCTACCCTAATACCAAAATTTGAAAAGGTTCTTTTGATTATTTCTTTACTTTCTTCTATGTTACGACTTATAGGAACATCTTTCTCGTCACTTAATAAATCAAGTGGAATTTTTATATCTTTGTATATTTTCTTTTTAACCGTTGGAAATAATACTTTTGATTTTTTATTTGACTTATTAGAATTATCAGGTGATATATCTTCGCTCTTTTGTTGCACTTCGTCATCAAAATTATTTTCTATTTCTTGATCTGCACTTTTTAAAACTGTTTCATCTGTTTCGTCTTCATCGATTTTCTCACGTTTCGGATTTAATAATTCTCTAATTCTTTCTCCAATCCTCAGGTGAGACAAATTTAAATTAAATGTTAAAAAAATAGAAATAATTAATAATCCAACTAGAATAACAATTGCTCCCCAAAATCCAGCAAGTTTTGAAAATGCCAAATAAAAAGGAACTCCAATATATCCGCCACCACGACCTTCTGCAATTTGCTTAAATACATCTTTTGAACTGATTATTAAATTTAAAAAACCAGTTATTGATAAAAAGAATAACACAATACCAAGATAATGCCTAAGATGAATTGTATATTTTTTTGGATTTAAAAATATAATACCAAAAAATAACAATAGAATAGGAACAAAAAAATATAACCAACCCATAATTAATTTCATGCCTTTTAACATAATTTGACCTATTTTTCCAGATAAATTAAAAAGTGCTAAAAAGCTCAAAAAACCAAGTATCAAAAGACAAAAAACCAGTATTGCTTTTTTGGTTTCCGGGCTTATTTTTGAAATAATATCTTTTTCTGGATTCCGTCCAGTTTCTTTCTGGATCCTTCTCTTATATTTTCGTCTTGGCATAAATAAAAAATAATTATTTTAAATAATTTATACAAGTATTATAGCATTTTTGAAGCTTTTTGAATAATGTAGAAAATATCACGAATTTGATTAAAAAAACAATACTGATCTTTTGGCAGATAATTCGTTGTCATTGAAAATCCTTGGTTCTTTCCGTATTTTTAAACGTGGATGGAGTTTATAAATGTGACTATAAAAAACTACAAAACAAAAAATATTTTATAATGAATATATGTTAAAAAATATTAGAAAAGGAGCTGATTTATATCAGCTCCTTTGTTGTAAAGACTACTTCATATCAAGATGGAAATTTTCTTCCACCCTGATCGTCCCACTGGGGACGTGTATAGCATATCTCCCGGTTGGAGAGCCGGGGATATTAACAAAAAACTCCGGAATAAACAAACGATTTCTTGTTCTTATCGGATATACTACTTTTTTCATTAACTCGGAGATATACGCATTTTTTGTATTCTCCTCGTATATAACCACCTTTCTAGCTGGAAGAGAGCGGAATTGCTTTCCTCCATCTGGGGTTTCTACATAAAATTTGTAGTACTCCTCAGAACCTAGGGATCCGGTAATTACGAAAAACCCTCCGGATAATTTACCAAAAATTCGACTCTCATCAACGAGAGAGACAATCTTAGTTTTAGTAGTAGATTCATACTCGATTGTCTTGCCTTCACCACGTAAAACAAAAACTAACAAACAACCGACTATTAAACCTACAGCAAATGCCAAGATCATCAAAAGAAACATACCAGCCTTATCGACGGTTTTACGCGTCAATAAATAGCTAACAGCCGATCCAACGAGTCCGCATAAAATTAATGTCAACATAAATCCTCCTGGATTATTTATTATCAGTTAATTACTTAACTAATGTAGAATTTTAGTATAATATTTAACATTTTGTCAATACTACATTTTTCTTACTCACCAAAAAAATTCCAATTAAAAATTCTATTTTTATAATATAAAATTATTATTTACAATATTTTTATTTAAATTTATTTAAAAAACAAAACCCCTGTTTATATGTAACAAAAAATTAATAGAGATGGATTCTTTTGGGTGGGTTCTTTAATTTTGAGATCTAGAATAGTAATTGTTAAAAAATTAATAACAAATTTTTTCACAATATTTTTAATGTAAATTATGGTAATGATTCACATGCCCAACCATTTCTATCCGCATCTAATCCATGTATATCATTATTTACGCCTCCACAGCATTCATATACGGCTTGAGCTTCTGCTTGAGTTTTAAAATCTGTACAATTATATATATTAGAGGAGCAATCGCACACCGCATTTTGTTTTTGCTCTGGTGTTATAATTGGCTTAGATACATCCGTTGGAACAATAATTGACTTTGTAGTATCACCACCACAGGCGTTGTCAGACCACAATCCTAATTTATTATCCTCTGCATACTTCTGAGCGTTTTTAAATTCGCTTTGATATTTGTATGCAATATTATCATATGTATATTCGTAGGCATAACCATTTTCAATCATCCATTTATTAAAGAAGGTCCCATCTCCTAAAAATATATATGGTAATAAACGACCATATTTATCTTTAGCTTGTGTTTGATCTTTTTCTAAAACAACTTTTTTATTCAATAAAAACTCCTTGGCCTTATTAGACGCTTCCTGACCAAAGCACTGCACTGGTTTACGCGGGTCCTTTGTTTCTGGTGTATCAATGCCCATCGCCCTAACTCTCTCTATTGTTCCGTTTATATCAATATCAAAAGTATCACCATCAACTACATTTGTCACCAAAAAATATTCTTTATCTACTTTTAAGATATCAACTTTAGTAATTTTGTTTAAATCTTTATTAGATATCCCAAGGGAAAGTTTGGTGAATAAATCCATTAAATTATCCCATGTTACTTCGTGTTTTATTCCCTTTAAATCTATATACCATATTCTTCCTTTATCTTCTACTTGTAGAAGTAATTTTCCTTTTAATCTATTTCCTAAGGTTGTTGATTTTGTTTCTGATATTTGATTTAAATCTTTATTGGATATTCCTAAAGATAGTTTTTCAAATAAAGGAAGTGCATTAGCAAATGTTACTTCATATCTTTTTAAATCACCTGGATTTACATACCATATTCTTCCTTTGTCTTCTACTTGTAGAAGCAAGTGTCCTTTTAGTTTGTTTGATAAATTATTATCTGTACTTGCTGCAATAGCACAATTAAAACTAAACAATACTAATATTATACATATAAATATTTTTTTCATAATATTCTATTTTAATTCTTAATCATTACAATAATTATATCAATAATTTAATAAAACAAAAACCATTCCCCCTCTAACCCATACCTAAAAATACCAAAAACCCGCCAGAAGTGGGCTTTCTTTGATTTAAAACTCCTTAGTTATAGAGGTTAAAAATATGATTATAAAGAATATTAAAATTATTTAATAACTTATTCTATTTTAGTGTTTATAATCTCGCATCACCTGCTATTGTTGGATCATAACCATGTTTTACTTCATCACCATCTAAGTATCCATCTCCATCTGTATCTGGATTATTTGGATCTGTCCCATATATTGCCTCTTGAGTGTCTGTTAAACCATCTCCATCTGTATCTAAACTAACATCTATTTGAATATCAACTTTAGTAATTTTATTCAAATCCTTATTTGTTATCCCAAGAGAAAGTTTAGTGAATAAATCCATTAAATTATCCCATGTTACTTCGTGTTTCATACCTTTTAAATCTATATACCATATTCTTCCTCTATCTTCTACTTGTAGAAGTAATTTTCCCTTTAGTCTATTTCCTAAGGTTGTTGATTTTGTTTCTGATATTTGATTTAAATCTTTATTAGATATTCCTAAAGATAGTTTTTCAAATAAAGGAAGCGCATTAGCAAATGTTACTTCATATCTTTTTGAATCATCTGGATTTACATACCATATTCTTCCTTTATCTTCTACTGCTAATAATAATTGTCCTTTTAGTCTTGTTGGTGCTAATTGAGTTACTATATCGTTGCTTGTTGAGGATTCTATTGATTGGGCTACTGTACTAATAATTGGATCATCTAACATTTCCATTCCAAAACTTGTATCAAGCGAACCATCTGAATTAAGTCTTGCGAAGTGATACTTTGTTGCTAATGAAAAACCATATAATACAAAATCACCTCCAATAATTATTTTTCCATCTGGTTGAATAATTAGGCTATTAATATCACCATTAACCATTATTCCTGAATCAAAATTTGTATCACGCGAACCATCTGAATTAAGTCTTATAATATAATCTAAATTTTTCTTATTATCATACCCGGTTACTATTACCCTTCCATCTTGTTGTACAGCTAACGCCTTTATAGAATTAAAATTTATATCAACTCCGGGGTCAAAACTTGTATCAAGCGAACCATCTGAATTAAGTCTTGCGATGTTATTCCTCTCTATGTCACTACATGTTGTAAAGTAACCTCCAATAATTATTTTTCCATCTGGGCCAAAAACTATATGCTCAACACCTGCGCGCAACATATTTTCGTCTCTATCTAAAAGTGCATTAAAACTTGTATCAAGCGAGCCGTCAGTATTCAATCTTGCAATACCGCTTCTTGATACACCATTGTATTGTTCAAAATAACCTCCAATAATTATTTTTCCATCTGGTTGAATTGCTAAATCAAGGACAGAATGATCTGTTCCCGTTCCAATATCAAAACTTGTATCAAACGAGCCGTCAGTATTCAATCTTGCAATACCACCAATACCACGCCATGGTAGATCTCCCCCTATTATTATTTTCCCATTTTGTTGTATAGACAATGCTTTTATGAATCTATAAGAAATATCTGTTTGGGGTTTAAAATCGGTATCCAAAGAACCATCCGAATTCAACCTCATAATACCGTATGCATTATCAATACCTAAATCCCCTACTACCACTATTTTTCCATCTGGTTGAATTGCTAAATCAAAAATATACTCCTTAAAATCATACAGTCCTTGTAGTTTAAAACTTGTATCAGGTGAGCCATCTGCATTCAACCTTACGATTAGATCTTTTCTAGTATCATCATCTACATCATCATCTAGCATATCTACTACATCTAATATGCCTGGATCTTTTCCTAACAATATTTTTCCGTCGGGTTGCGCAATCATTGATAGAATGGGTCCATTACTACTTAATAAAGTATTTAATAAATTACTAATATCCTCATCTGTTAAAATTGTATCGGCGAGAGATTTATTTACAAAACAAAATGAAACAATTACAAAAATTGTAAAAAACAAAAATATATTCAATTTTTTCATATTTTTTATATATTAATTATGTATAATAATTATATCATTAATCTTAACAAAAACATATTTCAATTCTAACCTATATTTAGAAGCATCAAAAAAACCCAATGAAAATAGGTTCTTTTAAATGGAGCGGATGAGCGGAATCGAACCGCCGTTTTCAGCTTGGGAAGCTGGCGTAATAACCACTATACGACACCCGCATTTCTAATAGAATAGTTAATAAATAACACTTTTGAATTTTTTCATATTCTTGTTTATTTCAATCTTGAACTTATCCGTCTTTATTAGAAACTATTATAACACAACGAACTTAAAACAAAAACAAAACATCCCTCAAAAGAGAGATGTTTCTATATACAAAAATCTATCTATTCTTCTTTTAGTCCATAACCTGTCCCGGCTGGAATTAATCTTCCGATAATTACATTTTCTTTTAATCCTCTTAAATGATCCACTTGTCCTTTTAGAGAACCACCTATTAATACCCTTGCTGTTTCCTGGAATGATGCTGCTGACAAAAATGAATCAGATGTAAGAGATGCTTTTGTCATACCAAGTAAAAGTACTCTGCCTTTTAATTGTTTTTTACCAGCTTCTTTCATTTCTTTGTTTGATATAGCGAATTGCGCTTTTGTAATAATTTCACCTGGAACAAAATCAGTATCTCCAGAATCATCAACATATACTCTTGAAAACAATTGCTTACATACAAGTTCAATATGTTTATCATTTAATTTTTGTCCTTGAGAAGAATAAATACGCTGGATTTCTTTTATAATATATTTTTGAACTTCCTCTTCTCCCTTTATTTTGTATAATTTTTTCAAATTAATACTTCCCTCGGTTAATTGTGTTCCTTCTGGAACTATTTCACCATCTTTTACCCAAATATTAATTTCATTCGGAACAATGTATTCTGCGACTATTGGCTTTGTCGCAATTATCTCGATTACTTTTCCTTTCTTGATATTAACAATTCCCTCGTTTAGAGATTTTACCTTCTCACCATCCACTTCATAAAGTTCTTGTTTTTTCTTTATATTCTTTTTATCCTCAACTAATAATTTTGCTCCTTCTGGAACTTCGTATGTTTCTAATACATTTTCCTCTGAAAATATTTGTATTAATTTTGATTTCTTTTTTCCATCCGCTTCAACATCTGTTATTTTTACTTTTCCAGAAACTTCACTTATCACAGCTTGCATCTTTGGAGTTCTAACTTCAAAAATTTCTTCAACTCTTGGTAAACCTTGCGTAATATCCCCACCAGCAATACCTCCGGTATGAAAAGTTCTCATTGTAAGTTGAGTTCCTGGCTCACCGATTGATTGAGCTGCGATAATTCCAACTGCTGTTCCTTTTTTGACCAACTTATTTTGTCCCAAATCCCAACCATAGCACTTTTGACAAACACCATTTATTGCCTTGCAAGTAAATAAGGATCTTATTTTTACTTCATTTATTCCCAATTTATCAATTAATACTGACGTCTGTTTATCTATAATTGTGTCTTTTTTAACTATTACTTCTTTGGTTTCTGGGTTTTTTATTTCGTCAATTGTTGTTCTGCCAAGCACTCTCTGACCAAGTGTTTTTCCCATGTCTTCTGATTCTTCTTTTGTAATTATTCTTCCTTCCTTATCCTTACAGTCTTCTTCTAAAATTAAAATGTCCTGACAAACATCCACCAATCTTCTTGTTAAATATCCTGCACTAGCAGTTCTTAGAGCTGTATCTGAAAGTCCCTTTCTAGTACCGTGAGTTGATATAAAGAACTCTAAAACATCAAGTCCTTCATTAAAATTTGCTTTAACTGGAAGTTCTATAATCTCACCAGCTGGATTAATTACAAGACCCTTCATACCCATAATTTGAATCATTTGACTCCAAGAACCTCTAGCTCCTGAGTTAATCATTGAATATATTGAATTGTCCTTATAAAAAACTCCCTTTCCTTTTTCAGTAATTAAATTCTTTACTCCGGTCCAAATTTCCACCACCTTTACGTATCTTTCTCTGTTTGTTAAAAATCCATCCTCATATAATTCCTGAATTTTCATAACTTCTTTATTTGCATTTTCTATTATTTCTTTTTTATCCTCTAAAACTGGGATGTCTAACATACTCCAAGACAAACCAGACTTTGTAATAAATTTAAGTGTTAATTTTTTAAGCCTATCTAAAAATTCAATTGTTTTTTCATCGCCATATATTTCAAGTGTTTTTGCAACTAAATCTTTCAATGTTCCTGATTGCGTTTCGCTATTAAAAAATCTTAACTTCTCAGGTAAAATTTTATTAAATATAATTCTACCAACAGATGTTTTTATAATTCCATCTTTCATTCTAACTTTTATCAATTCTCTTAATCCAATTTTTCCTAAATCATAAGCTGTTTGAGCTTCTTCTTTGTCTGCAAAGGTTTTTATCTTATCGTCCTCTAGGTCTTCTTCTGGTATACATGTCAAATAATTTCCTCCCCAAACCATATCTTGCGTTGGGGTAATAATAGGATCCCCTGTTGCTGGTTTTAATAAATTCTTTGATGAAAGCATTATTTCAGAAGCTTCATATATCGCTTCCTTAGATAGCGGAACATGAACAGCCATTTGATCTCCGTCAAAATCAGCATTAAAAGCAGTACAAACCATTGGATGAATTCTAATAGCTTTTCCTTCAATTAATTTTGGTTTAAATGCCTGAATACCTAATCTATGAAGAGTTGGAGCTCTATTTAAAAGCACGTATGCATCTGTTGTAATTTCCTCTAAAATATCCCAAACCTCATCATATCCCATATCAATATATCTTTTTGCGCTTCTTACATTATGAACAATTTCTCTTTGTATTAATTTTGCAATTACAAATGGTTTAAAAAGTTCAAGTGCCATTATTTTTGGAAGACCACATTCGTGCAATTTCAAATCTGGCCCGACAACAATTACCGAGCGACCAGAATAATCAACCCTCTTGCCTAATAAATTTCTTCTAAATCTTCCTTGTTTTCCTTTTAACATATCCGCGAGAGATTTAAGCATTCTTTTTTGTCCAGTTGAGGCGGTAACTGTTTTCCCATGTCTTGCATTATTATCAATTAAAGCGTCAACTGCTTCTTGCAACATTCTTTTTTCATTTCTAAGTATTACCTCAGGCGCATTTAAATCTCTTAATCTTTTTAATCTATTATTTCTATTTATAACTCTTCTGTATAAATCATTTAAATCAGATGTTGCAAATCTTCCACCATCAAGCTGAACCATTGGTCTTAAATCTGGAGGAATAACAGGAATAGATGTAAGTATCATCCACTCTGGTCTAATATTATTTTTTATAAAATTTTGGATTAATCTTGCGCGTCTTACTAATTTTTTCTGTTTTGAAGCTGGAGCTGATTTTGCCTTTTCATTTATATCTTGAAGTAACTCTTCTAAATTAATTTTTTGAAGTAATTTTCTGATGGCCTCTGCCCCGATGTCTGCTGTAAATACATGTCCATACCTTAATGACAATTCTCTATATTTACTTTCTGAGATAATTCTCATTACTTTTATTTGTTTCAATTCTTTTTTCGCTAACTCACCAGCATCGTTTAATTTTGCGAGTTCTTTATCGTGTACAGCTAAAATGTTCTCCTTGTCTTTATTTAATTTTTCAATTAATTTTGTGTCTTTTGAGCTACTGGCTTCTTCCAATTTTTGATCAATCTCTAAAATATCTGTTTCACATTTTTTAGTAATTGTTTTGGTTTTTTGTTTTAATTCTTGATTTATTTGGAGTAATGTTTCTTTCTTTAATTCTTCATCTACTTCAGTAATAATAAAATTTGCAAAATAGACAACTCTTTCAAGTTGTTGAATTGATAAATCAAGAACTATTCCAATTCTTGAAGGAACACCGCGTAAAAACCAAATATGAGAAACTGGCGCTGAAAGCTCAATATGTCCAAACCTTTCACGTCTTACATTTTTTCTCGTAACCTCAACACCACATTTGTCACAAACAATTCCTCTGTACCTTATTCTTTTATATTTTCCACAATAACATTCCCAGTCCTTAGTTGGACCAAATATTTTTTCACAAAATAATCCGTCTTTTTCTGGTTTTTGTGTTCTATAATTAATCGTCTCTGGTTTTAAAACCTCTCCATGAGACCATTGCTTTATTTGATCTGGTGAAGCCAGTGTAATTTTTATTGAATCAAACTGAGGTAGTTTTATTCCTGAATCACCTGGCACTATAGTTGTTTTTGTTGATGAGGGAGTAGCCATAATATTGTTAAAATTAAAATATTAAAAAATTATAAAATTATTTATTCTGTTTCTGCTTTTGTTTCTTGTTGTTTTAATTTCTCTACTTCGCGATTTTCTTCTTCCTCTTGCTCCTCTTGTTTTTCTTCTTGTTCTTTTGTTTCTTCTCTGTCAGAAATTTTTACAACTTCATTGTTGTTTAACATCTCAACATTTATACCGAGAGCTTTTAATTCGTTTATTAATACATTAAATGATTCTGGAACGCTTACTTTTTCAATTTCCTCACATTTAATAATTGCTTCATAAGCTCTACTTCTTCCATTTACATCATCTGATTTTATTGTAAGAATTTCTTGTAATATATGTGCTGCGCCATATGCTTCAAGTGCCCAAACCTCCATTTCTCCAAAACGTTGACCTCCAAATTGCGCTTTTCCACCAAGTGGTTGTTGTGTAATAAGCGAGTATGGGCCAATTGATCTTGCGTGAATTTTGTCTTCAACTAAGTGATTAAGTTTTAACATATATGAAATTCCGACTGTTGTTTTATTGTCAAATGGCTCACCTGTTTTTCCATCATACAATTGGACCTTACCATTTTCTGGCATTTGCGCTTTATTAAGTTCTTCTTTTATCTGTTCTATCGTTACTCCGTTTAGAGATGGTGTAGCCACTTTATATCCCAATTTCTTTGCAGCTAAACCCAAATGATTTTCCAAAACTTGCCCCAAATTCATACGAGAAATTATTCCGAGTGGATTTAAAATCATATCAACAGGAGTACCATCTTCCATAAATGGCATATCTTCTTCAGGAATAATTCTTGATATGACTCCCTTATTTCCGTGACGTCCAGCCATCTTATCTCCTATCTGAACCTTTCTAAGTTGAGCAACTGAAACTTGAATTGTCTGAATTACTCCTGCTGGGAGCTTGTCTCCATTCTTTCTTGTAAAATATTTTATATCAACAACTTTTCCATTTTCCCCATGTTCAAGATACAAAGACGAATCTTTTACATCCTTTGCTTTTTCACCAAAAATTGCTCTAAGTAATTTTTCCTCAGCTGATAATTCTGTTTCTCCTTTTGGTGTAATTTTTCCAATTAATATATCTCCGGATTTAACTGTTGCTCCAATTCTTATAATTCCATCTCTGTCAAGATTTTTTAATCTCTCCTCTCCAATATTTGGAATATCTCGAGTTACAACTTCTGGCCCAAGTTTTGTTTCCCTAACTTCTATTGAATAATTTTCAATATGAATTGATGTATATAAATCATCTTTCACTAATCTTTGTGAAATAAGTACAGCGTCCTCAAAGTTTCCACCTTCCCAAGGCATGTATGCAACCAAAACATTCTTTCCAAGAGCTAACTCTCCATTATCAATTGCGGCTCCGTCTGCTATAACATCTCCCTTTTTTACATCTTCACCTTTATCTACTATGGGATGTTGATTCATACAAGTTGAGGCATTGGATCTTGCAAACTTTGATAAATTATAACAATATTCTGCTCCATCTTTCCCTTGAATAATTATTTGATCTGATTGAACTAATTTAACTTTTCCGTCTTGTTTAGCTCTTACAACCTGACCACTGTCTTCAGCCGCATGTCTCTCGACACCAGTTCCAATAATTGGGGCCTCTGGATGAATAAGTGAAACTGCTTGTCTCTGCATATTTGATCCCATAAGAGCACGAACAGCATCATCATGTTCTAAAAATGGAATAAGCGATGTTGCAATTGAAATAATTTGATTTGGCGCAACATCCATATAATCAATACGAGACACATCATCAAAAGAAGGTTGCCCATGTATTCTCATTTCTGATTGTTCGTTTATAAAATATCCATCTTTATCAATTGGAGTTGTTGCGGCAGTTGTTGTTCCTTTTTCCTCCTCAAATGCATCAATGTAAATTATTTCATCTGTAACTCTTGGAATAATAGGAATGATTAGATCGTTATATTTGGAAAGTTCTTTTACTATTTTATTATCGATTTTTGTTCCCTTTTTTAAAATAATTTTTTTATTTTTTGGATCTAAAACATCAGATCTTGTTGTTTCTCCAATTAAATATTCGGTGTCGCTAACTTTTACATCATGAATTACTTTTCTAAATGGTGTTTCAATAAATCCATATTCATTTATTCGCGCATAAGAAGCTAGATGTCCAACAAGACCAATATTTGGTCCCTCAGGTGTTTGAATAGGACAAATTCTTCCATAGTGGCTACGATGCACATCTCTAACTTCAAATCCAGCTCTTTCTCTTGAAAGTCCACCTGGACCAAGCGCTGATAATCTTCTCTTGTGTTCTAATTCTGCAAGTGGGTTTATCTGATCCATAAATTGTGAAAGTTGAGATGACATAAAAAATTCTCTAATTGCACCAATAACTGGTTTTGCATTTATAAGTAAGTTTGGTGTAAGGGTTTCAATATCAGCTGTAGACATTCTGTCTTTTATAATTCTTTCCATTCTTGCGAGTCCAATTCTAAATCTATTTTGAATTAGCTCGCCAACTGCTCTTACGCGTCTATTTCCCAAATGATCAATATCATCGGCTGCTTCCTGAGTTAAATTTAATCTTATAATTTCTCTTACAACATCTATTAAATCTTCTTTTTTCAATGTTCTATTTTCATTTGTTATTGGATAATCTCTGTTGAATCTTTTATTTAATTTATAACGACCAACAGTTGCTAAATCATATCTATTAAAATCAAAAAACATTGAAAAAATAAGTGATTTAGCATTATCAGCTGTTGCTAAATCACCTGGTCTTATTCTTTTATAAACCTCTATTAGACCTTCATCTTGATTTTTTGCTAAATCCTTCTCAATTGTATTTTTTATAAAACTTACTTCTGGATGATTATCTATATCTTTAAATAAATCAATTATTTCTTTTTCCTCTGAATAACCAAATGCTCTAAGTAGTGATGTAACTGCAACTTTTCTTTTTCTATCTATAGAAACATATAAAACCTTTTTCTTTGGATCTGTTTCTATTTCAAGCCAAGCTCCGCGATTTGGAATAATTTTTGCCCCATAATAATTTCTACCTAAATAGTTCTGGGATGTAAAAAAAGCACCAGCGCTTCTCACAAGTTGAGATACAACCACGCGTTCTACTCCATTTATAATAAAAGTTCCCTTATCTGTCATGAGCGGAAAGTCTCCTAAATATATTTCCTGTTCTTTGCTTTCTCCTGTTCTTGTATTTTTTAATTTTGTTTTAACTCTAAGAGGTGCTTCATAAGTTGTATTTCTTTCTCTTGCGTAAACTTCATCAAACTTTGGGTCTTCCAATCTATAATCTAAAAAATACAACTCCAAATCACGTCCCGAAAAATCTCTAATAGGAGAAATCTCCTCAAACAATTCCTTTAATCCTTTTTTAAAAAACCATAAATAAGATTCTTTCTGTATCTCAATTAAATCTAAAAGTGGTATTGCATTCATTGACTGTGTAAAATATTTTCTATTAGTCTTTTTCGCCATATTGTTATTTTAAAAATATTAACCCCGCAAAGCAGGATCCCGCAACAATATAAATCATATAGAGGCAGGATAAACAAAAAAGCAAATACTAAAAAGCATTTGCCTATATTTAATTCTTATAAATTTTAATAAAGTTTTGTCTCATTATATAATTACAACTTGTTAAAATTTTTATTATGTAAATAATATCAAAAAATTAATTACTTTTAAGAATGTTTGTTTTGGGATCTATTTTATAATTAAAGTCAATATTTTTTCTATTTTGATTTTAAATTTTTGCCTTAAAATAGGGATTTTTATAGTAAATAAATAAGAAAACACACCCTTTCAGAAGGGAGTCTCTGTTTCACTATTTAATTACTTTATATACATTTTCATAAAGAAGTATACCAAACTTAATTTATTTGTCAAGAGAAGTTTTACTCTATTTTATTTGGAGGTATTAGGTTCTACCAAAACCATTACATTTACGATACCTAAACTCTATTTACATACATATTAACACTCCTTATTTGATTGATTAATTTTGTTGTCTAATTGGACTTATAATATATAAATACTCTTCATCATCCTTTGTTTTTATAATTCCTGATGTTTTATTATCAATCATTTCAAAACTTACTGTAGAGCTATCAATATTTGAAAGTACATCTAATATATATTTATAGTTAAAAACTATTTCATTATCAACTCCATCTATATTTGCTTTAACAACTGTCATACTTTCACCAATTTGATCACTCATTGAATTTATAACAAATTCTCCTTTTTCAGAAACAAAAGTTAGTTTTATATCATTTATCCCTGGTTTGCAAAACAAACTTGTTCTTTTTATAGCTTGAGTTAATTCTATTGTATTAACTTCTGCTTTTGTTTTTGATTCTTTTGGAATAATTTGTTTATAATCTGGATAAGATCCTTCTATTAATCGAGATACAAGTTCAATTCCATTTATTCCAAATAAAATTTGATTCTCATCTATATACAATTTAACTTCATTTTCTGTTTCATAATTTATAATTCTTGAAATTTCTTGAATTGTATCAAGAGGAACTATAACATGTTTTTCGTCTGGAAGTTTGTTTGTGTTAATAGATTTTTCTGCTAATCTATATGAATCAGTTCCTACAAAAGTTGCGCGTTCATTTTCTAAACTTATCAACACTCCTGAAATTTCTGGTCTTACTGAATCATACGAAACTGCAAATGAAACTTTTTTCAATGCATTTTTTAAATCCTGTATATTTATTACATATTCTGATTCTTTATTTATTTTCGGAAGAAGCGGAAAATCCTCTGGATTTAATGTATTTATAAAACTTGTATTATTATCACAATTTACTTTTAATTTATTATCTCCATATTCTAAAACAATATTATCTTTTGGGAGTAAAGATATAAAATCAGTTATAAGTCTAGCTTGAACAGTGCATTGTCCCTTTTTTTCAACTTTACCTCTAATTTTACAACTTATTCCTATTTCTAAATTTGTTGTTGTTAATGTTATTATTCCATCATCAGCTGTTATAAGAATATTGTTTAAAATTGGTAAATTTGAATTTTTACCAGCTAAGTGACTTACAACTTGAAGTCCTTTTATTAAATTTTCTTGTAAGCAAATTATTTTCATATTGTTAGATTTTAAGTTTTAAATTTTAAAATTTAATTTATAACTTATTTATTAATAATTTATTATATATAAATACTAATTATAATAATGCTGTGAATTTTGTTGATAAGTTAATTATTTATCTATTTTAACCTATTTTTTAATATTCTAAACTGTTGATAAGTTGTAGTTTTTTGTGTAACAATTTTTTGTAAAAAGTTTTTAATAGTTTATCCACAAAAATTATCCACAAAATTTTCTAGAAAAACTATACTTATTAACAAACTACTAACATCTACTATATATAATTAATTATATAATTTTTGTTTTATATTATTTATATCACTTTTTAACTTTTCATTTGTTTTTAATTCTTCTTCTATTTTGTTGTAACCGTGAATTGCTGTTGTGTGATCTCGTCCACCCATTTCAGCCCCGATTCCAGGATAAGAATAATTTAATTCTACTCTCATAAGATACATACAGATTTGTCTTGGTATTACAAGTTCTTTTTTTCTTGAATTTCCTATAATTTTTTCATAATCAACATCAAAATATTCTGAAACTGCTTGAATTATAGACTTTGCATTAAGACCAACTTCTTTTGGTTTTGCATTTGTAGAATTTAGTGTAAGTTGAGCTGACTCAATGGTTATTTTCTGATTATTTAGTTGATGAATAGCAACTATTCTATTTAATGCTCCTTCTAATTCTCTTACATTCTTCTTTGCTGAATTTGAAATAATAGATAGTACTTCTTCTGAGATTTCCATTTGTATATTTTTTTCTTTTATTTTTGATTTTAAGATTGCAATTCTCGTTTCAAAATCAGGAGATCCAATATCCGCAATCATTCCACTTTCAAATCTAGATGTTAATCTTTCTTCAATTGCTGGAAGTGATTTTGGTGGGCGGTCTGAACTTATTACAATTTGTTTGTTGTTTTGATAAAGTACATTAAATGTATGAAAAAATTCTTCTTGAGTTCTTTCTTGTCCTCTCATAAATTGAATATCGTCAACAAGTAAAGCATCAAGTTCTCTATATTTTTTCTTAAAATCATCTATTTTTCCTGACTGAATCGCTTTTACATAATCATTTGTAAAATTTTCACTACTCGTATAAAGCATTTTGTATTTTGGAAATTTTTGTTTAATATAATTTCCAATAGATTGCATTAAATGAGTTTTTCCAAGACCAACATCACCATATAAAAATAAAGGATTATAGACTTTTCCAGGGTTTTTTGCTACAGCCATTGACGCAGCTTTTGCAAGTTCGTTTTGTTTTCCAGTTATAAAATTTTCAAAAGTATATTTTGGATTTATAACAAGAGGAACAGTGCCACTCTGAGTTAGTTTTGGGGAGTTGTCTTTTTGTATGTCTTCTAATTTTACAGAATTAGTATTTCCAGAAATATTAATCTTTGTTGGAGTGTGAGAAATTTTAAAAATTAATTTTTTTATTCTATCTTCTTTTAATACATTGGTAACTGCTGATAAAATATTTTTGTAATAACGATCTTCTAACCATCTTTTTGTAAATCCATTTGGAACAGAAATATAAACACAATCATCTTCTATGTCCATGATGCTTGTGTTTTTAAACCAGGTTGTAAAACTTGCTTTTGAAATTGTAAGTTCAAGTTCACCCAGCACACTTTGCCATATCTCCTCAAAGTTCATATTTTAAAATTTATTATTAATAATCATATTTTAGCTTATTAATTATAATTAATAAATAGTGTAATGTCTATAAACTGTGGATGAATTGTGGATAACTTTTTTATCAAATTTTAGATTTTAGATCCTGTGGAAAATTTTTAAAATATAAAAAGGGGTTTATGGTTTAACCCCCTAATCTATTATTATATTATGTTTTCAGTATGTTCCCAGTCGGGACAGGTTTCATCAAGGATTTCTTTGAAGTTTTCGACCTTTTCAACCTCCCCTTTTAATCTCTGGACTCTTACTTTTTCCAGAGACGCCTCAATAATAACAGCGGATACCACTATTTCATTGTTTACAAGTTCTTTCACAACACTTTTGAATTCTTCCAGATTTCCCATTTGTTGGATAATTGTTGTTCCGCGGATAGTAATAGCTATTAATAAATAGTTTTTCAATTTATTCCTCCCATTTTTAATTATTTATGAATATATCAAGTTTGTATTAATTTGTCAAAATAAATTTTTAATTATTTTTAATCGTTTTTTATTGACTGAATCCATATTTACTGCTATTCTATATCTATTATTATTTTAAGTCTTATAAAAATATGCCAAAGAGAACATATCAACCAAAGAAAAGAAAAAGAGCAAAAACTCATGGTTTTATGGAAAGAATGAGTACTGCTGGTGGAAGAAAGGTTTTAGCAAGAAGAAGAGCAAAGGGTAGAAAAAAACTAACAGTTTAATAGTAATGATTGCTAAAGAAATTAGAATTAGCAGGAAAAAAGATTTTGATAGAATTTTAAAATCCAAATCAAAATTTTATAGTAATAATTTTATTTTAAGATTTTCTAAAAACGAACTTTCAAAAAGTCGTTTTTGTGTAGTTGTTTCAAAAAAAATTTCTAAACGAGCCGTGGATAGAAACAGAATCAGAAGAAGAACTTATGAGGCATTAAGGTTAAATTATGATAAAATAAAACCAGGATTTGATTTTATGATTTTTGCAAAATTAAGCGTGTTAAAATTAAGTTATTCCGATATTGAAAAAGATTTGTTATATATTTTTAAAAAAGCAAAAGCAATGCAATGAAAAAAATACTTTTATATTTAATTAGGCTTTACCAGAAAACAATATCACCAGATACTGGCTGGAATTCATATAAACATCCGTATGGATTTTGTAAGTATTATCCGACTTGTTCAAATTATAGTTATCAAGCTATAGAAAAATATGGTATTATAAAGGGAGCTTTTCTTTCAATAAAAAGAATAATTAAGTGTAATCCCCTATCAAAAGGAGGATTAGATCCATTGAAATAATTAATAATTCCTGCTTTTTGTAGGCAGGTAAAATAAAAATATGATCGCATTTTTTAAAGTAGTCCTGTATTATCCAATATTTAATTTATTAGTATTTTTTTACAATTTAATTCCGGATATAGGGATAGCAATAATTTTCGTAACAATAATTATAAAAATTATTATTTGGCCATTATCAAAAAAGTCAATGAGATCTCAGAAAGCAATGCAGACAATTCAGCCAAAATTAGAAGCATTACAAACCCAATATAAGGGAGATCAGCAAGCGCTCGCCAGAGCAACAATGGAATTATACAAGCAAGAAGACATTAGCCCTTTTTCATCGTGTTTGACGCCTTTGATACAGCTTCCAATTATGATTTCCGTTTTTTATGCTTTTAGAAATGGTCTTGTAAATACAAATTTTGATTTTTTATATAGTTTTGTGAAAAATCCAGGAACAATAAATCCGATGATGTTTAATATTTTAGATTTATCTAAACCACAATGGATTTTAGGTGTATTTGCTGGCACGGCTCAATTTTTTCAAAGTAGATTATTAATGCAAAAGAAAAAAGACAAACAAGAAATTAACACAGATAACAAATCTAAAGAGCTTTCTTTAACAGAAACAATGACAAAACAAATGACTTATACTATGCCGATTGTAACAGTATTAATCAGCTTATCTCTTCCCGGTGGACTTGCTTTGTATTTTTTTGTAATAACGCTTTTAGGAATTCTCGAAGCAATGTTTTTCACAAAACCAATAAACAAAAAACAAAACAATCAAGTCGAGGTTATAAATTAGATATTAGTTTTATATAAAATAAAAATCGCCTTTCAGCATCAAGCCAATGGCGATTTTTTATATAAAAATAGTTTAAAATTTTCTATTACTACCAACTATAATATTTAGTTTTTCATCTGCTATGCTAATTTGAGCGGGAGTGTTTATAGTTTGGATCTCATCGAAAATAAGTGGAGTTGAAGTATCTCTTGAATTTATCAAAATATTATTTGTTTTTATGAGTGTATGTTTTGAATTTTTACTCATAAAACCACCACTTTTTTCTACAAAAATTTCAAACAATCCATCTGTTGGATTTGATATTTTAGAATCTTCTTCTTCGAAATCAATATTTTTAATTATTATTTTATTTCCACGACCAACTCGCACTTTAAAATCATCTATTTTTAATTCTACATTTTGACAGTCATCTATTACAATAGAGCCGAGAAAGAATTTATTATTGATTTTTCCTATATCGATTTTTTCTATAATTCTTCCGCCAAGAATCGCACAAGCGAGTTCTCCATATGGAATTCCAAAAATTTGAGCAAATTTACTTTTTTTATCAATAGGAATATATCCCATTATTATATTTTCTGACATCGCGCTTTCAAGCACTGTGCTGAATGTTTTATCGTTTCCTATAACAACAACAGTATGTGCTCCTTTTTTAATTCCATCTTTGATAAATTGCGAAACATTTTTTAGCAGATTCATTCTTAATATTTCGCCTTTTATATCTAAATCAATAATTCTACTCTCTATTTTTGTAAGAATATTTTCAAATTTTTTTTCTTTTAAACATGAATCGTATATATAAAGATACATAATTTTACTCACACCAAGTTAGTAATTTATTATTTTAGGAATTTAATATAATTTTGGGCTATTAATTATTCGCCTCTTTCTAGTGGTAATTCTTGTTTTGTGGTTTTTTTAGGATTTTCAATAATTTTCGATCCTACGGAAACTCTTCCATTTATTTGACAACCAGATTCAACAGCAATTGAGCTAGCTTTTATGTCGCCTTGAATGTTTGCTGTTTTTGCGATATCTATAGAGTCAGATAATGTAATATTTCCAATTACCTTACCAGATATAAAAGCACTTCCTGCTTTTATGTTTGCAACTACTTCTGCTTTGTCTCCTATTAAGACATGGCCATCTGTTGATAAGTTTCCATTTAGTTTTCCTTCTAATACTATATTTCCGTGACTATTAAATTCTCCCTCTAAGACGACTGATTCGCCTATTACGGTTTCCGTATTTTTTATATTTTGAGGCATCTCTTTTTTAAACATATTTTTTAATTTAATTTTTTATTATTTAGTTTAATTCAGCGAGTTATTTATTGTGCATTGTAATTTTAAGGCTTATTTTTAAATAAATCAACTCTTGTTACAAAAACATAAAATAGGGTTATAGTGTATAATCTTTCTTATTCTTCTTCTTGAATTTCTTCTGTTTCTTCTTGAATTTTTTCTTCTTCTCCTATTTTTTCTTCAATGTTTTCTATTCCCTCAACATCTATTTTCCAACCAGTTAGTTTTGTAGCAAGTTTTACATTTTGTCCATCGCGTCCAATAGCTAAAGACAGTTGATCTTCTGCTACTTTTACAATAGATGTTTTTTCTTCTTTATTTATTTCTATATTTATTATTTTTGCAGGAGAGAGAGAATTTTTTATAAATATCTCCGGATCTTTGTTCCATTCTATTATGTCTATTTTTTCTCCGCCAAGTTCTGATATTATTGCTTGTACTCTTGATCCCTTTTGCCCAACACAAGAACCAACTGGGTCGATGTTTTCTTGTTTGCTTGCAACAGCGATTTTTGTTCTAGAACCTGGGTCGCGGGCTATTGCCTTTATTTCTACAATTCCGTTTGATATTTCAGGCACTTCCAATGTAAATACCTTATTTATTATTTCAGGATGAGCGCGAGAAACTATTACTCTTGGTCCTTTTACAGTTTCTTCAACGCGAAGAATTATAACCTTTAATCTAGATCCAGGCATGTAATTATCATTTCTTACCTGTTCTTCAGGTGGAATTATTCCTATTGTTCTATTTAAATCAACTAACACATTTGGACCTTCTCTGCGTTGAACTGTTGTGTTTACGACCTCTCCTTCTCTTTGTTTGAATTCTGATAGAATTGTCTCTCTTTCTGCTTCTCTAATTTTTTGAATTATAACTTGTTTTGCGGTTTGAGCGGCTATTCTTCCAAAGTCATTTGGAGTTTCAAGCTCAACTCTTAATTCTTCACCTATTTTTATTTTTTTATCAATTTCTTTTGCTTCTGATAGCAATATTTCGGTTTTAGGATTAAATCTTACGATTCCCTCTGGCATTTCCTCGCCATCTTTTAATGAGTCCTTAATTTTTTGATATTCCTCTGCTTCTTTTTCTATATCTCGATCTTCTACAACAGTTTTTATATCAAATGCTTCAATTTCTCCCGTGTCAATATCAAAATTTACCTTTATGTTTTGATTCTTATTACCAAAATCTTTCCTATATGCCGCAGCAAGAGCAGCTTCAATTCCGTCTATAACAGAATCAATTGAGATATTTTTTTCTTCACAAATATCTTGTATTGCTTGTTTTATTTCGTCTGTATTTTGAAACATATTTTTGTATTTGGTTTCCCAAAATTATTTTTTAAAAAAACTAGTATAATATACTAGCTTGAATTAACAATATCATTTATAAAGTATTTAGTCAAATAATAAATCCATATATTACTGCACCCAAGAAAATTTCTCTAAGAACTATGCGAGCGAATATCTAGGACACAGCCTGCAGAGATCTTTTAGGAATTTTCATGCTTGTCGTGGATGCAGAAATATACGGATTTGTGAAATTAGCTTTTTAAGCTAACCTAGGAGTATAGCATATCTAAATTTTTTTGTCAATAGCTCGTTCTCTCTAAGGTCAAATGCGACATAGAAACAAATTCATAGGGTGTTTTTTAGTTGTTTTATATATAAAAAATACCCCGACCTCAGAGTATTTTTAAATGTGGTACCGTGGGTGGGACTTGAACCCACAAGAAGTTGCCTTCAACGGATTTTAAGTCCGTCGCGTATACCAATTCCGCCACCACGGCGCGTATATATAGAATATTATACATAATTTTTCATATTAATCAAGTGCATCGTAATAGCCCAATAGCTTGGCAACACTTTAAGTGTAATAATTAAATATATATAATATAATAATTATTAATCCTTAAAGTGTATGGCATATACTATTAATCCTAATTTACCAAGATTAAGAGCTAAAGCAGTTAATATGGTTATTAATGAACATAAAAGTATTAGACATGTTGCAAGGTATTATGGTTTTAATCCAAGTACAATAAGTAGATGG
>JAKPTO010000050.1 GCA_029555085.1 bacterium | reverse complement strand
TTCAAAAATAAAAAAATGGGATAATCCACTTGATATGAATAATTGGAGAACCGTCTATTTAATTGGGAAATATTATCTTGGTAATGATCAAAATCCAGTGAATATAGTAGTCAAATTAAAAGGAACTCCATCCTTTTATGTTGTTTCCAAATGCAATATCGTCACTGATGAAGAATATAATTCATACTATCAGAAATATAATCTCTGGATAAATAAATTAACAGAATTCTTTGATTTTTTTGAAAAAGGATAATGGGAACAGTATATATAAAATAGCGTTTTCAGATTTACAAGTTAATCGGAATTTCTATAAAAGCAGAAGCTCATATATGGGAAAAAGTTCCGTAGTAACGACAGATACTAACGACGGGTTTTAACCCGGCGAAAAGAGCATAGAAAATAGCTTATTTCCTTCTGGGAGAATGAGTTCCGTAGGAACGACAGATTTTATAGAAGGGTTTTAACCTGGAGAAGAAAAGACAAATTTTGTATTTTAGTTGCGGTATTCTAATTTGCAATAAACCGAATGCATTTATTTTTCAAATTTCTGCGAACTCCTTGGCAAAGTAGAAGTTGCCAATCCATTTGTTATAAACTACATTTTTGGGGTTAAATAAAGTACACTGCTTTCAGGGTATTTCAGCTTTTTCCAACTTGAATTACTGAAGCATTGCTTACCCATTACGGATGGTATTAGCAATGGGTAAGCAATGAGTAAGCAATGCTACTAAGGAAGAAAACGGAATTATATTTATTTAGTAGGAGTTAGGGAATTTATTGAGAAGAATGAAATTTTGTATTGGTAAGTTCATATTTTATACAATAGTTATATTCAATAAGAATAAATAATAGGAAAAAAGTTCCGTAGGAACGACAGATACTAACGACGGGTTTTAACCCGGCGAAAAGGGTAAGAAAAACTACCTATCTCTTTTTTTAAGAAAAAGTTCCGTAGGAACGACAGATTTTATAGAAGGGTTTTAACCCTGAAAATAATAGGGAAAATAAGAATATTTTACCAAAATAAGAAATACAATATAATAGATAGGATAGCTATTTGGATAGGCAAAATATAATTATTTAACATCCAGGAACGGATTTAACTCTATTATTCTTATAAATAAAATTCAAAAGCAGATACAGGATGATCAGGTTGTTTTTATTGGTATCACAGTATAATACATTGTAAAG
>JAKPTO010000034.1 GCA_029555085.1 bacterium | reverse complement strand
CCTTTAGATTTGTACTAATTATTAACAATTAATTATTAAAGAATATTGTAAGTATCTGATTTTCTTTTCTTTTTGCTACTTTTTCTTTTCTTTGTTAATTGTTGTTAATTTGTTGAAAAAAAAGAATGGGGTGAACTTTGCGGCAGTCAAGGCTCTCAGACCTATTGCCTGTTTTAGTCCCCATTCTTTTATTGCAGTTGCTAGGAACCATTTAGAAATTTAGACACAAGGTCTTTTAAAGGTGATAGTTGAAGGCAACTTATTTTAAAAACTTAAAACAAAATTATGAAAAAGAATCTAATCATTATGGGTATTGATGTTTCAAAAGCAACATTGGATTGTTTTATTCATGGAACCGATGGCAAACATTTCATTGTAGAAAACAACTCAAAGGGGTTTGTAACATTTTTAGAAACAGTTCTCAAATTAAAAAAATGCAAAAAAGAAGATTTACTCATTTGTTTTGAAAACACTGGTAAATACTCTAAAATGCTAAGCGTTTTTTTGCATACGCAAGAGATTCCTTTTGTTATGGTTCCAGCTCTTGAAATCAAAAAGTCATTGGGAATTACAAGGGGAAAGAACGATAAAGTTGATGCTCGCAGAATTGCCCTGTATGCTCATGAAAAAAGAGATAAATTGGTACAAACCGTTTTACCAGGTGAAAAGATCGAGCGTATCAAATCTCTTCTTCCCCTAAGAGAAAAGTTAATCAAGCATCGCACAGCATATAAAAATGGCTTAAGCGATTTAAATGACTGCTATCAAGAAGGTGAAACAATTTTTTTAAGGGATGTTCAACAAAGAATGATCGCTATTTTGAACGAAGAAATTGAGGCAGTAGAAAACGAAATTGAAACCATAATTAAACAAGATCCATTAATGAATAAGAATTTTGAATTAATTCTTTCTGTCAGGGGAATTGGAAAAGTTGTTGGGTATTATTTAATAGCTTTCACAGCAAACTTTACTTCATTTATTGATGCTCGTTCATTTGCTTGCTATTGTGGTATTGCACCATTTGCAAATTCATCGGGTGTTATTACTGGCAGATCCAGAGTGCATCCATTTGCAAACAAGCAATTGAAATCATTGCTTAATATGGCAGCAATGTCTGCAATACAACTTAAAGGAGAATATCAAACATACTACAGAAAAAGAGTTGAAGCAGGAAAAAACAAAATGAGCACAATTAACATCATAAGAAACAAACTACTATTTAGAGCTTTTGCCGTTATTAAAAGAGGATCGCCCTATGTAGATTTGTTTAAGTTTGTTGCGTAATTTTTTTTAACAATATTTGGTCATGTCTTAGAAAACAGGCAGG
>JAKPTO010000049.1 GCA_029555085.1 bacterium | reverse complement strand
AGATTTAACTGGAAAAATAAGTGATAAAAATCCTGAAGATAATCCTGTATCAATAAATAGTGTAAGTTCTGTAGAAGGAAAAACCAGGCCAACATTAAATAATTATAATTTAAAGATAAAATCTTTTTGGAATAAATTAGGGGAATACAAGATAAAATTAAATGTTAGGGATGCAAATGAGGGGCTTGAAGAAATTATTTTTAAGGGAAATATAACCCAAGGACCTTATGAATATATAATAAATCCATTTGTATCTACAAATCCAAATGGGGCTGCATATGATTTATTAACAACAAAAGCACAAAGAGATGCATATGTTCAAGAAAAATTATTAGAAGATTGGACAAATACAATACCCTACAGGAGTCTTTCTCCATCATGGGTATGCACTGAATTTTCAGGTCAACTTATGACTAATTTTCATGGTTTTCCTGGAGAAACAAGATATTCTGGATTTGATTTAGATTCAATTTATTATTATGGGGCAACTTACAAAGATAATGGAAAATATGGATTACCTGTTTATTTTGTAGGTGTAAATGGTACAATTGCCCATAATATGAATGCTATTTTAACAGGAGATGATATTACAAAATTTGAAGATTGGTGTTTTATTGAACCTCAAACAGATACTATAAATGTTAAACCTGGACAATATCATTTAACCAAAAACTGCTGGATTTATATAAAAGGACCTCCAAAAAACAGAAATGGAGAACAATCAACTAGTGTTGAGATTGTAATATTTAAGGTTGAAAATGGAATTGCTACTTATATACATCCTTATGTAAGTAAACTTGTAAAGATTGTAGAAAATAGAAAATAATTAATTTTTATAAAATCACAGTATAGAAAAAGATTTATAAAAGGGAGTTTGCTATATTATTATAATGGATAGTAAAAGAGGTTTATACCTGTCTTCCGACAATTGCTAAAATTTCAACAATATTTTTGTTTATTCCGGGGCAGGCCGTACCGCTGACCACTGTGATGGTCTAGAAAAACTGGACAGGAATTTACTAACTTTAAAATTTCTGTCACATGAAAAAGTCAAGAAGAACATTTACAGCTGATTTCAAAGCCAGAGTTGCCATAGAGGCAATCAAAGAGATCAAGACCATATCTGA
>JAKPTO010000031.1 GCA_029555085.1 bacterium | reverse complement strand
GTCAATTTCAAATAATCAATATTGATATCTATTCCTATATAATTTCTATGATATTTTTTAGCAACAACACCGGTAGTACCGCTTCCATTAAAGGGATCGAGAACAAGGTCTCCTTCATCGGTAGAAGATAAAATGATTCTTTCCAATAATGCTATGGGCTTTTGAGTTGGATGTTTTCCGTGTATTTTTTCCCTTGCAGGTGTAGTTGGAATACACCAAACACTTCTCATTTGTTTACCTTTCTTATTGATAATATCTCCCATCCAGTCAGTATTTTTCATTAGCTCATAATGATATTTTTGTTTCTGTAAGGGGTCTTTAATTGCCCAAAGAATTGTTTCGTGAGAAGCAGTAAAACATTTTCTGGTAAGGTTTGGAGCTGCATTAGGTTTGAACCAGCAAATATCATTAATAATTCTAAACCCTTGTTTTTGTAACTCATATCCACATTGATAAATTGAATGGTAGGTTCCGCTAATCCAAATAGTTCCTGATGGTTTTAATATTTGTCTACATGCAGAAATCCATTTATGGTGGAATTCTGATTTGTTATTAAATTCATCAAGCAAATCCCAGTCACCCTTTTTCACACTTACCATTTTTCCGCTTTTACAAGTTATGGTTCCATCCGATAAAAAGTAGGGAGGATCGGCAAAAATCATATCTATTGAGTTAGGTTCAAGTTCTTCTAAAATTTCAATACAATTTCCCAGATATAAGCAGAAACCTTCAGCAGAAAAATATTTACTATAGCTCATAATCAATTAGTAAGGATATATTCTAAAACACCATCAAAAACCATTTTTATATTCAGGATATAATCAAGCTCATTAAATGCTTCTTGCAATGGTCTTTGCGTTGTTTTCCAACCCCAACCATCAGTTATCCATATAAATTGTAGGTTATGACTTTTCCAAAAGTTATAGATATTTTTATATTCACCTGCTGTTGATTTTAATTTTGAACCGCCAACGCTGTAAAAATTGACTTCACATAAAAATAACTGACGGTCTTTTTTTATAATGAAGTCAATTTTACGATTTGTTTTATCTACAGGAAGGTCAATTCCCCATTGTTTTTTTACTTTTGACTTGTTAGCAGATGCTAAATATTCAAGGTTGTTTTTTTCACAAATCTTTTTAATATGCTTATTCATTAATTGTTCCATTGCTTTTCCTGCTCTATTTTTGCGGGCATTGGAATCCAATCCTACTTCAATTCCGAAAACATAATCAACCAAGTTCTTAATTTTGTTTGAACTTAATAACTGTAATAAACCAGCTCTGTCAGCAAAATTTAAGGCATCTTCATCAGAAAGGTTTTTAAAATTAAACTCTTTTGATTGAAGGTTATTTTGATTTTTAGAAGTTAACAGGGTTATGCTATCCTTTCTGCAAGCGACAAGAACAGGTAAAATATGTTTAATTTCCGGATGTTTTTTCAGAAGATATTTAAATTCATCGGTGATATTCTTTTTGCCTATAAGATAGTTCATTGTATTGAGGCAAATTTCAATATCCTTTATATGCTTGGATACTTTTTTCCAGTCAACAAGATAAGACCAATCATTGATAGTTGGTAACATAGTATTCATTAAATAATTGAATACTTTATCGGGGCTTTTCAGTTGTAATTTTTTATATACTGGTAATTGTTTCAAGGTAAACCTCCCAATCTATATTAAACATTATGTATATAAAACAAAGCTCAATTCTCATTAGTTTGAAGTTGAGACATACTACATCATTTTAATAATTAGTCACGAGTATTTCAGAAATATTACCTCTTTTTTGGGCATCCGAATTGATCATTCTTTTTGCTTGTATACGGCTTATCTTATATTCTTTATAAAGGTTATCAAAAAAGTTATCATCAGGATTTGTAACTCTGGGATCAGAGTTAGATAAAATCTGATAGACATCAGGTCTATCCATTTCCTTAAAAAAGTCAGCTAATCTGTTTTGGTCTTTATC
>JAKPTO010000009.1 GCA_029555085.1 bacterium | reverse complement strand
AAAAAAAAAGAGGGGAAAACATTTGATTTCTCCTTTTTTTAATTATATTTGTCTCCAATATGTTCATAAAAATATTTATAAAAAAGTTTCGTTATGAAAATTAATGTTAACCATCCGTCTTTTATGTCATTTTTAACATCCACAACAAATCACATATTATCAGCAATAAACATTAACGAATATTTTACATTAACCAACGAAAAAAAATTGGCTGTTCTATTTACAGTTTTAAGTTTAATAAAAAATCGAACAAAAGTAATTTCCAAATTAAGTGATGCTGAATTAAATCAAGTCATAACATTATTTCGCAAAAAAAATGAAGAAAACGAAAATTATGAATTTGCAGCAATACTAAATGATGTTTTAAAAAATTTTGATGTAATAAATAATTTATCGACCCAAGAAAAAAATCCGAAAAAAACTATTAGAAAAAAAGAAACTAAATAGTCTCAGTTTTCTCCTGATCTTCAATAATAATAGCATCTGGAATTTCAACTAGAAACAATAGCATATCATCTTCATTATTTCTTTTTTTAAGAACAATATCACAACGCCAAAATTCTTTAACATCATTAATATGACCATCTTTAATTGAATTTTTATTCACTTTTCGAAAAACATAATACAACTTATCTTGATATGTTATTAATTCAAATCCTCGTAATGTGTGTAACATTTCGTTTTTGAATAAATATAAATAAAATTAAACATATTGTAACTATTACAAATCCAAATTATTTAATATTTATCATTATATGAAAAAGTATATTTTTACGGAATCACAGGTAAAAACACTGGTAAACAACATAATTGAATGTAACGATGTTTTACTAGAAAATCAGGAAGTCTATAATTTAGAGGGACTTGCTGAAATACTTAGCAGGACCGGCCTTGATGAAATAACATTATTCGATATACTTAAAGATTTATATCGTCATGGTGGTGATGAAGCAATAATAAAAACATTTAAAGAAAGTACTGGTATAGATATTAAAGATGTCGGTAAAGGGAGATATGTTTTTAATTTAAGATAAAAAAAAATAAAAATGAAAAAATATATTTTAACTGAGAAACAAGTGAAAATGGTTGTGGATTCAATCATCCAAGAACAAACAGAAGATGCTTCTCTAGCTGCTACTGTTCAATGTTTTTTAAACCAAATTTTACGAGCCAATTTAAAAATTAACGGTCAAATGGATAAGGACACAACAAGAGCTTTGATTCTTTTCCAGCAAGAAAAAAAGAAAAAAGGGGCTAATATTGTGGCGGATGGAATTTGGGGATATAATACTCAGGGCACATTAACACCTGAAGAGAATAAAATATGGAAAAAATGTCGTCGTAAATACGGGACGGGAATTTAAAATATAGTTGTTATGAGAATTAAAAAATTATTTTGGGAATTATTATTAGAACAACAAAACGACCCAGATGTGGAGTTTGAACCGGATTTACCCAATCAGCCAGTAAATGTGAATGAACCACCAGAAGATGAACCCGAACCGCCAGAAGATGATTCCGATGATCGTCCTGATGATATTGAACGTCAAAATCAAAAAGCACGTCAGAAAAAAGTTTCTCCACACGCAAAAATTATAGCAAAATGGAAAGAAGAAAACCCAGCATTGGACGATGGTGACGCAGAGGCCGCTATTACGTTTTTTAATAACAGAAAAAACGGATTACGTGTTTATAAAGACCCTGAAAAACATCCTGATTATATAAATTTACCCGAAATAACGTCTCTTGTAGTTAGATTTCCTCATTTAAAACCAATCCTTATGGATATATCTAAAATCAGAGACATACAAAACTATAGGTGGGAAGAAATGGAATTCTTTATGGATGTTAATGGTACAATTCAGTCCACACCATTTATGGATTTCAGAATAGAGGGTGATACACCTGAAATACGAAAAGCAAATGCGTTAAAAAAATGGGAATCACCACATAATCGTATTATTAATGAAAATGGAATTACAGTTTATAGAATAACAGGAAAAGATGAAGCAATTGCATTAGGTCGTTTACAACGTATTTTAGTTGCACAATATGGTGGTATAAACTGGTGTATCGGCAATAATGATTATCCAGGATCAAATGAAGGTCGTAATTTATACGCAACATATAGAAGTTATAGTGTTTATTATATCGTTCTTAATAGAAATTACCAAGAAGATCACAGATATTATATTTCCACTATTAACGTGTGTGATATGAATAGTTCAACCGGAAGTAATAATGGTCCTTACATGATAACACCTAGACCAAATGGTACCAACACGAATCAAACATGGGATGATATTGTTAATATTCACCCACAATTAATCGGAAAAAAAGAATTTTTTACATATTACCCATTAACGCCAAAAGAAAAAGCTAGTGCAAAAATAGACAATATTAATTTTAATCAGTATAGTGATAATTTCTTTGGTGCACAATCATTTAATATAAAAAAACAATATATCGAATCAGGAAGAGCTATTAATGACAAGTTGTCTTTTAGAACATTACCATATAGTAAAGATAATACTAAAAATTTAAGAAAATTGTATATTGATACCGTTAATCTTGACAACTATAAAGATAAATTTAAATGTTCAGACATTAATGATCCATTTGGTATTCTAAATATCATCGCCAATGAAACCCCACAGTTATATAAATATTTAGACGAGTATCAATTAAAACAAGTTTTAAATATTAAACGTGGTGTGTGGGCTATTAAAGTTAGCATAATTGGTTCAACATATAATCCAATTGGTATTGATAGAAAAAGCAATTATGTTTTATATACAGATCGTTCTGGCGTTTATTATGGTATTATGAATGTTGATACAATTGAATGGATGGAACCAATGAAATTTGCGTCAACAAAAACAACCCCATTACGTAAAGGAACTGATAGATTTTTCCTGAAAAGATATTCTGCAATGGATGGTGACTATTTCTATTTCCTTACCAATATGAAAACATATATTGATAAAAATTCACCAGATTATGGTGTTGGGCAATATTTGACTGCTGAAGAAGGAAATAATCTTTTAGAATCAGGTGAATATCGTTCATTTCAAAAAGTAATAAAATGAAAAAAGTAATTCTAACCGAAAGTCAAACTAAAACATTAATGGATAACATCATTAAAGAACAAACAATTAATGATAGAACAAATCTTGTTTATGCGACTGGCGATTTTGGTTATATTGGAACAACATTTAAAGGTGGTGAAATTGCCGATATTTCTAAAATAAATTTTGAGTTATCTTATATTGTAGATATTGAATGGAGAAAATATGGCATAAAAGGCATTTATGTGACCAACATTAAAGGCCCGTCACATATTGAACTTGAAATAAGTTATTATCCCGCAAATGATCCTGATGGTGATTTTATTGAAGAAAACATAACAATACCGATTGATTGGAACTCACAAGTCATAACTAACGAAACCGATGATTTGGGATATTTTGGTGTTGATTCTGACATTGAAATTAATTTAACTAACGATAATAACGGAAATATTATTGTCAAAAATATTGAAATTAATGTTCAAAATTTTTAATTAACATTTACTTACTTTTTTATTTTATTTATATTTATTAATGACCTTGTGATTGAGGATCTAGTGCCGGTAAAACGACATTTGAGTTGGAATTGATACCAACAAATAGATGTTCATATAAAAAAAATAAGGAAATGAAAAAAAATGTCAATGTAACGTATCCTCCCAGTGCGTTCATTACCAAAGGTAGACAACGCATAAAGCAATACAACGATACCGTTTATTTAAAAAACGGTGATGAGTTCGAAATAGAACTTTTTAATCCCACACAAAATAAGATTCGTGCTGAGATTTTACTTAATGATGTATCAATAGGTTCGGGTATTGTTCTACGTCCAGGTGAAAGGGTGTTTCTTGATAGGTATCTTGATGAACCAAAGAAATTCAAATTTGAAACATATAATGTGGATATGAATGACCCCACTGTTTTGAGTGTAACAATTAAATTTTATAAAGAATCGTTTTATACTACACCTGGTAATATTAATACGTGGTATAATTATGTTAATTTTTCTACCGATTTTAATATAAAGACCGATATTTCTTATAATGCAACAGCCCCTTACACTTTAACGAATACCCCACCTGTTAGTGGCTTATCACATGATAAATTTGGAAATAGTATTACGTCATCTGAGACAGGAAGAATTGAAAAAGGCTCACAATCTGTTCAATCTTTAGTAAATGATTATACATTATTTGATACATGGTGGACTTGGAGAACAGATTGGAAAATACTTCCGGTTTCACAAAAACCATTTGTTAAAGAAGATTTAACTGTCTATTGTACTAATTGTGGAGCTAAAAGAAAAAAATTTTCACATCGTTTTTGTCCACATTGTGGAATTAAATTTTAATAAAAAAATAAACACACAAGGTCATAAAGGGGAGTAGTCCCCTTTTTTTATAAAAAAATTTGGAAATATCAAAAAAAATACGTTATCTTTACTAATTAAAATTTTAAACGCAATGAAAAGAACAGTTAATTTTTTTATTTTTATCGCAATAATGGTTATTGCAGTGATTTTCTACACCGATTACCGAAACAATTCGGATTATCAAAACTTTAAATCTGATTCATCAATATGGGTTGATGATGATGTTTCTTCTAACACACATTCATTAAATGATGTTTATACTCCCCCAACATCACCAAAATTACAGGTGTTGAACGAATATATCGATTTTAATAATTTCGATGAAAAAAGAATGTGTGATGTTTTGTTTAAAGCAATGAACGATTATCAAAAAAAGATTCATAATGGTGATTCGTTAATTCGTTCTTCAGTTGTCGAACGAATAATTTCTAGAGACAATTATTATTATTTTAAAAATAATTGCGATAGAATTCCATCTAATCAAATGATGAAATTTCATAATCCAAAATGGTATGATATTGATCGTGATGGCAATCCAGATAGAATTTTTAACGATCTACCCGACACGGTAAAAGTTATGCTTATAAATGAAATGAGAGGAACTTATTTTTTACAAGCTAATTGGGATCCATATGCAGAAGATTATATTTTATCTTATGGTGAAATTGTCGGGTCGGTTTCATTTGAAAATCTTCCAATGAATTATAAATACACATATTATGAAATTGCCAAGGATTTAATAAATGGCTGGAACAAATCTATACACCACACACATTTCTTAAATGGTGATTATAAAAATGCTGTTGTTGTTGGTGTTGCCGCATATTATTACAGAAAAAATAGAACTGTATATGTTTCGTTTGTTTATATATCTTAAATCTATTTTATTGTGAACGGTTGAATATCACTTAAAACATATCGTCTGTTTGGTGCTGTAACTTCTGGAACGGTTGGATTTTCTTTGGTCCACCCCGGACCAAATTTGGTAGTTTCACCCATTCCTTTAAATTTAAAAATACCACCCAATTCGGGTAGTTCTTTATTTAATATGTCGGCAATGACCCGGGCTCTTTCTTGTGAAAGGCATAAATCATAATCTCGTCTTGTTTTATTTCCAGCACATGGTTTATAACCACCAGTTATTGGTTGTTCTGGATCGGCATCAACACTAGAATAACCATATATTGTTGGATTTTGTGATTTCATGTGGTTAATGAAAGGCTCACCATATTTCTGAATGAGATGTCGTATTTGTTGTATAAACGCACCATATTGTCTTCGTGCTAAATTTTCATCTTTAAATTCAATACTATCAAAGTTGAAGACATCACCAAGAGCCATCGTACTTATTGAAATGGGTGCAACAGCAACTTGTGGTCTGTTTGTGGTTTGTTCTAATTTAAGTGGAATACCAGCCAAATTCATATTAAGTTGACCGGATTCCAATATGCCGAACATATCATTTCCGAATTTATAGATCAATTTATTTCTTTCAAAAAATTCACCCAAAGGATATTCACTACCAAAATCAACCGCAGATTTATATTCTTTTACATCTGGAAGTTTTCTGGTTATAGTTAGTTTAAATGTTCCTTGGTTATTTTGATCGGTAAAAATAACACCATTAACCAAATTATTTTCAATTTGTGCTCTTAAATTTGGATATTTTTCAGAAAGAATTTTATATTCGTTTATTTTTTCAATTTCAGGTATTAAATCGGCTGAGGATGTAACACCAAACGTTAGTTTACTTCTTTCAGGAATAATTAACGCATAAACACCCTGAACCATTCTTCTCATTGGATAGATTCTTTCACCAATTTGTAAACTTAATTGTCCTTTATTATTAACAATTTTAATACTTGTACGATTGAGAATTTCTTTTTCTTTTTTATCGAGAATATCATTAATACGATTTTGTAAAACGATCAACAATCTTTGATCGTTAAGGGTATCGGATTGTTCTTCGAGAACATCTTGTGTTTTTAGAACCCATTTTAACTGTTTTTCAGAGATAAGGATTTTCATATATCATAAATATATAAATAATTACGTTTTTTTATTCAAAACTTTGATATTAACCAAAAATTGTCTATATTTTAATAAATAATGAATTAGATGAAAAAATACTATAATCCAAAAACAAAAAAACTTGAAGATTTATGAAAGGTGGACGGGAAACCCCACTTCTTTAGATGTGGGATGAAAGCCCACTAAAAATATATTTTTCATATATTAATAAAAAGAAAATCAGAAGTTCAAGTAATGTTTAGAGCCGTCAAATATGAACTAAACCCTACCAATACCCAGAAGGAGTTAATCAAGCAGACTTGTGGGTGTTGCAGGAAAGTGTACAACATAATGTTGGACAGGAAGATTAGTGCATATAAGGATGGAAAGCGGAAAATAAGCACCTATGATTTGATAAATGGGTTAGTTTCATTGAAAGAGGAGTTGCCATATCTAAAGGAAGTACCGTCTCAAACTCTGCAACAAGCTGTGATTAACATGGGGAATGCCTTTGACCAATTTTTCAAAAGAGGAAATAAGGGATACCCCAAGTTCAAGAAGAAAGGGTATAGGGATAGTTTCAGAATACCTGCTGCCTGTGTAATTGACTACAACAATTGGACAGTAAAGACAGCAAAGATTGGAACTGTCAGAATATATAAGGGGCACAACAAGCAAATAAAGGGAAATATAAAGTCCTATACCATAACACATACAACTACAGACAGGTATTTCATTTCCGTGTTGTATGAGACAGCGGGCAAGGCAAAACTGAATAACAGCAAGTCTGTTGGCATCGATGTCGGTATCAAGGAATTTGCAACATTAAGCGATGGAAAGGTGTTTGAAAACCAAAAATACCTTAAGTCAAATCTCAGGAAACTGAGGGTGTTGCAAAGGACTGCCAACAGAAGATACAAAGTAGGCAAGAAAAGGGAAGAACAGTCAAACAATTGGAAGAAAGCAGTCAAGCGGGTTGCTAAACTGCAAGAGCATATCGCCTTCCAAAGATACGACTACTTGCATAAAGTCAGCACTTGGATTGCGCAGAACTACTCTACTGTATGCGTTGAGAGTTTGAATGTGAAAGGAATGATGAAGAACCATCACCTTGCGCAGGCAATATCAGATTGCGGATGGGGAATGTTCATCAATATGCTTGAATACAAATGCGACAGTCTTGTAAAGATAGACAAGTGGTTTGCAAGCAGTCAGACTTGTTCTGAGTGTGGGTACAAGAATGAAGAAGTCAAGGATTTGTCCGTCAGGGAATGGACTTGCCCCAAATGCGGGGTGGCTCATAATAGGGACATAAACGCTGCGATAAATATTGAAAGGGAAGGACTATCCCTTTGTGGACATAAGGTAAGTGGTTGCACTATGCCTGTCCCAAGAACCCCACTACTTTAGTGGTGGGAGTAGTCAGAGGTAAAACAGAATATTTTGATGGTGATTCAAAATTATAAAAAAATTAACATTTAAATACATGAAAACATTAAATGATTATTTTGACAAAATTGTATGTATAAATCTAGATAGAAGACCTGATAGATGGGAAGAAAGTCAAAAAGAATTTGAAAAATTAAATATTGTAGTTGAAAGAATTTCGGCTTTAGATGGACGATTTATAAAACCACCACCAGGATTTAAATACCCACCTGGAGCTTTTGCATTACTTTTAACACATATTGAAATCATAAAAGATGCAATAAAAAACAATTACAAAAATTTTCTTTTATTCGAAGATGATGTAGCCTTTATAGATAATTTTTATGAAAAATTTAATGCCAAAATAGATTTCTTACCCGATGACTGGGATATGTTTTATTTGGGTGGTAATCATATTTTACATTGTGGCTGGGGTAAGTTCCAAATGATTACTGGTGATAAAACTTTTGTACCAAATAAATCAAATTATAAAACACTTGATTATGAATTATGTAAAACACCATGGACACAATGTGCCCACGCAGTGGCATTTAATTCAAAATTTTATAACGATTTGTTAAATCAAATACAAAAATATCCCGGTGAAGCAATTGATAATATTCATTTCTTTTCACAAAGAGATGGGTATAATGCTTATACATTTATACCTAGTTTAGCAATACAACGTTCTAGTTTTAGTGATATCGAAAATAAACACACATTTTATGCTGGTAGCGACTTAAATAGTTTTTAAAATGATTAATATAATTGTATTCAGTAAAAATAGAGCTGCCCAACTAGAACTTTTTATAAGAAGTTTTAAAAAATATGTTGCCAATGCTGACAATTATACAATTAAAGTGATTTATCTTTGCACGGATGATCAATATGAAAAGGGCTATCGGAAATTATTTGAAATGAAATATTCTAATGTTGAATACATAAGAGAAAGTAATTTTAAGCAAAATGTTATTGAAACAATTGACACGAATAAAAAATATACAGTATTTTTTGTTGATGATAATATTTTCAAAAATCCATTTGACTTTTTTGATGAACAAATGGAAATCTTTAATAACGATAAAGAAATTTTATGTAGAAGCTTACGACTTCATAAAAATATATCAATTTGTTATCCTGAAGGAAAAAGACCAATTAATCAACCGATTTTTTTGGATAATAATACTTTTCACTGGATGGGTGAACAAGGAGATTATGGATACCCAATGTCATTAGATGGACATATTTTTAGAACTGAACAAATTTACCCATATGTTGTAAATCTATATTATACAAATCCGAATATAATGGAAGGAATGTGGGCGTCACGACCCATGAGACAACCAAAAATGATTTGCTATGATAAATCAATAATTGTAAATAATCCATGTAATAAAGTTCAAACCGTTAATGGTAATATACATGGCAATGTCAATACTATTGATCTAAATAATAATTTTTTAGAAGGAAAAATAATTAGCATGAAAAATATCGATGGTATCGAAAATATTTCATGTCATCAAGAAATTGAAATAATATATGAATAAATGTTATTAAATTTTGATAATATAATTAAAAATTATAATCTTAAGATAAAAGGTGTACTTCATATCGGAGCACATTATGGCCAAGAACATATTGAATATTTAATACATAACATACACAATATAATATATTTTGAACCATTAAAAAATAATTTTAATGTTTTATTGAAAAATATTCAATTTGGTGAAACAATTAAAGCGTATAATATTGCTTTGGGTAATTTTGAAGGTGAAATCGATATGTTTGTTGAAACCACCAACCAGGGTATGAGCAGTTCAATACTTGAGCCGGATAAACACCTAACACAGTATCCGGGAATTGTATTTGATAAAAAAGAAACCGTTTTAATTAATAAACTTGATAATATTCAATATGATAGAAATTTATTTAATTTAATTAACATTGATGTTCAAGGTTATGAATTGGAAGTTTTTAAAGGTGCGACGAAATCATTAGAATATATCGATTATATAATAACAGAAATAAATCGTGATACATTATATAAAAATTGTGTACAAGAAAATGAACTTGATTTGTTTTTGTCTAATTTTGCTTTTGTTAGAGTCGAAACATTTTGGGCTGGTGGAACGTGGGGGGATGCATTATATATAAAACAATGACACAAATGAAATAAAAAAAATAGATGATGGAAAAGGAAAATTGTGTGATATGTGGAAAAGAAACACCGTATCCGAAAGATATGAATATCGAACAAAGAGATAATTATATTGAAGGCGTTGGTCAACTTTGCATTGATTGTTATATTGATTTATATAATAAAAAATATCGTGATAATTTCAAAACATGAAAATATATGTGCTCGGATATAAAGGAATGTTGGGAAGATATGTATATTCTTATCTTATCTCTCAGGGACTAGATGTGGTTGGTTTATCACGGGCAGATATCGATGTTAGAGATCTCGATAAAACACAACTAAAACAATCATTATTTCGTAAGGGTGTCATGCTGAATGATATTATAATTAATTGTATTGGTGATATTGTAATTAATCGTATTACAACAAATGGAATACAACCCAATAGTCAGGATAAAGTCACAGCAATTAAAATTAATTCATTATTTCCATTATATTTGAGTGATTTGTATGAAAATGAAAACTGGAAATTAATTCATATTTCTACTGATACCGTATTTTCAGGAAAACAAGGACAATATAACGAAACCCATCCACATGATTGTACTGATATATATGGAAAAACAAAATCACTTGGTGAACCAGAAAAATCCACAGTAATCAGAACATCAATTATTGGTGAAGAAATTGGACGATCCAGATCTCTAATTGAGTGGGTGAAATCAATGAAAAATCAAACTGTTCGTGGTTATATTAATAATAGATGGAATGGTGTTACTTGTTTACAACTAGCAAAAATAATCGAAAATATAATAGTTAATAATAATTTCTGGAAAGGCGCAAGACACATATTTTCGCCAGAAGTTGTTACCAAATACGAACTAGTTAAATTAATTTCAGATATATATAATCTCAATGTTACTGTGATACCATTTGAATGTGATTTACCTATTGATAGATCATTAACCACAATTTATAATATCAAACAATTTAATATTTCATCGTTAAAAACACAAATTGAAGAACAACGTGATTTTTTTGAAAAAATAAAAAACGTGTAATAGTTAATAATGTCAAAACCTTTTTTAAAATGGGCGGGGGGTAAAACACAAATGTTAACCCATATTCGCGAATATATTCCAACTGAATTAAATAGTGATATAAACACATATGTCGAACCTTTTGTTGGTGGCGGTGCCGTCCTATTTTGGATTTTACGTAATTTCAGTGACGTAAAAAATGTAATCATTAATGATATTAATACTGACTTAACTACAACATATATAATAATACGAGATAATGCCAACGAACTTATATCACAATTAAAAATTTTACAAAAAAAATATTTTACATTTTCATTAGACGAACGTAAAAATTATTATTTGGAAATTCGTCAAAAATTTAATGAACGAAATAATAATCCCGTTATACAAAGCGCATATTTTATTTTTTTAAATAAAACCTGCTATAATGGACTTTATAGAGTGAACAAAAAAAACGAGTTTAATGTTCCGTTTGGAAAATATAAAAATCCCAAAATTTGTGATGAAAAAATATTATTAACTAATAGTCAAAATCTTAAAAATGTAATTATATTAAATGATGATTTCGAAAAAACTTTTAACTATATAGAAGGTAAATCGTTTTTTTATTTTGATCCGCCATATAGACCACTAAATCAAACATCATCATTTAACACATATACCACTGATGGTTTTGATGATATGTCACAAACTAGACTAGCCAGATTTTGTAATAATCTTCATAATGAAAACCATTTGTGGTTATTAAGTAATTCTGATCCCAAAAATTATAATCCAGACGATAATTTTTTTGATGAGCTATATTCAAAATATAGTATTGTGAGAGTCAATGCAAAAAGGTCAATTAATTCCGATGGTTCAAAAAGAGGAAATATTAAAGAACTGTTGATTCGAAATTATTCTTAAAATAATTTTGTTTTTCATATATTTTTTCGTATATTTTATAAATTAAACATTTTATATGAAAAAAATGGGTGAATATATTGCCAATAATAGATATAAAAGAAAAACAAAGATCATTGAAGAAAAAACCAATCAAGATAATAAAATTCATAATGTAACTTGTCCCGTCTGTAAATCAAAAAATAACGAACACATTATAAAAAGAAATAATAATGGCGTATTTGGCCGGGGATTTCGATCGTGGATCATTGATGATTATTTTGTTTGTGAAAATTGTGGAGTAATATTTAAAAAAATTGAAAAATAATGACAATAGATGTAACAGAAAAAAATTTTAATTCCGTGGTGTTAAATTCTTCAAAACCCGTAATGGTTGATTTGTGGGCACCATGGTGTGGTCCTTGTAGAATGATTTCACCAATTCTTGAAGAAATATCTAACGAATATTCAGATGAAATCATTGTTGCCAAATGTAATGTGGATGAAAACCCAACAATCACATTACAATATAGTATAAGAAATATTCCAGCAGTTTTATTTTTCAAAAATGGTGATGTGATTGATCGAATGATCGGCGCAACAAACAAATCCGGATATGTTAAAAAAATTCAAACAATTACGCAATGAAAATAAAAGAAATATTAAATGAATTATTAACATATTATAATGTTAATCGTGGCGTTGGACATACAAGATACAATTAATGAAATTGAAAAACTAGAAGAAGAAATTGAAAAACTAAAAAAAAATAAAATAATTATGGCACATATTATTACCGCACCAAATGAAAAACATAATCTTTCGATATATCATTCACAAAAATTATTTCTAGCTGGCGGAATAACAAATTGTCCGGACTGGCAATCTGAATTAATTGAACTTATAAAACATCATGATAATTTAACAATATATAACCCAAGAAGAAAAAATTTCCCAATTCACAATCCTAACGCCAGTGAAGAACAAATTGTCTGGGAATATCGTCATCTTACAACTGCAGATATAATAACATTTTGGTTTTCTAGAGGAAGCCCAAACCCAATTGTTCTATATGAACTTGGTAGATATGGACTATCCAATTATGATAAACGAATTATTATTGGAATTGATCCTGAATATGAACGAAAAAGAGATGTGGAAATACAAACAAGTTT
>JAKPTO010000039.1 GCA_029555085.1 bacterium | reverse complement strand
AGAAAAACATAAAACCAGCCAATATCCTGCAATAAATCAATCCGATAGACCTGAACTCGCATGGGCATTATATGAGGGACCCGAAGCACAGGCATTATTCATCGGAAATCTTAATCCAAATATGATAAGAGCTTTCTGGGTAAATGAAAGACTTATTACTGATCGACGCACCGGTGGTGAATGGATAAGATTGTCAAGAAAAGAATTCCTCAAGAAATATTATAATGAAGAATACTTCAAAAATGATGAGGAGTTATTTAAAAGACAAAATAAAATATTCATGCCCGATGATAATTTTGATATTATCAAATTTAAAAACTACCTTAGCGAAAGAGATTACGACTACAGTGAATTTATTGAATATTATATCAAAAACTGGGATAATTATGTTATTAATATGTATTTTTATCCAAAACAAATAAACCAATTGAAAAAAATATATGGTGTGGAATGAGAATGAAAATCCTAATAACGGAACAACAATTTTCAATACTTAAAGAGGCAGAATTAAAGGAGCTCCGTAGTAAAAACTATCAGGGTAGACCGGCACTGGATGTATTAAAAGATTATATTGAACAGCATGGTATTGATAATGTATGTATATCATTCAGAGATAGTATCCACACAAGTGATATAAACAAAAGAAATCAATTTAATACACCGACCGGTTATTATTTTTATCCACTTAAATCATTTAAAGACGAATTAAATCTCAATAGTTGGACAAGTTTCATTCGTCATTTTCCCTTTGGTTATGATAGACCATATGTGACATTGTTTACCATTAAAGATAAAGATGGTATTTTATACACATCATCGTCAGATGAGGAAAAATGTCATATGTATGCTAAAAAATTATACGACATGTATAAAAATAATCCAAAAGTAACCAAGCTATATGAGAAATACTTAAAAAAAGACCCATCAATCACAGAACCGCATAATCGAGATTATCGTGTTAATGTAAATAACGTGGTTAATTTATTGTGGATTTTTATTTTTGAATTGGCAAATCTTTTAAGTATAAATAAAAAACAATATTTCACGTTTCCACTTACATTTTTTAACATTTTATGTAGAAAAATAGGGATTAATGGGTTTGTTGACGATATTTGTGGCGGTTTTATACATTCATCAGAAACTTGTCAGGGCGTATTGTTCAAATTTAAATCTATAACAGATAATGTTGTTATCATTGATTCTTATGCCGAAAGACAAGATAGGCCAATTTCTTTTGAAAAAACAACATATGATTTTCAAACCAAACGATCAAATTTTTTAAAATTTTTATATGAAAAATTCGGAAAAAAAGTTAGAATTTATTATGATACAAAACAACTTCAAAGTAAATTAAAAAATGATTTTCCAATACTCGTTTCCTTTGATGACAAACCATTTACATGTTTCTTTATTAATAATAAAGGTGATTTAAGTATAAAAAATCTAAATATTGATAATTTAAATAATAAAGAAAAAGCCGCATATATTAATACCAAAACAAAAAATTTTAAATATGACTATGTTTCTAAAATAGATGAGTATTTCAGATTGCCCGAAACATCAGAACTTTATATTGGAAGTAAAACGAGTGATGGTTTGAGTATACCAACAATCATTGATATAAATGGAAATGTTGTCAAAATGCAGCCAACACTAAATATGAATCATACACTATTAATTGCCTGTATGAACAGTCTAACTAATAGTCAAAAATATATTGATCATCCACGTCTAACTCAAATAATACAAACAAATCCATTTTATATTGCAGTTGCAAGTATAGAAGATGATGTGGGACGAAGTTCCAATTATAAAAATGTCATTTTAAATTTAAAAGGTGAAGAAGATGTTTCTGGTCTGGATCCAAGAAAACTAATGTCACACCACACGGAATATTTTAATATTTTACTTCATGATGATGTTTTTAAACTTGTTTATTCATTTGATAAACATATAAACAAATTTGTTGCAAAACCAAATATATCATTTGATACACCGGTTTTTATAAATATACATGGTCAATATGATGTATCCGGACTTGATAGAGAATCTCTCGATGATTTTTATCAAAATGTTTATGATAACACCGTAGATTTTATTCAAAATAAAAATCATGGGCAACAATAAACAACATATAAAAAACTTTTTTAATTTCATAGAAGAAAAAGACGGGCGAAAAATACCTCTTTCAATGAAATTTTCTCTGTTTAATAATGAATTAACAGAAGATGAAATTAATATGATTAAATATGATATGCATGCGTCAGCAAGAGCTAAATTATTTAATAAAAAAATTCATGATAATTTATTCTGGACAGTTAAAGAATTTGGTATTGTTTCACCATCGGTTGCTTTTGCGGTAACTCCTTGGAGTTATATTTTTATTAATTTTAATGTGGAAAAAAGTGTTGAGGGTATTGATTTTTCAAAAATAAACAACAAACAAGGTAATCTTAGATTTTTGACCGCATATTATAATTCAATCCAAGATGATTTTACGTATCAATTATTGGAATATAGAGATGGGCTTATTATTTCAACTAACACAAATAATAATTCATCTTTTAAAAGAAAGGATGGCCACCGTTCCTTTCTTTCCTTACAACCAATTAATGTAAACACAAAGGGCTGGCCAGATCCAAATTTTGTTCCAAAAAATGAAAAACAGAAAATGATACAAAAATACACCAATACTTTTTTAAATGAAATAAAAAAATATAATCCACATAATTTACCAATTAAAAAAAATGAATAATATTAATCAACACATAAAAAATTTCTTTCAATACTTGAATAAACGTGAAAATCGAGAAATCCCAATTTTATATAAAGTCTTATTTTTTCCTAATATATTAACAAAAGAAGATTTTGATGAACTTTTTTATAATTCTAACCCATACTATAGTGTTATCAGAACAAAATATTTTAACAATATAACGAGCAACAATTTTTATCACGTTAACCAATTTGGTAAATACGATAAAAATATTGCATTTGCAATTTTGTCAAAAAACCAATTTCATATATCATATTTTATTAATAAAAAAGGTGAATTTGATGTTGGGAATATAGATATTAACAAACTTATAAATAGAAAAGATAGAGACGCATATCTCAATTCTTTGAAGAAAAAAGAAGTGTTTTATAATACAGATTCATTTGGAGTCATATTTCCCAATCTAGCAGAAACAATTATCATTGATTTGGAAAAAACGCCAAATTTAGAAAATATGAAATTGACGTTTGTTGATAAAAACGGTACAATAACAGACATTGATCTCGATCCTAATAAACTAAAAAAAATTTTACTTAATCCAGATACTACACCACAAAAAAGAGCAACTTTCCTTAATATTTTTATAAAAAAACCCTTATTTTACAATATTTCAAACTATGGTGTTGTAGCTAAAAATATCGCATTAGCGCTATATAGTGAGAGACCAATATTAAGATTTATTAATCTCAATGGTGAGCCAGATCTTACTGGTATTAATTTTAAAACCGACATTTATAGAAAAGTCTATAATCGCCAACTCAGTCTTAATTATTTATTAAGTTATTTTAACACAATACAAAATAAATACGAATATGAATACATTGATCGTCCAGATATGATAGGACTTCCAACCAATTTATTCCGAGTATATAAATGCTATCCCGGCGAACATCAACCGATATTTATTAATGAAAAAGGACTTCCAAGTTTAAATGGTATTGACTTGATTCCAGATAATATTAAAAATAAATATGAGGTAGACATTTCAAACACCAAAGAATTGATTGATAATGAAAAATGAACAACATATAAAAAGCTTTTTTAAATTCATAGAAAAAAAAGAAAAAAGAAATATTCCTTTCTCAATAAAATTCACCTTATTTGATGATGAATTGACAAAACAAGAAATCGGAATCTTTAAATATGGACTTGATTCACAAACAAGAGCAGATTTATTTAACAAAAAAATTAAGAAAAAATATTTTTTTAATGCTGTTATGGATTTTAGCCGTTATTCACCATCAGTTACACTAGCATACAGTCGTGAGGGTCCAATGTTTATTGACATTAATGGTAATAAAACTGTCGAAGGAATTGATTTATCAAAAATAAAAAAGACCGGAAATATATCAGATCTGCATGAATATAACGCATATATTAATTCAATACAAGATACTTTCTCCTATCATGGCCTTGAAACACATGGTAACCTTCTTATTGCAAATATTACACTATTTAAAGGACATGATCGAATTCATCACACGGCCGACATGATTTTTCACCGGAGAATAAATATTAATAAAAACGGTTATCCCGATCCGGATTTTAATATCGAAACTGACTTTCAAAAAATTGTACATCATAATACTGTTGCTTTTTTATATGAAATACAATTAAGAAATAAATTAGCCGGAAAATAACATTTTTATTTGGAAAAAAGAAAATAAATACATACCTTTATCAACTAAAACATATTATATTTGCGGTTGATATAAGGTATTTTTTATGCAAAATAATAATAACCAACATATAAAAAATTTTTTTAATTTTTTAAAAGAAAAAGATGACAAAAACATACCGTTTGAGGTGAAATTTACCACATTTCCCCATATGATAACAAATAAGGATGTGGAAATATTAAAATATGATTTCGATCCATTCATAAGAGCAAATATTTTTAATAGAATAAAAAAACGTGAAGAACGTTTTATTGTTGTTCAAACATTTGGTATGGTCTCACCATCATTAGCCCTTGCTTATTCTAAATATATAGGTTGGATATTCATTGATATTGAGGGAAATATAAGCGTCAAAGATATTGATTTTTCCGTTTTTAAAAAAACTACAAATGGTTGTTATCTTAAAGCTTTGAACACTTATTTAAATTCGATACAAAAAATTTTTTCATATAATGATATTCATTTTGTTGATGATCTTATAGTATCACCTTTTAACTATTATAAAAGAGTGTTTACTTACCCTAAATTGATAAATGTCAATTTAAATGGACAACCAGAACCAGACTTTAAACCGAAAAATGTTATAGAAAAAAATATACAAAAAAATACTGTCGAATTTTTGAACGAAGTAAACAAATATGGATGTTATGATAATAAATAATAACCAACACATCAAAAACTTTTTTAAATTCATGGAAAACAAAGAGAATAAAAAAATACCTCTTATAGTAAAATGTGTTATGTTTGATGATGAAATGACAAATAAAGATTTCAATTTATTTAAATATACTATTAGTCCCAGTGAAAGAGCAAATATATTTAATAAAAAAATTAAAAATATTTTCTTCCGAAATGTTTTCAAATTTGGTGAATATTCCCCAACAGTCGCCCTTGCACAAACATTTTATAATGGGCCTATGTTTATTGATATTAATGGTAATAAAAGCATCGATGGAATTGACTACACAAAATTAAACAAAAGTGGCTGCATCTCACAACTTCAAGAATTAACAGCATATATCAATACTATACAAACCGTTTTCTCTTACAAATACCTTTATAATATGGATGGACTTTTTCTCACACCCGAAACTGTGATAAATGCTACCAACCAAAATAGATCTATTACGTATTTTAAAGTAATAAATATCAATTTAAATGGCTATCCAGATTTAAACTTCATACCAAGAATTGATTCGGAAAAATTTATATATGAAAACACTTCTTTTTTATTAGAAGCCATGAAAAACAAAAAAAACCTTCAACAAATATAAAACCCAACAACAAAATATGAAATGTTTTCTTAAACAAGATAATAACCAACACATAAAAAACTTTTTCTTACATCTAAAAGAAAAAGATAAAAGAAATTTGCCGACAACCATAAAATTCATTTTGTTTCCCGATAAAATGACCGATAATGATTTTAAATTTATAAAATACAAAATTAATCCCATACATAGATCCAATGTGTTTAATACACTAATCAAAGAAAATGAAAAATACTATCTGGTTAAAGAATTTGACTCAGTTGTACCATCTCTCGCTGTTGCATATGCACATAGCAAATACGGGTATGGTTATTATACCGTCTTTATTGATATTGATGGAAATAAAAGTGTCAAAGGTGCAAATTTTTCGAATTTGCGATTTAATTTTTTCAAACAGACATTTCTGAAAACATTTACAACATATGAGGAAACAATAATGGCTTATCTTAATTCAATACAATTTAAATATATTCATTTTGACCTTGATATCGATGATAACCTCATTGTTTCCAATAAGACTGAATATGAAATTGATAAGAATCAAAAGGTTATAACCAGCCATAACCCTATATGTGTTAATGAAATGGGATACCCCGATCCTTATTTCGAACCAAAAGATGAACAAGAAGAATTAATAAAGGATTACACAATTTTTTATCTAAATGAAATTAAAGCCGCAGATGATGATAAATAATAATCAATATATAAAAAATTTCTTCTTATTTTTAAAAGAAAAAGAAAAAAGAGATTTATCGGCAACCATAAAATTCATCTTGTTTCCCGATAAATTAACCAATGAGGATCTTAAATTTATAAAATACGAAATTAATTCCATACGTAGAGCCAATATGTTTAATGCTCTAATCAAAGAAAATGATTTATTCTTTATGGTTCAAGAATTTGATACGATTGTACCATCTCTTGCTGTTGCATATGTTTTAAATAAAAATGGCGCGGGTTATTATAGTGTGTTTATTGATATTGATGGAAATAAAAGCATCAAAAATGCAAATTTTTCAGATTTACTTAATCTTACCAAAATGTCATTTATGAATAAAGTTACACCATATGAGGAAACATTAATACCGTATTTTAATACAATACAATGTGAATATACTTATTTTGATATTGATATCGTTGATGATCTCATTATCTCCAACAAAACTAAATGTGAAATTGATAATAACCCAAGGGGATTAACCTTTTATTTACCCATATGTGTTAATGAAATAGGATATCCTAATCCTTATTTTGTACCAAAAAATGAAGAACAAGAAAGAATACTGAATTATACAATTGATTATTTAAATAAAATTGAAGATAAAAAGAAAAATGCTGAAAAACGATGATCAATATATAAAAAACTTTTTTCTACATTTAAAAGAAAAAGATAATAAAGAAATACCCGTTTCAATAAAATTTATCTATTTTCCGGATTATATGACAAATATGGATATTGAAAATTTTAAATATAATATTAATATAGTTGAAAGAGCAAATATATTAAATCATATAACAAACCATCCTTTTAAATTTCATATAGTTGGAAAATTCGGCGATTATTCACCAAATATCGCTCTCGCTTATAGTAATCTGGGACAAGTCTTTATCAATGTAAACGGAGAAAAATGTATTGACAATTTTAATATTTTAACCAGTGAAAGAAAAAGCATAACAGATAAACCTACTGCCGCATATCTTAATACTATACAGAATAATTTTATGTTTAATAATGTCTTATATGATTCTAATAATAACCTTTTTTCACATATAACCACTTATATATTTACCAATAATAAAAATGAAAAAAAAGTAATAGAATATTGTAATCCAATATGCGTCGATTTAAATGGAAACTTACGAATAATCTTTAAACCAAAAACCGGATTTGAACAAGCTTTAAAAAATAATACAACCGAATTTTTATCTAAAATTGAAACTTTTTTATCGAAACAAAATGATAATGAATAACCAACATATAAAAAACTTTTTCCTACATTTAAAAGAAATAGATAATAGAAATTTACCATCGGCCGTAAAATTTATCTTGTTCCCCGATAAATTAACCAAAACCGAACTCAATGTGATAAAATATTATGTGGATGTAACAACAAGAACAAAAATTTTTAATAAAATGGTAAATAATAAACCACACTTTATATCGGTTTATAATTTCGGTACCATTTCAGATTATATCGCATTTGCCAATACTACCGTGAACGGACCAATATTCATCGATATTAATGGAAAAAAATCTACAACTGGCACCGATTTACAAAAATTAATTGATTTTCAATATGATAGATATATCGCCCCATATATGAACTCAATACAAAATGATTTTATATATTATACAATTTATTTCTTTTCCAATCTCTTTATATCATACGCCAGCAAAAAACAATTATTAACATGTCATAAACCAATTAATGTTAATAAATTTGGATATCCCGACCCCGGATTTAATCCATTGGATAAATTTCAAGAACGTGTATTGATGAATACTATCGAATTTTTAAATGATATAAAAAATTATGAATAGAAAACAACATATAAATAACTTTTTTAAATTTTTAAAAGAAAAAGATAATAGAAATATACCTCTTCCAATTTTATTTAAATATTATAATGATTTGATAACTGAAAATGATATACATCAATTATTACATGTTGTCGATCCCAAAACAAGAGCAAAAACTTATAATGTTATTACTGATAATAAATATAAATTTTTGTCAATTATGAATTTTGGCCTTATCTCACCTATTTCCACCCTCGCAATGACTTGGGATAATATAATTTTTATTGATTTTAATGGTAACGTCTCAACTAGTGATCTTATTCCTTTAGATTTTGAAAAAGTTGATAATATGCCACATAAAATATATATGAACGCATATTTAAACTCCATACAAAACAAATACACTTATACCGCAGTCAAATTTGAAAATAATCTTCTTATTGGGTTTGTTCGATGTAATGATAAGAAAATTCATCATTGTTATCGGGATCTAACTTATATTAATTACGAGGGACCAGTTCATATCAATCTAAAAGGAATACCAGACCCGAATTTTATAGCAAAATCTTCTATGCAAAAACAAATACAAAATAACACCGCTAATTTCTTAAAAAAAAAAATTAATATTATAAAACAAATTTATCATCATAATTAAATTAATACAAATTTCAGAAACATTCGGCGATTGCACAGCCAAATATGCCGTGGAAATGACCCACTCCCAGACCAACCTAATTGCGAATATAACAAAGATAAACTAATATCTGATTTACCCGAAGAATTAATGGACAGAATCTTTATTGAAGCCCGAGCCCGTGGCGGGTGGTCATCAATGGACTATATTCTCGTCATTGCATAATAAACCCACATTACACCACTTTCACCCACTTAACACCACTATAAGTTGTCGTGAATCAAATCTCTATAAGGATTTAATCACCAGACATTTAAAATCTATGGTTATCAGGACAATATATTTTTGGCCCTCTGGCGGGGGTCCTGTCTGGGATTGTCCCCTGTGTGAAGTCCCCTCATTTTTTTAGATTTTAGGAAAATACGTTTTAGATTTTTAGAAGATGATATAAGTCACATGAGTTACGGTCTTTTACTTAACATAACACCTATTATAGGAAAATAACAACACTGATAATCAATATGTTATAACCCCAGACCAGCCCGGCCAGAATAATACGACTATTATTACCTAACCCCCTCATTGTCATACAACTCAAGTGGCAATTGTCATACGAAGCTAATCTGGTGTCATACGAAAAGTCAAGTGGCAAATCGGGCAAAAAAAAAGGGACCGTATTACCGGTCCCTTCCCAGGGGGCTCAAACAAGATAAGTACTCATTCTCTTGTTAGTAGGAGGAAGTCCCTGTACTCTATTGCTTTCTTTTTGTCTGACGTATTCCACGAATGTGTTTTACCATCTATGGCGACACGGGTGCGGAAAGAGTACCCAGTGTAATACACATGGTGGGCAATAGGGATATATGACAGGGCAAACATTCTCCTAGGAGCCCGATTAGCCGGAGCTCTTTTTTTTCCGCTCTCCGGTTTGGTTTTTTTTGTCATACGAGAAGATAAAGATTTCATGATATATTTTATTGTCAAAATAAAATATATATAAAAAAGATCAGAATACCAAATTTTTGGTTACTTTTTTTCGAAAATAATTTCAGACTATGGTTCTAGTACCATTGCGCTAATTCGCCAGTCTTCATATTTTCCGAATGGGTGTTGTATTCTTTCTTCATTAGTAATGAAGTCATGTTCCCATTTAAGTTTTGCCTCGGACTTATGTTCTTCCATTGCTTTCTCGGCACTTTTTCTTGTTTTGTGTACGCTCTGTGTAGTCCAACCATTTTGGTATATCATCGAGTTGTAAAGGAATAAATAGACCAATTCTTTATCCATAATGTGTTAGATTGTTTTGCAATATAAATATCTTCATTATCAAATAAAAGACCAGAAAATGTTGTTTGCCACTTGAGTTGTCGCTGTAGATGCTTTTTATTCACGGGGTTACTTTTTTATTATTTTGTATCTTTTATATCATATTTTTATCTTTATATTTGGTGTCATACGAAGAATGGGGGATAGATTTCTCCATCACCCCATTCACAATCAGACGAATGTATGACTTATCTTTTTTTTTCCATCCAACAATTTATTAAAACATTAAATCCAATTACAATCAGTAATACAACAATTGCTGATAAAATAACTAAAAATGGATTTGTTGTTAACATCATTTTATAAATTTTTAAGATTATTTTATATATTACTTACAGTTAAAAATATTTGGTTATAACCTAGTCTGAACATTATTAAGTAAAATCCCTTGTTTGGTTTCAATTTCTTTTTTCAGACATTCAAAAATATGTTGTATTACGGGAATTGTCCATCCATTGCCGATAGCTTTTCTTCTTTC
>JAKPTO010000045.1 GCA_029555085.1 bacterium | reverse complement strand
CAAAACCACAATCACTAAAAGGAACTTATATAAAAAGTATTGCGCTTTCTTCAACAATGGGACCAGGATTAAAAATTACATTGTAAATATTTTGTGAATATAAGGTATAACAAAAATCCCCGTAAAGGGGATTTTTGAGTTAAAAATTGTTTTATGTCAAATTTATCGTATTCTGGTTTTTTATTGTGTAACAACTCCATTGATTTCAGAATGCGTAAATCCACTTGTTTCACTATAATTTTTTCTACAATTACTAGACATGCTATCGGTCCATGATTCTGAGTACCAATCACTTTGATAGTCATAAGTTTCCGTACTAACACAAATTGATGGACACGAACATCCACCTAAGTGACAGGCACAACCATCATCAACTATGTTTTTTGGGGCAGTAATTTCACCGTTTTCTCCAATTATATAATCATATTTTACTTTACCATCATCTAACTTTGTAATTTTCGCTTTTTGTTTTATTTCGTCTGTTATTGGATAATTAGTTGTTAAGTTTGAACTTCCACCTTTGATATTGGGTACATTATCAACAGGACTCTCAGCGTTGGGGATACAGTCGCATTCTCCAATAAAATCATGAATATCACCATAATCATTTATCTCTGTTCCGTCAAACGGACAAGGCGTTCCTACATCACATGGCCCTCCACCTGCCCTTGCGCAACAATGGCCGTTTTTTCCTCCAATGTCTACCTTTATTTCAGCTTCAATTGGTTTGTTTGGTTTTTTTATTAATTTGTTCATACTCCCAGCTATCGCAAATATCCCTCCTAAACAAGCCGCTATCATCAAACCAAGCAAAACTTGTGTTTTTGTTGATACTTTAGTCGCTACTTGTGTTTGGGTAGCACTAATAAATTTGTCTGCCATAATTCTGTGTCTTGTTTTAAAAACAAGATTAATCAGTTTATTAAATTATATATAAAATCTATATTTTTTGCTTTTTTAAATCTTTTAATACGCTGTCTAAATCCTTTTGTCTTATCTTTATTTTATCATTATTATTTATATTATCAAGTCTTACTTTTGCGCAAAGTTCATCCATAATATCTATGGCTTTATCCGGAAAATGTCTATTTTTTATTGATACAGAAAATTCCACAATTTTCCTTATAATATCATCAGAGATTATAACTCTATGATAATTTTCATATTCCCTCTTAATACCTTGTAAAATTTTTATTGTTTGCTCTTTACTTGGTTCGCTTATTACAAAGCTATCAAATCTTCTTGCAAGCGTTGTGTCTGGCGCAATATATTTTTTGTACTCCTCTGTTGTTGTTGTCCCTATCATCTGAAGCTCACCTCTTGCAAGTGGTGGCTTTATTATATCATCTGCATCAACAGAACCTTCTGAACCACCGGCTTGAATAATTGTATGAATTTCGTCTATAAAAACAATAATTTTTTTATCCATTGCAACTATACAATCAATAAGAGTTTTAAATCTTTGTTCAAAATCTCCTCTATATTTTGTACCTGCTAAAACTGCAGACATGTCTATTTTTAAAACAACCTTATCGAGTAGTGACACTGGAACTCTTTTTTCTACTATGGCATTTGCTAAACCCTCTACAATTGCTGTTTTTCCTATCCCAGCATGACCCAATAAAATTACATTATTTTTCTTTCTTCTAGATAAAATTTGCATTACTCTCCTAATTTCCTTTTCTCGTCCTATTACTGGATCTAATTTCTTATCAATTGCTAATTGCGTTATGTTTATTGTAAATTTCTCTAGTACTGGATTAACAAATTTTTTATTATTTTTCAAACCTGAAAATATAATATCATTTTTATCTTCTGTGTTATCTTTGTTAGATCTGAGTAAATAAACTCCTATAACTATAATCACTAAAATTAAAATTTTAAATATTGTGCTTATGTCCATATTTTTTATTTTTATTTTTTATATTAATATATTTTTTTATTTTTAACATTATGAAATTGAAAATTTTAAACCTAAATTTATCTAATTTTTGCTTTAAATTCTGAAACCAAAACTCTCCTAATTTCATTCATTATTTTCTCCACTTCTTCGCTTACTAAAGTTTTTGTATTATCATAAAATGTTACATGAAATGCGATAGACCTATAACCACTTTCAATTTTTTCCCCTTCGTAAATATCAAAAATTTCCAATTCTTCTATTATGCTAGAGATGGATTTTATTCTTTTTTCTATGTTTTTCCAATTTGAAGAATAATCCATAAGCATTGATATATCCTGAGTCATTTTAGGAAATTTTGGAATTTCTGAATATTCCTTTTTATCTTTAAAATATTTATACAGTTTATTAAAATTAAATTCTCCAAATACAATCTCTGATTTATCTATATCAAAATTATTTAAAATTTGTTTTTTTACACTACCAAAAAATCCAATTAACTCTCCGTTTGAATAATATTCTAAATATTTATTTTCCTCGAACAAATTATTATCACCTGTCACTTCTTCAAAATCTATTTTTAAAAATTTTAAAATTAACTCAATATCACCCTTTAAATCAAAAAATTTATTTTTGCCACAAACAATAAGACCCAAAAACTTATCTTGCATTGGAAGAATTTCTTTGGAATTTTTATTTGCTTTATACTCTCCTTGTTCTTTTTTAAAAATTCTTCCAATTTCAAAAATTTTAAATTCCTTATAAAATCTTAAATTGCTATAAGCATTTTTTAACAAACTAATGCTCAAACTATTTCTCAAATATTTCAAATTTTTTGAAACAGCATTTTCTATTTCTATATAATCCTCTGTTTTAGCAAAAACACTCGCTATTTCATCTTCTGAAATCATAGAATAATTATACACCTCGCAATAATTCAAATTTTTTGCTATAAAATTTTTTAAATTTCTCTCTAACTGTAATGATTTGTCCCTATATATTGGTTTTAAAGATACAATAGGTTCTTGGACTTTTATATTTTTATATCCATAAATTCTTGCAATTTCCTCAACTAAATCTTCTTGAATTTTTATATCTCCAGTTGCTCTGTAACTAGGAACAGTTACCTCTAAATAAGATTTTTTATTTTTTACAACAAATCCGAGACTTTTTAATATTTCTATAATTTTAACAGTAGGAATTTCTTGACCTATTTTTTCATTTGTAAATTTCAAATCTAAATTTATAACTAACTTCTCTTTTGACGAAAAATCTTTATCTACAATTTCACCAACTACTCTACTTTTTACACATAATTGTTCAACAAGCTCTATTGCTCTATGCATTGCCAAGTTTGCAAGTTCGGGATCTAATGATTTTTCAAATCTTACGCTTGCATCAGTGCGAAGTCCGAGTCTCATTGATGTTTTTCTAATTCCACTCGCTTCAAAATTTGCTGATTCTATAAAAATAGATTTTGTTGATTCTTTTATTTCACTATTTTCGCCTCCCATTACTCCTGCAAGACCAACTGGTTTTTCTCCATCACAAATAAGTAAATCTTCTTCTGTTAAAATTCTAGTTTGCGAATCTAGAGTTTTAAACTTTTCTCCCTTTTTTGCTTTTCTTATAATTATTTTATTTCCTGAAACATTAGAAGAATCAAAAGCGTGAAGTGGTTGCCCCAATTCCAACATAACAAAATTTGTAATATCAACAATATTATTTATTGATCTTATTCCCAATTTTTCCAAATAAGATTTTATCCATTGTGGAGATTCCAATATCTCTACATTTTCTATTAAAACTCCCAAGTATCTAGGACATGCATTTTTATCTAAAATTTCTATATTAAATCCTTCTCCTTTTGTTTTTTTAAATTTATCTGAAAATTTAAGATTTTTAAATCTTGTTCCGAAAAGCGCTGATAATTCACGAGCAATTCCATAATGACACCACAAATCTGGTCTATTTGTTAAGGACTTGTTATCAATTTCAAAAACCACATCATTTAAATGCAACGCTGTTGAAATATTTTTACCAATAGAAGAATCATCTAGTTTTAAATCTGCTATTCCACCGGGAATTTTATATGAATCAGAGAGGCCAATTTCTTCAGCGGCGCAAATCATTCCATCTGATTCAATTCCTCTGATTTTTGCTTTTTCTAAAATTACTGGTTCGCCCTCACCATGCCATTTTACTTTTGCACCGGGAAGCGCAAGCGCAACTATCATTCCCTTTGATAAATTATTTCCCCCACAAACAATTTTTAATATTCCTCTATTTCCAGCATCAACCTGACAAATTTTTAACTTATCCGCATTTGGATGATTATTTATTTCAGTAATTTTTGCAGCTATTATATTTTCTAATTCTTTTTCTTGATCAAAAAAATTATCAACTTCAACAATTGATGTGCTAATTTTTTCTGAAAGTTCTTGCGCGTCTAATTCTTTTGGTAGCTCGACATAATTTTCGAGCAATTTTTTTGAAATTAACATAAGTTTAAAACTGTTTAATAAATCTTAAATCGCCTGACTGTAATAACCTTATATCATTTATTCCATAAAGCATCATTACAAGACGAGTAAATCCTATCCCGAACGCAAATCCATTCCATTCTTTTGGATCTAATCCGCCATATTCTAAAACTTTTGGATGAACAAGTCCGCATGGCATAAGTTCAAGCCAACCATCTCCACAAACAGAACACCCTTTCCCGCCACAAATCAGACAATTTATATCTAACTCAAAGCCGGGCTCAACAAAAGGAAAATATCCTGGTCTAAGTCGCGTCTTTACATCTCTCTTAAAAATTTGATTTAAAATGCTATTCATAATAGAAACTAAATTTGCTATGGATATGTTTCTATCTATCATAAGTCCCTCTATTTGATAAAAAGTATTATCATGCGAAGCGTCAGTTGCTTCATTTCTAAAACATCGCCCAGGAAAAATTGCACGAAGCGGTGCCCCAAATTGTTCAATTGTTCTAACCTGTAATGCAGATGTTTGAGTTCTTAAAACTAGTTTTTCTTTATATTTAAAATTTTTATCTGTTTTTATAAAATATGTATCCTGCATTTCACGAGCTGGATGAGTTTTTGGAATATTTAAAGATTCAAAATTATAATACTCAGATTCAAGTTCAGGACCATCTAAAACCATAAATCCCATTGAATTCATAACATCAACTACATCATTCAAAACAATTGTACATGGATGTAAATGTCCTAATTCTTTTTTATCTCCCTGAAGAGTTGGATCAAATCCAAATAAAAATTCTTTTGCCTTGTTTGCGACTGGATTCAATTTTGATTTTGCGTTTTCAAAAAGTTCCTCAATTTCTTTTTTAACATCATTTGCTAATTTCCCTATAACTGGTCTTTTTTCTTCCGCTAAATCTTTAAGGTTTTTTATGGCAAGCGTAAACTCCCCCTTTCTTCCGAAATATTTTTTTTCTAATTTTTCAAAATCGTCAGAAATATTTATTTCTTTTAGTTCTTTTTCTACTTTTTCTTTAATTTGTTTAAATAAATTTTCCATATAATTTTTTATCTTTTTGAGTTATCTTCATAGTTTAAACAAAAAAATTCAATTAATGCTAACATTAAAATAAATAAAATAGCGTTTATCCAATTTAAAAGTCCTTTTGATTGTAAATATAAAGATATTATCAAAACCAAAGAAAGCCATAATCCCTGTCTGAATGAAACTATAATATTATAAAAGGATAATTCATTTTTTGCAAAAATTTTTCTAAAACAAAATCCAATTACAGTAAATGTCCCAAGACAAGATAATCCTAAAATCAAATAAAATATAAGAAATGTCAATTGTCCGGATTCTGCTGGATTTACAAAGGAAATAAGCATAAAAAAGCCAATCCATGCGATTAGGCTTGCAACAATCATATAAACTAAAAACTTAGATAAATTCATTCTTTTATTAGATGATTGATTATGTCAACCTCGAAGGTTGGAATTTATCGGACACAACGAACATAGCGGCTCTCGTCCTTACCAATGGCACCAAGAATACCATCCTTGAAATGAACATTCCAGGCGAAACTTGGACTGCGAAAATACGAAGTAGACGACCAATAGCCGCCAACGGCTGTATTTGGGAATATACCTGTATCAATAGCTGGATCAGATGTGCCATAATTTACTATTGATAATAGTTCTTTTATATTTGGTAACCTCCAATCAGTAAATCCTTCAGTTGTGTCCCTTTCACATCGAGTAATTGCATCCTCAAAAGTATATGTATAAGCAGAGCCATCTCTACAATCATCTCCTCTTAGTCCTTGACTACATTTCTTCCACATTAGACCAGTTGAATTATCTATCACTGTTTCTCCTATTACAGTATAGTCCATTGCTTGACCTGTCTGATATTCACCATCTTGACCCGTGCCACGACAATCCATTATTTTACCCCCTGAACCATAACATTCTGTCTGACCTGTTTTTAATGGTTGCGATGGACTCATGGTTCCAGTTTCTCTATTTCCAAAGGCAATTCCATTTTTTACATTAGCTGGAATTAAGTTTGTTGTATCATAAGATCCTTCTATTCCAAATAAATTAACTCCTGATAAAATATTTGATGCTTTTAGGTCTGTATCTATTGTTGTTAAATCTGTTGCTGCATAATATCCAGTATTTATTACTGGTGTTGAGTTTGATATTGTTCTTGTTTGAATTGTTCCTTGGACACCCATATAATCAGCAGTAGTAAGCATTTTATCCGCATCAATAGTTGGTATTGCTTCATATATATCTTTTAATGTATAAAATGTGCTTGCTGGCGATCCAGATGAATCAAGATCATGATCTCCTTCATTCGCGCTACTTGTATTATCAATTAGCTTATTATATATATCTCCCAATGTATAGAATGTTTGCGATATTGATGTTCCTGCTGGAAACAGGTCTCCTGCTTTTGCAATGCTAAATGTAATTAGAATTACAATAATTGTAAATGAAATGTTTTTTAGAATATTTTTTGTTCTCATATTATTTAATTAATTATTTTTAAAATTATATTTATTTGTTAATAATATATGTTATTTATTCTATTGGTGTTCCTTCTGTATAGTCATCAAAAAATGATTCATCTAAATCATATACTAATTTATTCCAATTTTTTCCATACAACTCTATTGCTTTTTCTTCTGTTTTGATCCATTGTATTAATCCATTATCGCCTACTAAATATACTTTTAGAACAGATGGTATTTTCATAAGTGTTCCTTTTTTAAATACCACATTTTTACCTAATTTATAATCTTCAATGCTTTGATTATCATCTAATGTACGCACATTGCTAAAATCACTACCAAAATACGAATACCATACGTCTTCTATCCAATAGCTTGGCAACACTTAGCAATCATTTGACTAGGTGTTTTTAGATTAATACCAAGATGTAATCTTTCTTCATTATAGTATTTTAAGTATCTTGATAAGTATCTATTAATAATATTAACATCTTTAG
>JAKPTO010000020.1 GCA_029555085.1 bacterium | reverse complement strand
CCAAATACAGATCCACAGGTAGATATTTCACAAGAAATAGATCAACAAGCAATCGAGCAGGAAATGATAAAAAAATTATCAAGAGGCTTCAATATAGATGAAGCTATAAATGAAGTTAAGGATATAATAAAAAAATTTAATATTTCAGAAGAAATAGTTCAACAAGCAGTAAAACAGGGAACGATATATTGTTTGTCTGATGGAAATATATATAGAACCATGGAAATAAAACGAAAATTTAATGTTTCAGAAGAAACAATAAATTCATCAGAAGTTCAAAAAGCAGCAAAACAGGGAATGATAAGTTGTTTGTCTGGTGGAAAAATATATGCAGCCAAAGAAATAAAACGAAAATTTAATGTTTCAGAAGAAACAACTCAAGAAGCAGTAAAACAGGGAATAATAAATCGTTTGTCTAAGGGAAATATAGACAAAGCCAAAGAAATAAAACAAGAATTTAATGTTTCAAAGGAAATAATAAGTTCACCAGAAGTTCAAAAAGCAGCAAAACAGGGAATGATAAGTTGTTTGTCTGGTGGAAAAATATATGCAGCCAAAAAAATAAAAGAAGAATTTAATGTTTCAGAAGAAGCAACTCAAGAAGCAGTAAAACAGGGGATGATAAATTGTTTGTCTAGGGGAAATATAGACACAGTCAAAGAAATAAAACAAGAGTTTAATGTTTCAAAGGAAATAATAAGTTCACCAGAAGTTCAATATGCAGCAAAACAAGGAATGAAGTATTGTTTGTCTAATAGAAACGTAGGCGGTGCCAAAAAAATAAAACAAGAGTTTAATGTTTCAGAAGAAGCAACTCAAGAGGTAGCAAAGCAGGGAATAATAAATAGTTTGTTTTTGGGAGAGATAGACGATGCCAAAAAAATAAAACAAGAGTTTAATGTTTCAAAGGAAATAATAAATTCATCAGAGGTTCAAAAAGTGGCAAAGAAGAGAATGATATATTGTTTGTCTAATAGAAACGTAGGCGGTGCCAAAAAAATAAAACAAGAGTTTAATACCATATTATCCAAACAAGATCTAGATTATTGTATAGAGAATAAGAAATTCAAAAGCATTGATAATGGAAAGAACTTCTTTGATGAAGATTGTCAATACATATACGAAGAAGCAGAAGAATTTAATCTATTAGTATCTGAATTTTGTCTTGTACAATATGAACATAAATTAGAATCCAAGGATGAGAATATTGAATCAGAGAAGCAAGATATTGTAGATCAACTAAAACAAATGGATATTGAATCAAGAAGTAAATACATATTTGATAAACTAAAAGGAAATCATGAAAATTGGACAGATGAACAAAACATAATAACACCATTTGAATCTGGTTCTGAGATATTTGGCCATTC
>JAKPTO010000047.1 GCA_029555085.1 bacterium | reverse complement strand
CTAAAGATGTTAATATTATTAATAGATACTTATCAAGATACTTAAAATACTATAATGAAGAAAGATTACATCTTGGTATTAATCTAAAAACACCTAGTCAAATGATTGCTAAGTGTTGCCAAGCTATTGGATAGAAGACGGAACAGTAGTCAAAAAATATTATGTACTTGTAAATGGATTAGTAAAAAATGACTATGGTGAAATTAATTTTCCTATTTCGCGATCAAAGCATTCTGGTAAAATGGTTTCTAAGCCACATAATTTAGAAGGGAAACAAGCGTTAACTTTATACAATGTTATAAAAAGATACGGAGGATACACATTGCTAGATGTAGAAATAAAAACAGGCAGAAATCACCAAATAAGAACACATTTGCAATCAATTGGGTATTCGATTGTTGGAGATGAATTGTATAAAATTAGAAATGTAAAAGATAAGTTTAATTTAAATAGAATTTTTTTGTATTCATATCATTTGGAATTTGATGATTTAAATGGAGATAGAAAAATTTATAAATCAAAATTAACAAAAGAATTAAAAAATATATTAAATAAACTAAAATCATATGAAAAATAAATGTTTTTTAATTTCAGGAGTTTCTGGTGTTGGAAAAACAACAGTTGCTTATGAAATTGTAAAAAAAGACCCAAGAGTCGAAAAAGTAATAACATCAACAACAAGACATATTAGACCAAATGAAAAAGATGGTATAGATTATTCTTTTTACACCAAAGAAGAATTTAAAGAAATGTTAAACAGGGGGGATTTTTTTGAGCATGTAGAAGTTTATGGAAATTTGTATGGTTCAGAAAAAAAAGAAGTTGAAAGAATTTTTAATTCAGGTCACATACCTCTTTTTGTATGTGATACACAGGGTATAGAGAATTTGTCACAAGCTATTCAAAATTTAGTTACTATATTTATAGTTCCAGATTCATTAGATAATTTAAGAAAAAGAATAGAGCAGAGAGAAGGTTCTTTTATTGACGATACAGAAAAAAGATTAAAACAAGTGCAAGAAGAAATGAAAATGGCCGACTCTTGCGATTATAAAGTGGTAAACAAGCAAGGTGAATTAGAAGAAACCGTAAATGAAGTTTTGAATATAATAAATCAAGAATTGACAAATTAATATATACAGAATAATATATTTTGTCTGCACTCGTAGCTCAACTGAATAGAGCGCCTGGCTTCGGACCAGGAGGTTGTGGGTTTGAGTCCTACCGAGTGCGCCAATAATTAAAACAAAAATATGAAGAAAAAATATTTTATAATTTTATTAATTTTAATAATAGTTTCAGTTTTGATATTTTCTGTTTTAATTTTTTTAGAACCAAGTAAAAATTTTAAAAAATTATTGCATATATTGTATAAAGAAAAATTAATTGCAGATTGTGTGCAATGTATAGATGGGAAAAATAATTATAACAAGCCATGCTGTAGTAAAAATTTTGAAAAAAAATGTATATCTAGGGGCGGTGTAGTGAGATTCAATGATTTACATCCGCTTCCAGAGGTAATGCTTAGCTGTTTTAGAAAAGCACCAGATACGGGAAAAAAATGTTCTGATGGTAGGGATTGTTTTTCCGGGGTTTGTGATTTAGAGAGTGCAATTAAATCAAATAAATGTACTTTAATAAAAAAAGAATTTACTGGAAAAAGTAATCAGTTCAATAATAGGCAAAAATTTTATACAGCTTATTATTCTTGCACAACTATAAATCCCGGAGTTTGTGAACCAGCTGTAAGAGATGGAGTGAATCCTGGTGGGGCGAATCATTATTTTAAAATAGATAAAGATAATGAAAAAGTTTTAATAGAGGTTTTAGAACCAGGACCAATATATTAAGGATATTAAATTGTATAATTGATTTTTTATATAAGTGTGATAGTATTTACATACTATTATTATGCGTTGTCTAAGTTATGGCGGATGAGCATTTTAATAAAACTTATTCTTTTTTGAGAATTGTAACACTATATATAATTTCTATGCGCTGTTAGCTCAGTTGGTAGAGCAGTTGCCTCTTAAGCAAACGGTCGCAGGTTCGAGCCCTGCTGGGCGTACTAAAAAGCTTCCCTTGCCGGGGAAGTTGTTTTTTTTTGGCTAATCTGTGACTGACTGATATAATCACTATATGA
>JAKPTO010000046.1 GCA_029555085.1 bacterium | reverse complement strand
TAGATAGATTTTTAATAGTAATATGTTTATCTAAGATAGGTTTTATCCATCTATATTTTTCTTCTTGTGTTGATTTTGGCATTGTTTTTGACATATGCCCCTAGATTAGCACAAAAGTGCAATATGTGTGTGCACATTACCCAAATTCGTTGACAATTAAACCTATTAACCTTATAATGAGTTTATTAAAAATTTACCCATAAACACATGGATAAAAAAACACTTGAAAAAATAAAAGAAACCCTGCTTTTTGAAAAAGAAAAATTAACAAAAGAATTAAATTCTTTTGCGGAAAAAAATGAAAAAATAGAAAACGAATACGATGCCAAATTCCCAAATTATGGCGACCATGAAGATGATAATGCATCCGAAGTTGCTGATTTTGAAAGTGATTTATATTTAGAAAAAACCCACGAACAATCTCTTAAAAAAATAGATCAGGCACTTCTTAGAATAAAAAATAAAACATATGGTATTTGTGAAAATTGTGGTAAAAAAATTCCAACTGAAAGATGTTTAGCTTTTCCAACAGCATCAAAATGCATGGAGTGTAAAAAAAGAGCCATATAATTAAGCAATGGATAAAATAAAAACAATATCAATCTTATTTTTATTGTTCGCGCTAGACATAACTTCAAAAATTTTTATAATAAATAAACTCCCCCAAAATGGGGTTTATTTATTTCCACAAATCGGATTTGAATTTCATAAAAACTATGGAATTGCTTTTGGTATAGCTTTTTACAACATTTTTATAATTATACTCTCCATAATCATAATAATATTTTTAATAATATCAATTAAAAAAATCTCACGAGATAAAAAATACCCACTGTGCTTTTTTATAGGACTTATAATAATTGGAGCGATATCAAATTTAATAGATAGAATTTTATATGGATATGTAATTGATTTTTTTGTAATCTGGATTTTCCCAGTTTTCAATTTATCGGATATTTATATAGTATTTGGAATTATATTTTCCTTTTTCTTACTAAATAAAAAATCCCCCACCTTCAAAGATGGGGGAATAAATCAATAGTTACTATTTTTTTCTAAAAAATATCACGAATAATCCCACGAAAACTACTAATGCAGCTAAAATCGTTAGGTCTGTTTTCTTTTTAGTCTCCTGTGAATTATCTATTTCTATATCCTCCTGAATTTCTTGTTTCAATTCTTCGCTTGGTGTTGCATTTTGAACGATTTCTGCAGTTTCAGAATCTAGCGCCTTGCCTTCTTCGTATTTATCCTCGCTTTTCAAATAATTCTCCACGACAAGCATCTCTTTTTGTTCAACCGTAGAGCTAACATTTTCTTCCAACTTTGTTTCTGTAATATCAACAATCATATCTTTTTCTTCACTGGATGTAACTTCTACCCCTATTTGAATATCAGAAGTATCAACAGAAACAGGAATATCTGTCTCTTCAGAAATCACCTCCATTACTTCTTTTTCTTCTGAAATAGAACTTGTAGATGTTGTGGATGTTGCTTCTGTTTTCTGTTCATGAATTTGTGTCTGAGTAGCTTCTCCCTTTAAAACTGTAAAAATATTTTCATCAGAAACAAAACTTCTACTTCCTCTATTTAGAGACCAAGCAATAACAGACCACTTGTGACTTCCTGTATTTAAATTGTTTTCAAATTCTAAATAAAAATTCGCGGTATCTGATTTTTCATCATTTCTTACAACAGCATTTCCAACATAAAGTCCATCAACATAGACATCAATAATTGTATTGTTCCATGTTAATCCTGTTAAATAAATTTTTTGACCTAAATCAAAATTTTTATTATTCGGATCTTTCAGTGTTGGAATTGGAATTCTGCATTTTGACAAAGAGCATTGTTTTAAAAATTCTTCATCTTGAATTGTTTTTGTATTTTTTTGTTCTGTTGTTACTGATTCGGAGATTGGGGAAGCAAGAACATCTGTTGATGTTGCTGATTCCTCAATAAGTATTGGAACTGGTGCTAATTCTGGAGTGCTTGTGGCTCCAGTATTTTCCATTTCCTGCGCCTTCACAGAAACAAAACAAAAAAACAGCAAAAATGTCGACAAGAATAAAATTACTTTTTTTGCCATGTTTTTTATTTTAATAGTAAATTGAAACCTTGTTCATATACCTTATACTTTCTACTAAAAAAATCAATATTGAAAAAAAACAAAAAAGTTGCATAATATAAAATCGTATAATACACAAATAAACAAGTATCATTAAATATCAAAGCTGCGAATCTTAATCAAATTATTTTTTAGATCAATAAAAATGCTTATTACAAACATAAAATAAGCATTTTTAAGCCCTTTTTGATCAATATATGATAAAATACTATTTTCGATTTTAGTTAATTTTTGCACAGAAACTGAGTCCTCTGGATAACCGAATTTATTATTCACTCTAGTTTTAACCTCCACAAAAAACAACGAGTCATTTTTCTTAGCTATTATATCAATTTCTCCGCATCTAAAATATACATTTTCATCAATAATTGTATATCCTCTTTTTATAAGATAATTTTTTGCAATTTTTTGTCCAATTTTTCCTATTTTTTGTCTATAATTTTTCATATTATTTATTAAAAATTAATGACAATGCGGACTAAGAACAAAATTTTATTTACAAAATAAAAAATCGCTCAAGTTGGCGACCCCCTATTAGTTTTGAAAAATTATTTAATTTATTAATTTTAAAATTTATCTATAAAATTCAGAATTTATAATTTATCATTATTTTATGTATTTCTCATATTCTCTCCTTTTTGCGTCTTCTATTCTTTTTGCTGGAACTTTTGTCAGGTGATATTGCAATACATTACAAATCCACACAAAAACAAAAATCCACCAAACAATCATTAAAAATCTTGTTTGAAAATACGGCACCTGAGCTTTTCTAAAAAATAATAACAATAAATTAATCAGTCCAAATGTAATAAATATCTGATAAAACTTTAAAAATAGCGTCTTGCTATATTTATCTATTTTTTTAAATTGCTTAATTGGTTTCCAAAAAATTAAAAATTTAATTAAAAAAGCAATTACAATAGCAGATACTGACACCAATAATATTGCCCAAAATGTATTTGATTTTATAATTGGAGGATAAGTGTCAAAAAAATATTGGAAATTTAAATATACTAATTCCATAGTTTTTATTTATTGAAAGAAATTACTTTTTATAAATCATTCCAAAGTGGTATTTACCGGCCTCAAACTCTTCCTCCAGTTTTAGTCCAAAAACATCTAAATATTCCTTGATTTGATTTGGATTAACACGCCTATTAATCTTTGGTCCGAATGGCACTCCTATGTTTTTCCAGTCAATAATAAGAATTTTTCCACTTGGTTTTAGCAATCTAACGGCTTCTTTTAACATTTGCACAACATCTGCTGATTCAAACAACACATTTACAAGCATTGCTAAATCCAATGAGCCCTCTGGAATATTTGTTGCACCATATACTTCCAAATTGCTCCAGACGGTTTTCACATTCATTAAACCGTATGTTTTTGCATGGCTTTCAACAGAAGACAAAACATCTTTTAGTATATCAACAGCATATACCAATCCTCTATCTCCAACCATTCTCGCTGCTTGAAATGTAAAATATGCCTTTGGGCCACATCCTAATGCTGCGACCTTGTCTCCATATCCTAATTTTGCATGATCTCCTAGAATCCTTTGTGCGTCTAGAAGTTCAGTGCCACCTGCTTGTTTTTGAAACATATAGTATAATTAAGTTATTAAATAATTAGATTAAAGTCAAGTCCCTTAAAATTAGATTTTGACTTATTATAACTTCATTATATTATTAAATCAAATAACTAACAAGTCATAAATTATTATTAAAAAATATGTCTATTGGTATAATAATCATTTTAATTACAATATTTGGATATTTTAGCAATCTTTTAAATAATAAATACTTAAATTATAAAATTGTGAGAATATTATATTTTCTTGGTGCTTTTATTCACGAATCTTCTCATGCAATAATGTGTATTTTTACTGGCGCTAAAATTGAAAAAATGGAAATATTTTCAGCACAACCCAAAGTTGTACACAGAAAATCCAAAATTCCAATAATTGGTCAAATGTTGATATCTCTCGCGCCAATTGCTGGCGGGTTTTTATTTATATTTTTAATTAATAAATTTGTCCTTAATAATTTAATAACAATTGAGTCGTCATCAAACTGGAAAGAGATATTTAAAATATCATTCAACTTCATTTCACAAATAAATTTATTAAGCTGGCAGGGTATTGTTTTTGTATTATTGCTCTTAAATTCTGGAGCAATGATGGGTCCATCTTTTCAAGATATAAAAAATATTTGGCCAGCACTTCTTGTTCTTTTGTTCGTAAAATGGAGTCTTATAAATTCTCTTGGAATAATTATAATTTGCTTAATTATCGCAAATATTTTAATTCAAATACCTATAATAATTATTTTGAAAATTTTGAGAAAAGCAACTATCTAATTTGTATATTTTCTGCAGTTATACTTCCATCAGAATTCATTATTCCATTTATCATCACATTTGTATTTACATTTAAATCAGCTACTGTTCCTGTTGCTGATTTAATTATTTTTGTAGAATCTCCAAAAAATACGATTTTTGATCCACCGTCATTTAGTTTAACTGTTATAATTTTATCGTCTTTTGAAATTATTGAACCTGCGACAAATCCTCCATCTTGCCCAATTCTTCTCATTTGTCCATTTTGATTACCTTGAAAATTTCTATCCCCTTGAAAATTATTGTTTTTCAAAAAATTTAGTTTTCGTGATTTTTCATAATTCATTCCAATATAGAATGATAATCCTCCAATAACCAAAATAATAGTAGCTACTAATAAAATTTTTTTACTCATAATTTTATTATTAATATTTAACAATTTTATTCATATCTAAGAGCATCTATTGGATTTAATCTTGATGCTCTTCTTGCGGGATAATACCCAAAAACTATTCCAATGATCGTAGAAACACAAAACGCAAGTATTGCAGAAAAAATAGTTGTTTTAGTTGCGATTGATCCAAAATATGTTACACCCCAAGCTATTACATATCCTAAAATTATACCAATATTGCCACCGATTATAGTAAGCACTGTTGCTTCTATTAAAAATTGCAAACTTATATCTTTTGGTTTTGCACCAATAGCTTTTCTGAGACCTATTTCTCGAGTTCGTTCTGTTACATTTGTAAGCATCATGTTCATAATTCCTATTCCACCAACAATAAGAGAAATTCCAGCAACAAATCCTAATAACAATGTGAGTGTTTTTGCTATGGATGATGCTGTCTCAGCAACATCCTCTTGATTTAAAATTCTAAAATCGGCAGAAGCAGAATCGCTAATATTGTGTCTATCTAATAATAATTGTGTTATTTCTTCTTGAACTATGGTCATTGACTCTGAATTTTCTGCCGCAACAGCAATTGATGACAAGTATTCATCCCCTGTAAAAAATCTTTGAGCAGTACTAATTGGAATAAAAATCATATCATCCTGACTCCCAAATCCGGTTCCGCCTTTTGATTTTGTAAGACCAATTACTTGAAAACTTATTTTATTTATTTTTATTGTTTTTCCCACTGGATCAATGTCTTCACCAAATAAATCATCTCTTACATCTGGTCCTATTACAGCAACTTTCGAATAATTTGAATTATTTTGTGAACTTATAAAATCACCGCTTTGCATCTCTAAACTTTTCACTATTGTGTAGTCAGTGGTTACTCCACAAACCTGAGAATTTGTATTTGTTCCCTTCGCTGTTATTTGATACCGTGACGAAACTTCGGGAGAAACTGCTTTTACATTTGTTACTTCGCTTGCTATAGCATCCGAATCTGAAATTGTTAAAGTTTTTGCAGATCCACGACCAGAACTAATTCCTCCACTTCTTTGAACCCCAGGATAGACAGTAATCATATTTGAACCAATTGATTCAATTCTTGATGTAATAGAATTTTGTGCGCCTTGACCAATTGAAAGCATAACAATAACAGAACTAATTCCAATTACAATTCCGAGTATTGTAAGGATTGATCTTACTTTATTTGCGGAAAGCGCAAAACATGTTTCCTCTATTATATCTCGTAGTTTCATATTATTTTTTTGTATCTGATTGAACTAACCCATCTTTTATAAATATTATTCTATCGGCATGATTTGCTACATCCTGTTCGTGGGTGATTAAAATAATTGTTTTGTTTTGTTCTTTATTTAGTTTTTTAAAAGTTTCCAAAACTATTTCTCCAGTATTTGTGTCTAAATTGCCAGTTGGTTCGTCTGCTAAAATTAGAGTTGGATCATTTACAAGCGCGCGTGCAATTGCAACTCTTTGAATTTGTCCACCTGATAATTGATTTGATAAGTGCTTAAAGTGGTCTTCTTCGAACCCAACAGACCTTAAACATTTTTCTGCAATTTTTATTCTTTCTGATTTTTCAATTTCTTTATATATAAGTGGTAACATTACATTTCTAAGTACCGTAGCGCGTGGTAATAAATTAAATGATTGAAAAACAAAACCAATTTTATTTTTTCTGATATCTGTTAATTTATTTTCTGATAGTTGAGAAACATCTCGTTTCTCCAAAAAATATTTTCCAGTTGTTGGCGTATCAAGGGCTCCTATTATATGCATTAAAGTTGATTTTCCGGATCCGCTTGGTCCCATTATAGCAACAAACTCGCCGCTTTTAATTTCAAAACTAACACCACGAAGAGCTGTAAATCCACCCCCTCCTAAATTATAAGTTTTTGTTATGTTTTCGAGTCTAATCATGTGTTTTATCTCATCATCATACCACCCGGCGGTGGTCCACCAGCATCACCACCCAAAATACTTTGCATTCTCTGTGTTGAAGAATTATCACTAGAGGAATTTATCTTTGAACTATTATTAGAAGTAATTGTTTTCTTTACAATTATGTCCCCCTCACTTAAACCCGAAATTATTTCTACAGAATTATCGTCTGAAAGCCCCACTTCAATTATTTGTTGTTTTGGAATTTTGCTTAATTTAATTGCGGAATCAGAAACACTTACACTTTCATCTGGAATTTCTACATATGAATTTCCATTTTTTGTTTTTATTGCTGAACTAGGGACAATAACTATATCTTGTTTTGAATTTGTAATAATAGAAGCACCCACGCTCATGCCTGGTTTTATTCTCTCATCATCAGCATCAAATGCTATTTTTACAACATAATTTACAACCCCCTGACTTACAGTTCCAATTGTATCAATCTCAACCACTTCTCCTGTTAAGGTTAAATCTTCAACTGCATCAAATGTGAGAGTAGACTTTTGTCCTATTTTGATATTAGCAATATCCACCTCATTTAAAGTAATTTCTGCAATTTTCTGATCAGTTATGATGGTTGCGAGAACAGTTGCAGATGTAATTGAATCACCCACATCAGAATTAGTAACAGCAACAGATCCATTAAATGGAGCCCTTATTGTATATTTAGCTAAATTATCAAGCACATCTATTAGCGCGTCTTGTTTCTGCAAAATATTCAATTCTTGTGATTTTATATCTAATTCATCAGCACCAGCTTCTAGGTCTTTTAAATAAATTTTCTTTTCCTCGATTGTTCTATCGGCATTAATTATTGATTCTTTATAATCCTGTATAGACCTTTGAATTGATAATAAATTTGATAGATGATTGTTGGTGGTACCGATATTTGAAGCAATTTCAGATTGATATTCAATAACTTTCGCATAAACCTCCCAATTCCTTGATGTTCTATAATCAACCCAGGCATCTAAATAATTACTTTCACTTTTTGCTGTTTGAGAAATTGATCTTGCCGTTTCAATTGTTTCATTTAATAATGCTTCTATTGTACTCTTATCTGAATATCTTGTAGATTTTTTATAACTATTAAAATTAGAATCATATTTTAGGCGAGCAATTGCATAATCAGATTCTGCACTTTTTTGAAAAACTTCTATCGCATCTCTATCTGAGGGGTATGTTGTGTTTAATAAAGCATCGATATTGTCCTGATTCGACCCTATAGAAACCTCACTTCTACCAATCCCATTATCGTATAAAACATTTTTTAATTCGGTTATTGTATTTGGAAAATCTAAAAACGCATTTGAAACACTGTTATAAGCGTCTTCATATATTTTTTCTAAATTATCTATGGCCTTTTGTTTTGATTCCTCGGCTTGACTTAGAGCATTCTTAGATTGTATAAGTGATAAGTTATCAATGCTTGTTAATTTTGTTAAAGACAGTTGCGCTGATTCTAAATTAAGTCGCGCGTCTCTTACAGATTTTTGCGCCTCAGATGAGTCAATTCTTGCTAAAATATCTCCCTTTTTCACATTTTGACCAGATTTCATATTTGAATAAACTAAATCACCTGACACTTCTGGTTTTAATTCTACTTCATTTGATGCAGTAACTTGACCGCTACCAGTTACTGTTTGAATTATCATTCCCTTTGTGGCTTTTGTAAGCAGGTAAGTTGTTACGGAATCATTTTTCCCTGTTTTTGTACAAGCTAAATACCCACAACCTACTATAACTACTATCAAAATTACTAATAATAATTTTTTCTTCCAAAAAAATTGAAAAATCCTTTTTATCATATTTTTTAAATTATTTATTTTGATCAGCTGGAATATTTTCTGGCTTCGGTATAATTCTTATTAACTTTGCATCAATTTGCCCAAAATCATTTGGAGATCCAAGCACAACAATTAAATCATTAACTTTTAAATCAGTTATACTCACATCCATATTCAAATTTCTAATTGCGGTATCATCTTTTATAATTATAATTTTTTCTACATTATCTTGTCCTTTTATAATTATACTTTGATTATCAATTTTTATAATTTCTCCAATTGTGCCATGTGGCTCTATAAATCTTTTATTCTCAGGTCGCATAATTTCCATGCCTCTCATAAATCCATCATGCGGTCCAGCAAAATTTTTATGATAATTTTCTCCCCACTTATAAGAAAAAATTGCCTTTTTAAATCCAACCATTGTTCCCAATTGAAATCCTAATAAAAAAATTACAAAAGTTAATAAAATACCTGTAATAATTTTAAATGTTTTTGATCCAAAGAATTTGTTAGGGTCCATATTATTAAATTAATTATTATATTTATAAATAAAGGCTATATTTCTCAATAAATGCCTCAACAAATCTAAAAATATCCAAATTGCAAACAAACTTAATATAATCCATGTAACTGGTAAATTCTCAAACAAAACCAAAACAAAGCTGCTAAAATTTGATAACACAACTTTTGAATCTGAAAACAACAAGGATATAAAGCTCATAAACCCCGATTGTGCTAAATTTGCATATAGTACATTAAAAACATGTATAAAAGCTACTATAGAACCCAAAAGACCAGAGGAGAATAATACTATTCTTATTATGACTAATCTTCTCTTTTCTTTATCAATTTTAGACATTATAGTTGTAAAAAGCGCTAAATCTGTTTGTTCTTGTTTAAGTTGTGAAAATAATTCTTTATAGTTTTTCATATTATTAATACGATTAAAAATGCACTTTTGGTGCATTATTGCTTTTTATTATTTAAACTATTTTTTAGCAAAATAAGTGCTCGTCTATGCTGGCTTTTTACTGTATTAAGTGGTTTTTTTAATATTTTGGAGATTTCCTCGAGAGTTAAATCATTTTTATAGTATAATAATAAAACAGTTTTGTATTTTTCTGGTAAATCATTTACTACATTTTGTAAAATTTCTGACAAATTTTTTATTTCAAATATTTCATCTGGTAATAATTCTTCACTTTTGATTGTTTCTAATATATTTTCATTATCATCATTTTCTAATTCTGAAAAATTTAAATATTTTTTCTTTCTCATGTAATCAATCGAGGTATTTCTTGCTATTGTATAAAGCCATGTTTTAAAATTTTTATTTTTTTTAAATCTTTTTATATTTTTCCAGGCTTTTACAAAAACATCTTGCGTAATATCATTTGCAATTTCCTTATCACATACAATGCTTAAAATAAAATTATAAACACGTGTTAAATATCTTTTAATCAAAATCTCCAATGACTCCTCATCACCTTTTAAATATTCTCCTACTAGATCTTGGTCTAAAATTTTATCCATAATATATCTAGTATAATACCAAAAAATTTTGCGTCAAACATAAAATACAAAAAAGAAATTGGTCCTCTTTTTTATTTCAAATTACTTTTTCGCTATTTTCCACAAAATATTAAAGTGATCTACATATGATTCGTAAAATTCTTTATTTTTTATAATAATTGCAAATGGATCTTTTCCAGACGAGACAAAAGAGACATGGTTATCCCAAATATCTGTAAATATTGGATTAATAATATTTTGATATGGAAGAAATTTTACTTGTCTAAGTTTTTTGCTTTTTGGATTTAAACTTTCCGAATATTTTTTATTTTCTTGTCTATCTTTTTCTGACATTACATTTTTTATTAAAATATTTTTTTTAATTCTTATCGGATCTATTTTATTGATAACAAAATCTAATCCAACTGTTTGCTGGTATGCTGTTGCACCACCTTGGATTATATATATTGTTCCATTTTTAGGCACACTATTCATCATATTAATTTGAAACTTTCTAACCCCTTCTCTTCCATTGTAAATATCAATTGAGTTGTCTATTTTTGTTTTATTAACTTCCGCTTTTATAAACCCGGATAATCTTTTTGCAATTAACTCTTGTTTTTTAATATTTTCCACAATTATTTCCGGATCTGTAACTTTAAAATGATATACTTTATTTTTCATTGTTTTTGAAATCATTCCACGTTTTTCAAGAGCATCAAGTGCATTATATACGATTTGTCTGTGAATTTTTAAATCATTAATAATACCTCCAACCGGTGTTTCCCCTAGTTTTAGTAAAGATTCATAAATCTTTATTTCGTTTGGAGTAAGTCCTAATTCTTTTAAATCTTGTAACATATTTTTGTTATTACTGATTTAGTTTATTATTAAAGTCATAAAATCAAGTTTTCTAATTGTCAATTTTTAATTGACGGATGAGTATAAAATGCCCATATATACTATAATTATATGTCATAAAAATATTGTTGTCAACAAAAAGTTGATGACAATACTTGACAAGAAAGTTGAGATATGCTATGATAATATATTCAGAAAAAGAAAGAACCTTAAAAATAAAAAAATTCTCTAGGAGGAGAAATGAGAAAAATAATTATTACCGTAATTACCGTAGCCCTCGTGATGATTACTTCTATATCACTCGCCCAAACCACAGATCTTGTAAAATTCAAACAGGGCTTTGCTGGGGATTATTCCATAACATACCAGCACAAAGCTCCGAAAGTTACCTGGCAGGGAATTTATAGTTCTCGGGGATTGTTAATCCTCGGAGCAGGTCCATCGCTTTCCTTCAAATTAGGTAGGGTTGGCATCAGCACTACTGCTGAAGCTGATGTGACCCTAAACCTTAAAGATAACCAATTCCCTGTATCCGCCTACACGGGACAAATTCTCGTTATAGGGAGCATAGATAATTGGAGTCTGTTCACAAGAACAGCTCCATCCGTGTCTTCGAAGTCGGAGAAATCCATCTCTGGAACCGACTTCATCGGTTATCGAATAAAATCTTATACTCTGAAAGTCCTCTCAGAGTGGAGGGTAGCAAATAATGGGCACACGATTTATTTAGGCCCCAGTGTGGATTACAGAGTTGGGAGATACTCTGTATCTACATATATAGGGATGGATACAGAATCTCCCCACTCAAAAACTGGGTGGCTGGAGATAATAGTGGCTTTAAAATAAAGCCACTGGTTAAAAGGTTTAG
>JAKPTO010000025.1 GCA_029555085.1 bacterium | reverse complement strand
AGACCTAATTATTTTAAAGACTGTGTAGATAGTGTAAAAGCATTATATACACCTGATGAGATAAAATTTCACATTACAATAGATGATTATAAAGATTTAGAATATGTAAAAGAAAATTTAAACGGTTATGATTATAATTATTATTTAATTGACAGGGAGAAAGTAGAAAAAATATGTGAAAATATAAAAATAATTAGACGTCCACGTTTAGAAAATTATTATTTTAACATTATAAAACCATTTTTGAAGGGTTGGTGTTTTTATCTTGATGATGATGATAAAAATATTTCAAAGATAAATGTAAAAAAATTAGATAGCAATAAAATATATATTGCTAGGGCTATTGTCAATGGTAGGAAACTTCCTAATAGTAAAAATTTTGGACGTAATGTAGTTTTAAATGATATAAGTGGGTTATGTATAATTTGTCATAGTAGTAAGATTGTTGATTGGACGCCACAATGTGGTGGTGATTATTATTTTATTTCAGAAATGTATAAGAAATATGAATGTGTGTGGGTGGATGAGGTATTATCAAGTGTTCAGGATAATTTAGGGAAAGGTTCAAGGATTGATAAAAAAAATTATACACATATAAAAAAAATAGTGTAAATTTGTAAAAAACAACAAAGATATGGAAAAAAATAAATTGTTAGAAAAAAACCTTTTGAAATTAGCAGAGTTGGTAAAAAATAATAAGGTAGTAAGATTGACCTACGCTGAACGTAGGTATTTATTAAATTGGTATTATGAGCAGAGTGGTAGAAGGTTGAGTAATAGACCTTGTGATGTAGAAACTTGTCTTTTAGTTTTTGCTGATAAAACATTAAACAATGATGTTCAAAAGGAATCTGTTGAAACAGAAGATAGCACATTAGATTCTATGCTTGAGGAAAAAGAAGAGGAGGAAAAAGAAACTATAGATAATGATGAGGAGGAGGAAAAAATACTTTATAAGCCAACGCAAAAAACTGCTAAAAAAAAGAAAAAATAATGAAAATAAAGACGAAGAGGACGAAGACAGTAATCTTAAGTTATAAAATTAAATTAAAGCATTTTGATGATTTTATCCGGCTTTGCAACTGGGATAAAAATGATTTAGATGGTTTCATAGAATTACTTTCTAAATGTTGCGAAGTAGAAAAAGATTTTTTTTATAATTTATCTTTTTCAGATTTAATGCGTTTTGTAAATGAACTTATAGATTATGTAAATAAAAATATGAACAATCACCCAAAAAAGGCTATAAAAATAAATGATAGATATTATAAATTAATTGACCTCTTAAACTTACAAGTAGCTTTCTACGTAGATTTTGATTTAGTAGAAAAAACTCCAAGCTACCTTTTAGCACTATGCTACACTGAAACAGGTACTTATACAGATGAACGCAATAGTAATGTAGATGACAGAGAGAAGGTTATGAAAGAGGCTGATGTAGTAGATTATATGCAGTTAGCTAATTTTTTTTTAACTTGGAAAAATTTTCTAGAAAAAGCGAAGGAGATGTTAAAGAAGTAGCTATGTCAGAAAAAGTAAAGACGTGGATAGGTTCGATTAGAACGGTTGCTGTATACTATAACACCACGTTTGATGAGGTTTTAAAATGGGACTTTGATAGATTTTTAGTTTACTATAACTACATAATAGATGAGTTAAACGAACAAAATAGGTTATTGAGACAAACGATTAAAAATAATAAATATGGGCACTAGAGTAACATATCCAGCCTTGACTTTCGAAGTAGACATCGAAGATTTGGGTGCAGAAGACGAGGACTTTAATGAAATTATTCGAGTAGAGCTACCACAAAAGCTAATATATGAATTGATAAAAGTTATGCGAGAAAAAGATGTAGAGGCTTCGAGTAACTTGATACAAAGCCTTGAACCAGAATGGCAAGGCGATGAAATTAGAATATATGCAGACTACTACTGGAAATTTGTAGACAAAGGAGTAAACGGGTTGGTTCAAAATAGGAATAGTGAGTATAGC
>JAKPTO010000018.1 GCA_029555085.1 bacterium | reverse complement strand
TAAAGCTTCGATGAAAACCTGCTGCCCCGGACACACTAATTGGAACACTACCCAAGCAGCTACAAATTCATTTACACAAAATTATTTACACGCCTGTTAGCAAAAATATCCCTACTGTCAGATCAAGTACTGACTATTACAGGTTAAGTCAACTATTTTTTTTAAATACTAAAGTGTTAAAAAATTCTAATGCTCTATCTTTTAAATATCTTCTTGAAACGGCTATTGTCTTATCATAATCTGTTAAGATTTCAAGGATTGAATATTTTAGAATTTCATCTATATAATCATCATTTTTAGTAGAAAGATAGTTGATAAAGTCATAAGATTTGGATAGTTTTTCAGTATCATTATTTTCTTCCTCCGAACCCATTATTAGATCTTTTAAATATAGACCAAACATACCCATTATTAGTGAAAAATCTTCAAAAGTATTATACTCTGATATTTTAAACTCGGGGTTAACACTAAATAATTTATTTGCCAGTTCTTGTTGTTTTGAGTGCATCATTTAAATCGTTATATAAGTATTTTGCTATCTCTTTATCAGTCTCATTTAAACTCTCTTTTTTAAGAATATCTTTTAATCCATTTAAAGCACCTTTAGCTTTTTCTATATGAGTGCCTTCTGCTCTAACAATGTCTGCAGTGCCTCCGTCACCCACTTTTGCTCCCGTTCTATATAAATAATCTATCATTCTTTTCAATCTTGGATTTGTTACGGTGTTTAGTAAAGTTTCTCTTGCTGTAACCCTTGAAGCTGACCTTATTAATGAACCACCAGCTCCAACTTCGCCTAACAAAAGATAAGCAGAGATTTCTAGCCCAATCTCACCTGCTTTTAGAAGTTTGCTATATTGTGCTGCTCCAACTTGAAATAATTCCCAACCTATATTTCCATTATTAAGGTCACATGTGGGGCAATTAGGATCAATAGGCTTTTGACCAGTAAATGCCCATTGTCCATTATCTTGCAATATCACTTCTCCCTTATCTGACCAATAAGTATATCCAGGTTTGACCCCTTGTAAGACAATTTCATTCCCATTTGCATCTTTTACGCCAGTATTATATGTGCTTCCTTCATGCCAATGCCAAGTTGGATCACTCTTTCCATCTGCAGAATAGTAAAACCAATCATTCCCATCTGGATCGATATATATTATAGAATTGTTATTTGCATAGCAATAAGGCGTATAATTTGGGTATTCCTCGGAAATTGCAATCACATTCCATCTCCCTATCTGGGGATCATAGAACCTTGCGCCGTAATCTTGCCAGTCAAAGAACGTACCCGGACATTGCCGGGTTTTTAGTTATCTTTTCTTTTAATTCTTATTCAATTTCAATTGTTATCTTATTAGAAATGAGTTCCCCTTCCCATAAATTTTGACCATATTTATAATTTTCATCATGCTTATATTTGTATCTACATAATATTTCATATTTTCCTTCGGACCATTCTCTTTTCTGTTTATTATTTTGTTCTTCTGAAGTTATGTAATAATTTAAAAGATTAATGATTTCGCTGTAGGTACTGTCCGGCATAATGGTAATAAAATCATCTTTATATGGTAGAAGCACTTTTATTCCTACATAATTATAATTTAAAAGTTTATTGTCTTTTTTTATTTCAAATATTAAAAAATCATTTATTGCCTGTGTTATTGTCTTTTCCCCCCAACTATATATATTAATTTCTTTATCACTATTGTTAATAATATTTAGTGTTATTTCAACAGGTTCTCCTTTATTAATATTTTTAGAGGCATTAATTTTAAAAATGATTTCATTTTGTTGTGAAAGACAACTGTACATGCAAAAAGAAATAAAAACCAATAATAATATTCTTTTTTTCATTTTTAAAATTAATTTACTTTATTATTCATTGTCTCCTTCTTCATCCGCTATGTAAATTTGTTTCTGTAAAATTGGTATAGAGGTGCAATAGACAAAAGAAAGTCACGGTTGATAATAGTTTAAGAGTACTGGTTTGGACCCCTATTAATCGGACTTTTTTATGGACGGTTAAATATACATAAAGATTTCATTTTAAATTTGTCATAGCAAGGAACGACCGAAGGTGATTATTAAACCGATGGTTGTGGAAATGATACGGCGCCGTTCATTTCTTTCAATACAGACACCTGCTCCAACCCATCGAGGGTTGTCGCAGGTGCGCAAGGAACTTCT
>JAKPTO010000048.1 GCA_029555085.1 bacterium | reverse complement strand
TAAATAGTAATCCTATTTTATTTTTTAGGATACTTTTATTTTACAGAATTTATTAGGACTTTTATATTTAATAATTTTTGTACTTGGTTCGTATGATTATTGTTAAATAAAAAAGGTTTCTGTGCCGGATAAATATTATTATTTTTTATAAAAAAGCGCCAAGAATACTTGACGCTGTTATTTTTATTATCATATTTTTAGGGGCTAGCAGGAGTATTTCCGGTTGGAATTTTTTCTTCCTGCATTTTTTGTTCATGACAACCATTTGTGTTGCAAAAATATACATGCTCAAACAAGCCGGGTCTCTCGATAATATAATAAATATCTCCTCCACATAAGCAGGGTGCTTGGATTTTTGGAAGTTCTTCCTCACAGTGTGGGCAAAAGATTTTCACCCTGAGTCCTTTGTCGATTTTCTCACCTTCTGGTAGGACTTTGAGTTTGAAATTATTAAATATTGAACTCATGAAAAGTTCAATATTTTTTCCAGGAGCCGACACCTTAAAGTGTACGGTTTTTTCTCCGTCGATGGTTACTTTGTCCGTTAGTAAGGTTTTGTTACAATTAGGACAAATTCCCTCAAACAATTTTGAATTAGGCATAATTCCTCCTTGCCATTTTAAAACTCCCCGTACAAGGGAGTTTTTTATTTTTAATTTTATATTTTAATTAGAACACTCCCGAATAATTAAACATTACAAGAATGATGAATAATATTTTTTTTAGTATTTTTTGCATATTTTTTAGTATATATCCGATTTTTTTATTGGTCAAGATTAACAGGATCTGTTGTATCTGAAATGTCAGAATTGTAAATTGTTGTGTCATATTCTGTTGGTGGATCTGACTGATCAAAACCTATTTCAGCTGCCCATTTTTGGACAGATTCTTCCCATGTTGAATAATTTGGATCTGATTGTGGGTCATCGGGATATGGACCAAGTGGGTCGTTTTTTATAATATAATGTAAAATGTTGTGAACTTTTTTATAGGCCTTTTCTTCTATTAAATCTGGAGGCGTGTTTTCGGTGGCTAAAAGTCCAGATATTTTATTTATTTTTAATCTCTTTTCTTCTGCCATGGATCCATTTATTATTGGTTTTGTAATTTCAACTTTCTGATAATCACTAAATCCACCAGCTGGATATTTTGATACAGCCTCTCTCATAAAAGCATTCCAAATAGGAGCCGCTACAACAGAACCATCCGCACCAACAGACATTTTTTTATTATTATTATTTCCAACCCAAACAGCAGTTGCAACGCCTGGGGTATAACCAACAGTCCACGCATCATTAAATTCATTTGTTGTTCCTGTTTTAACAGCAACAGGAATTCCTAATGTGAGATAATTTCTTTCTCCAAATATAAAACTTCTAGCAGAATTATCAGACAATACGCTGTTTATTTTTCTAGAACTTTCTTCGCTTAATACTCTTGTGCCTAAGTTGTTTTTTGCTTCATATATTTTTTTACCACTAGAATCTTCTATTCTTAGTATTGCTCTTTCTGGTTTTTTTATACCATCTCTTGCAAATACGGAGAAGGCATTTAAATGGTCTAGCATTTTTACTTCTAATCCGCCGAGAACCAAAGAAAGTCCATAATTTGCTTCTTGTCTTATAGTAGTGTAGCCAAAATTTTTAAGCGCATTCAAGGCATCTGGAATTCCAACTAAATATAGAACTTTTACAGCGGGGATGTTTAATGATCCAGCAAGAGCAGATCTTAGAGATACTGGACCGTGTGTTTGTAAATTATAATTCTTGGGCTCATAGTTAGCTGAATCTGTTTTAAAAATTGTTGGTAAATCAAAAACAATTGTTTCTGGTTGATAATTTTTTTCAAATGCTTGAGAATATATAATTGGTTTTATTGAACTTCCTGGTTGGCGAGATGAAATAGTTACATTTACTTGTCCATCTATTTCACTATCAAAAAAGTCTCGAGATCCAACCATTGCTAATATATCTCCAGTTTTGACATCTATACTTAATAAAGCTGCATTATTCGCTCCATATTTTGTTGGATAATTAGCTGTTTTTTCTTCTATTATTTCTTGAGCTTTTTTTTGTAAATCATAATCAATTGTGGTTATAACTTTTAAACCTTCTTCTTCAACGACGCGTTCCCCGAGCATTTGACTTAGTAAATCTTTTACATAAAAAACAAAATGTGGCGCTTGAATATTATCTCTTTTTTGTTTGAATACCACTTTTTCATTCATTGCGTTATTGTATTGTTCTTCATTTATATAGCCCTGATCTTTCATTAGTTTTAAAATATATTGTTGTCTTCCAAATAATTCATCTCTGTGTGAACCATATGGGGAATAGTATGATGGAGCTTGTGTCATGGCGGCTAGTATTGCTGCCTCAGCAATTGTTAGATCTTTTGCGTGTTTATCAAAATAAATATTTGAAGCAGATTCCACCCCATAAGCTACAGAACCATACGGAATTTCATTAAAATACATTTTTAGAATTTCATCCTTGCTGTATTTTTTTTCTATTCTATAAGAGAGAATCCATTCTTTTATTTTTCTCTCTAAACTTCTTTCATTTGTTAAAATTGCGTTTTTTACAAATTGTTGAGTGAGAGTAGATCCTCCTTGAGCGCGTTTGCCTTGTAGCCTTGGAACGATTTGAGAACGAAGAGTTGAGAAAATTGATACTCCACTATGTTTGTAAAAATTCTTGTCTTCTATTGAAATAGTCGCCTTTACAACATAATCAGGAAGATCGCTTATTTCAATAAGAGTTCTTTGCTGAGTTCCATGAAGATCGTAGAGTAAGTGTTCTCCGGTTTTATCATAAATTTTTGTACTTTGAATAATCGATCTATCAATTATTTTATTTGGATCTGGAAGGTCTTTAGAATACCAAGCAAAAACAGCAATTGTTAAAATTGCGCCAACGAGAAACAAAATAATACAAGCAATGATAAATTTAAACCAAAAGCGCTTTGCATTTTTTGGTTTATTTTTTCTCAACCATTTTTTATTATAATAGATTGTGTTTTTGAGTTTCACATTCAATTTTTTTCTAGAAGGTTTTCTTCTGTTGTAGTTCAAAGATCTATTTTTCCATTGATTGTTATGATTTGTAATCATATATAATTTAAATACTATTTTTTTGAATTAAACAACTTTAACACTTAATTATCATTATAGCAAGATTTAAGAGTTTTAGAAAATTGTCGTTCTCTCTAAGGTCAAATGCGACATAGAAACAAATTCATAGGGTGTTTTCATATTTAATGATAAGTGGGGTCTAACCTTATGATAATATTCAATATATTTATTAACTTTGTTTTGAACCATATCTAAATCTTCTTTTT
>JAKPTO010000027.1 GCA_029555085.1 bacterium | reverse complement strand
CAAAACCACAATCACTAAAAGGAACTTATATAAAAAGTATTGCGCTTTCTTCAACAATGGGACCAGGATTAAAAATTACATTGTAAATATTTTGTGAATATAAGGTATAACAAAAATCCCCGTAAAGGGGATTTTTGAGTTTAAAATTGTTTTATATTATATTGATTGATTTTACTAATTTGCCAAGCCAATTAATACTTGATAAAATGTTTTTAGTTATAATTTTGATAAATATATGGAAGAAAATAAAACATATAAAAGGCCAAGTTGGGATGAATATTTTCTTAAGTTAGCAATGCTTATTTCTGAGAGGGCAACTTGTCCGAGAATGCATTGTGGTTGTGTTCTAGTAAAAAATAAACAAATTTTAGCTACTGGATACAATGGTTCAATTCCCGGTGATGTACATTGTGAAGATGTTGGTTGTTATGTTGTTGATAATCACTGTATTAGAACAATTCACGCTGAAATGAATGCAATTTTACAATGCTCGCAACACGGAGTGAGTACACAAGGAGCGAGTGCTTATATTACAAATATGCCATGCACAAATTGTGCAAAAGCACTTATAGCAGCAGGAATAAAAAGAGTTGTAATTTTTTCCGATTACCACGCAACAGAAGCAGAAGAATTTTTCAAAATAGCTGGAGTGGAAATCTCAAGACTTAAAATACCAGATAGAAAAATAAATTACAATATAGATGCATTTTGTTCAGCAGTAAAATTTAAAGAAGATAAATAAATTAAAATATATGAATAAATTAATTTGTATTGCCGGGATGTGTGGATCAGGAAAAAGTGAAGTTTCTAATTTTTTTGTAGATCGCGGATTTTCTTATGTGAGGTTTGGTCAAATTACACTAGATGAAATTCAAAAAAGAGGATTGGAAGTTAGTGAAGACAATGAAAGAAAATTTAGAGAAGATTTTAGAAAAGAGCATGGACAAGGCGCTTATGCGATTTTGAATATCCCAAAATTTGATGAAGCATTAAAAAATTCCAATACAATTGGCGATGGTTTGTACAGTTGGTCAGAATATAAAGTTTTAAAAGAAAAGTATGGAGACAATTTTATTGTAATAGCAGTGTATGCATCTCCTAGTACTCGTTATTCGAGATTAGAAAGAAGAGCAGAAAGACATGAAAATGATAAAGAAAACAGATTTCGTTCAATAAGTAAAGAAAAAGCACAAAGCAGAGATTATGCAGACATTGAAAATATAGAAAAAGCAGGACCAATTGCAATGGCAGATTTTACTGTTGTAAATGAGGGAACATTAGAGGATTTGAAAAATAATTTAGAAAATATATATAATAAAATTTTTTAAAAACAATATGAAAGAAGCAAAATTTGAAAACCAAGAAGCGATTTTACAAAACGATAAAATGGAGATTGGAGCGCAAGAGATTCACCCAATATGACTCCACAGGATTTTTTTGTCAAAATGCTTTCTAAAATGGAGGAATTAATGCGTAAAAATGAACAAGAATTAAGTGAACAAATTGAAAAAGGTGGGAGATATACATATACATCTTATCCGTTTCACTTGTCCATTTATTTTGAAGAAGATTATGAAACAGGTGATATGAATTTTTCCAAAATAAAAATTTCAATTCTAGATGCCAAAAATGATAATATATCTATTAATGTTTTAGATAAATTAAAAAAATCTATTATTAACAATGAGGATTTTGACATTGATGAAGAATACAAGAAATTTGGCGCAGAAAGACGAAGAGATTTTGGTATAATTCTTAGACAAGAAGATATACCAAATAATATTGATAGTATTGATTTCGTGGCGAAGGTGGTAGAAAAATTAGAGCCAGATTTTAGTAAACGAGTATCTGCGGAAAGAATTAGAAAGGATTTATTAGACGATAAGTTTGGGGTTGAATATACGCTTGGTTGGTTAAAATTTACTATAACAAAGGATGAGTTATTTATTAGAGTATGTCATGATAATAATATAAAATATAATATTATATTGCATAAGGCAATTCAATTCATAAAAAATGGGATAGATTTTGATTTAAATGATTTAAAAAAACAAGTAGAAGAAAATACAAAAGTATATAATGCAGATTAAGATAATGTTTAGGTATTTAAAAATTAATGTAAAATGGAAGATAGGGATTTGAAAAATAATTTAGAAAATATATATAATAAAATTTTCAATTTAGAATAAATGAAAAATATCTCTATAAAAATAAAAAAACTATATGATGATGTCATAACTCCATCATACGCTTTAGATGGTGATGCAGGACTTGATATTTTTAGCCATGAAGATGTTGTTATAGAGCCGATGGAAAGACATATTTTTTATACTGGATTTGCTCTAGAAATTCCAAAAGGATATTGTGCGCTTGTTTGGGATAAAGGTGGAATTTCTATGAAAAGAGGATTGAAAGTTATGGGCGGTGTTTTTGAGTATACTTACAGAGGAGAATATACTATTTGTCTTTTAAATACGGGAAACGAATCTCAAGAATTTAAAAAAGGAGACAAGATAGCGCAAATTTTAATTCAGCCAATTATAACAGCGAATATTATAGAAGTGGAAAATCTTAGCGAGACAAAAAGAGGTGCTGGAAAATGGGGGAGTACCGGTAAATAATTTAAATTTTTTAATATAAATAATTTTAATAATATGAAACAATATTTAGGTCTCTTAAAACATGTAATGCAAGATGGAAACGATAGAAGTGATAGAACTGGTGTTGGAACTAGAGGAGTATTTGGAGCGCAAGTTAGATTTGATTTATCAGACGGATTTCCACTTCTTACAACAAAAAAAGTTCATTTGAAGTCAATTATTTACGAATTACTTTGGTTTTTAAAAGGAGATACAAATATAAAATATTTAAACGAAAATGGTGTAACAATATGGGATGAATGGGCTGATGAAAATGGAGATTTAGGACCAATTTACGGAAAACAATGGACAGCTTGGGAGGGAAAAGATGGAGTAAAAATTAATCAGATCCAGGAAGCCGTGGATATGCTAAAAAATGATCCATACTCAAGAAGAATTATTGTAAGTGGTTGGAATGTGTCTGATATAAGTTCCCTTATAAAAGGTAAAAAAACAGCGCCACCGCCATGTCATTCATTGTTTCAATTTTATGTGAGTAATAATAAATTATCATGTCAGTTATATCAAAGAAGTGCGGATTTATTTTTAGGAGTTCCATTTAATATAGCGTCTTATTCACTTTTAACTATGATGTTTGCTCAAGTTTGCAATTTAGGACTTGGAGAATTTGTACATACTTTTGGGGATTTGCATATTTATAAAAACCATTTTGAACAAGTTAAGCTTCAATTAGGAAGAGAGCCACGCAAGTTACCAGAAATGAAAATAAATCCACAAGTAAAAAATATTTTTGAATTTAAATACGAAGATTTTGAATTAATTGGCTATAATCCACATCCTGGAATTAAAGCTCCAATAGCAGTATGATAAATATAATCGCAGTCGTTGCAAAAAATTTAGCAATAGGAAAAAATAATCAGTTATTGTGGCATATACCAGATGATTTAAAACACTTTAAAGAAATTACCCAAAACCATCCAGTTGTAATGGGACTTAATACCTATTATTCAATTGGAAAACCATTGCCAAATAGAATTAATATTGTGGTAAGTAAAGACAAAATTGAAATTCCAAATGTTCATGTTTTTACATCACTTGATACAGCAATAGATTTTGCACTTTCACAGAATGAAGAAATTTTTATAATAGGCGGAGCAAGTATTTACGAACAAACAATTAAAAAAGCTGATAAACTTTATTTAACAATTGTTGATCAAGAAGTAAACGATGCAGATGCATTTTTCCCAGATTATAGTGAATTTAAAACCATAATTAAACAAGAAAATTTTGAAACTGATAATTTTAAATATTCATTTGTTGAGTTAATAAAATAAATATGGGGGAATCAAAAACAAAAACAGGATTATTTGTAGTAATTGATGGTCTTGATGGAGTGGGAAAGGGCGTTGGGTTAGATGGAATAATTGAGTTTCTAGAGGGCCAAGGTAAAAGAGTTTTGGATCTGGATAAATATTGGAAAGAAAAACATTTTCACCCAGATTTTGAAAATAAAAATAGCGATTTTTATGTGGATTTGAATTCTTTTGATGTTTTGCGTTCATCTGAGCCAACATTTACTGGAACGGGTCTTGCTATCAGAGAAGAAGTTGTTAAAAAAATGGGAAAATATTCTGCTAGATTTACAGCAGAATGTTTTTCGAGCGACAGAATGATTTTGTATAAAAGAGTTATATTGCCAGTATTGAAATCAGGTAAAATTGTTGTTCAGTCCAGAAGTGTTTCCACATCAATTACTTATCAATTACTCCAGTCAAAAGAACAAGAAGAAAATGATTTGAGCATTGATGAAATTATAAAAATGGAAGGAAACGCATTTGCGCTTTCTCATCCAATGGATCTTTTAATAATTCCAACAGTTCCTAATCCAGAAGAATTATTAAAAAGACTTGAAAATAGAAAAGAGAAAAAAGATGATTGTGATTTTGAAAATCTCAATTTTCAACTTAAACTTAAATCACTTTATGAATCAGAGGATTTTCAGAATATTTTTAAATCTCTTGGTACAAAAATTATATACATTGACGCGAGTATTTCAGTAGAGCAAACAAAAAATCAAGCCATTGAAGCTTTTGAAGCAACCTTCGAGGTTGCCAACCTTCGAGGTTGAGGATTTCAAAACTCCAAATTCATTTTTTTGATAATTTCCACTCTATTTACAATAATTTTTTTGTAATCTTCCGCGCTAAAATAATCATTTTGAGTGGTGATTCTTTTATTTTCACAAATTTTGTTTAAAAATTCGTGATGGGAAGTATATGGCCAGTCATTTATATCTTTAACTATCTTATGCTTTACGGGATTCAAATTTATATAAATTATTATATTTTGTAAATATGAATCATTTTCAATAATTTTTGATTTAAATGGCCCTTGAAATATTCTACCGGAATGTTCTTTATTATAATTAAAATATTTTGTATAAGAATTTAATAATTGTGCTATAAATTTTGAAATTGCACTTCGACCTTCGAGGTCGCCAACCTTCGAGGTTGGCTCTTTTAGTAATAAATGAAAATGATTTGTTAAAATTGCATAGGATAAAATGCTTACATTGGTTTCTTGAGAATAAAAAAACATTTTGTTTAAAAATCTATTATAATCTTTTTCTGTGTAGAATATTGTTCTTTTTTCAGTAGATCTATTATATACATGATAAAGGTTATTTGAGTATATATTTCTTGGTTTATTTGGCATCGCTTTTCTTGGTTAGTTTGTAAAATAAAAAGTCGCAAGTGGCGACCTATTGTCAGGATAATACACCTATTAATTTTGTCAACCTTCGAGGTCGAGCACCTTCGAGGTTGCCTACCTTCGAGGTTGTGATATAATAATAATATTATTAAAATCATTAAAAATAATAGCTCTATGAAAAAACTAAATAAATATTTAATATTTTTATGTTTTACATTTC
>JAKPTO010000026.1 GCA_029555085.1 bacterium | reverse complement strand
AAAAAGAAGATTTAGATATGGTTCAAAACAAAGTTAATAAATATATTGAATATTATCATAAGGTTAGACCCCACTTATCATTAAATATGAAAACACCCTATGAATTTGTTTCTATGTCGCATTTGACCTTAGAGAGAACGGAGGGTTGCAATTTATAGTAAATTAGTGTATCCTTATAAAACGACGCGGGGTAGAGCAGTCCGGCAGCTCGCCAGGCCCATAACCTGGAGGTCGTGGGTTCAAATCCCGCCCCCGCTACCAAAATTTATAACCTTTATATATATTTTTTATTTGCAGGGCAGGGTAGCTCAGTTGGTTAGAGCGCGGGACTCATAAGCCCGAGGTCGCGAGTTCGATCCTCGCCCCTGCTACCATAAACACTTCAGTAGGTGTTTTTTTGTTTTATTATTATCTTTCTTTTTGCTATAATTAAGTATATGTCACAAGTAATAGCAATTGTAAATCAGAAGGGTGGGGTTGGAAAAACAACAACCACGATTAATCTCGCGGCTTATTTGGCTTATTTTGGAAAGAGAGTTTTAATTGTTGATTTGGATTCTCAGGGCAATGCTTCATCGGGATTGGGTATAAATTACAAAGAGCTAGATTCTGGAATGTATGAAGTTTTAATTCCGGGGCCAGTAAATTTGAAAAATATAATACTTGCAACTAGTTTAGAAGGTTTACATTTAGCGCCTGCAACTCCAAACTTAGCTGGCGCAACAGTTGATTTAGTAAATTTAAGTGAAAGAGAATTTGTTTTATTGAATCATTTGAAGGAGGTTTATAGTTTTTATGACTTTATATTAATTGATTGTCCTCCGTCTCTTGGACTTTTAACTATAAACGCCCTAACTGCAGCTGATAATGTATTAATTCCCGTTCAATCAGAATATTATGCTCTTGAGGGATTGGGTCAGTTGCTTAATACTGTTAATTTAATTCAAGAAAATTTAAACGATAAATTAAATATACTCGGCGCTGTTTTAACAATGTATGATAGGAGAAATAAATTAAGCGAAGAGGTTTTTAATGAATTGTATAAATATTTTCCTAATAAAATTTTTAGGACAGTAATACCAAGAAGTGTTCGTCTTGCTGAAGCACCATCTCATGGAAAAACAATTTTAGAATATGATAAAAATTCTCCCGGTGGTCGCGCTTACGAAAGATTAGCAAGAGAAATAATTGATTCATATATTTTATAAAACAAAAATTAAATAATAATATGAGTAATAATTCTAAATATGGATTGGGAAGGGGACTGGGTTCTCTTATACCAAAAAAATCAGAAATTAAAAAACAACATATAGATTTTTCAGGCGTTTCTTCCGTATCTGATGAAATAAATGTTTCTGATAAAGATAGGGTTATTAATATTGATATAAATAAAATTAAATCAAATCCATATCAACCAAGAAGTAATTTTGATGAAAACAAGTTGGAGGAATTAGTTAATTCAATTAGGGAACACGGAATACTTCAGCCAATTATTGTTACAAAAAATGGGGATTTTTATGAACTTATAGCAGGAGAGCGTAGATTAAAAGCAGCAAAAATATTAAAATTATTTAAAGTGCCAGGAATTGTGAAAGAAATTGATGATTCAAAAAAATTAGAACTCGCTATTATAGAAAACATACAAAGACAAAATTTACACTTACTCGAAGAGTCAGACGCATATTATAGATTGATGGAAGAATTTCAATTAACCCAAGAGGAGGTTGCGAAAAGAGTTGGTAAGTCACGTTCGTCGGTTGCAAACATACTTCGTCTTAGGAATTTGCCAGAATCAATTAAAAAATATTTAAATAATGATAAAATTACTTTTGGTCATGCTAAATTATTATTATCACTTGATGATGAGAAAAAACAAAAAGTACTATTAGACAGAATTTTATCAGAAAATTTAAATGTGAGTGAAACAAGTGGGGCGCTCAAAAAAATTAATGTAAAATCTCATAAAAGAATTTTAGAAAAAGATCCGAATATTGTTTCGATGGAGGATTCGTTAAAAGAACATTTAAATACAAAAGTAAAATTGAATTATAAAAATGGCAAAGGGACAATAGTGATTGATTATTATTCAAAAGAAGAACTCCGAGAAATTTTGTTTAAAATACTAAAATAGGTTTTAATAAAACAAATAAAAAGCTTATTTTTGTGGCTTTTTTTATTATTTTTTATTCTTAAAAAATAGTTGATTTTTTACCTATTTTTTAGTAAAATAATAGTGACGAAATAGTCATTTTTTATTTATTTTATAGATCTAATATTATGGCTTGGACAATAAAAAAGGTAGTAAAAAAACCATTAAAAACTACCCCAAAAAAGAAAGAAAATAAAGGTAAATCAACTAAAAAAGTAGTACCAAAAATTCAAAAAACTAAAAAATTGAAATCTGTTAAGGTTGCAAAAAAACCAGAAGCAAAAATTGTTAAAAAGCTTGTTAAACCAAGAACCAAACACAAGGAAAAACTCATAGAAGAAGAAATTAAAGAACTCGTAGAAAAAAAAGAAAAGGTTCTAAAAGAACAAGACATGCAGGAAATACCCAAAGAGAAAGAAAAAGTTGTTAAAAAAGATAAAAAACAAACATTGGAAAATAACGAAGTAGATTATTTAAATGGAGACAATAAACCAGTTATTGTAAGAACTCCTGATGAAAAAAATGTTATAGATCAACCACTTGTTGAGGAAATGAAAACCTCGTATCTTGATTATGCTATGAGTGTTATTGTAGCTCGTGCGCTTCCTGATGTTAGAGATGGTATGAAACCAGTGCATCGTAGGATTCTTTATGCAATGTGGAAATTAGGACTTAGATCTGGTGGTAAATTTAGAAAATCCGCAACAGTCGTTGGAGAGGTTTTGGGTAAATACCATCCTCATGGAGATACAGCAGTTTATGATTCCATGGTTAGAATGGCGCAGGATTTTTCTATGAGATATCCGCTTGTAAATGGCCAGGGAAATTTTGGCTCAATGGATGGTGACAATGCAGCTGCTATGCGTTATACAGAAGCAAAATTACAAAAAACAGCGGAGGAAATGTTATTTGATATAGAGAAAGAAACAGTTGACTTCATGCCAAACTATGATGGAAGTCAAAAAGAACCAATGGTTCTTCCTGCGAAACTCCCAAATTTACTTTTAAATGGTTCAATGGGAATTGCAGTGGGGATGGCAACAAGTATTGCCCCACATAATTTAGGCGAGTTAGTTGATGCAATATGTCATTTAATTGATAATCCAGAAACCGACACTGATGGATTAATGGAGTTTATAAAAGGACCAGATTTTCCAACTGGCGGAATTGCTTATGATATAAAAGAAATGAAATCCGCATACTCTACTGGAAAGGGCGGAGTAGTAGTTCGCGCAAAAGCAGATATAGTTGAAGGTAAAAAGGGATTTAAAATTATAGTTTCAGAAATTCCATATCAAGTGAATAAATCAGCATTAGTAGAAAAAATTGCAGATTTGGTGAAAAATAAAAAAATTCAAGGAATTACAGATTTAAGAGATGAATCAAATAAAGACGGTGTAAGAATTGTAATTTCCTTAAAGGATGATTCATATCCAAAGAAAGTTTTAAATAATTTATATAAATACACACAACTTCAAGAAAAATTTCACTTTAACATGGTTGCTCTTACGAACGGAATCCAACCAAAATTATTATCACTTAAGTCAATATTATCTGAATTTGTAAAACATAGACAAGAAGTTGTAACCCGTAGAGTTACTTTTGATTTAAACAAGGCAAAAGATAGAGCCCATATTTTAGAAGGATTGGTTATGGCACTTGAGCATATTGATGCGATTATAAAAACAATTAAACAATCAAAAGATAAAGATGTTGCAAAATTAAATTTAATAAAACAATTTAAATTATCAGAGCGTCAGGCAATTGCAATTCTTGAGATGAAATTACAGCAATTAGCCAACTTAGAAAGAATAAGATTAGAAGAAGAATTAAAAGAAAAGAAAAAAATTATCAAAGAGTTAACAGATATATTAAAAGATCCAAAGAAAGTTTTGAAAATTATAAAAGACGAACTTATTGAAATGAAAGTCAAATTTGGAGACGAAAGAAGAACGAAAATTGTAAAATCAAAAATTGATGAAATTTCCACTGAGGATTTAATAGCAAAAGAAGATGTTGTGATACTTATGACTCAAGATGGGTATATCAAGAGAATGGCTTCTGACACTTTTCAAATTCAAAATAGGGGTGGAAAGGGAGTAATTGGATCAACAACAAAAGAAGAAGACATAATTGATAAATTGTTTTCATGTACTACTCATTCAGATTTATTGTTTTTCACAAGCAGAGGAAGAGTATTTCAATTAAAAGCATACGAGATTCCAGTAGCAAGTAGACAAGCGAAGGGACAAAATATTGTAAACTTTTTACAACTTGCGCCAGAGGAAAAAGTAAATGCAGTGTTTCCAAATGATCAATCAGCGAAGAAGTTTTTAATATTTGTTACAAAAAATGGACTTATAAAGAAAACAGAACTTGCAAAATATTCTAATGTAAGAAGATCTGGAATTATTTCAATAAAATTAAAAGACGGAGATGCTTTGCGTTGGGTAAAACCAACGAGTGGCAAGGATGATATAATTTTAGTTACAAAATTTGGTCAATCAATAAGAATGAAAGAAAAAGATGTTCGTCCAATGGGTAGGTCTGCGGCTGGAGTTCGTGGAATTCGACTAAAATCAAAAGACGAAGTTGTTGGAATGGATGTAATTGAAAATGGTGAGACAAATGGTTATAAAATTGTAATAGTGATGAAAAACGGATTTGGTAAAAAAACCCCACTCAAAGCATATAAAGTTCAGGGACGTGGCGGTTCGGGGGTGAAAACTGCAAAAATAACAGAAAAAACCGGAGCAATTGTTTCGACTTTCGTAGAAGATGAAACAAATAAAGACAAAGATATTATAATAATTTCAGAAGGTGCTCAGGTTATAAGATTGGCGCTTAATGCTATTCCAACCATTGGAAGAGACACACAAGGAGTGCGACTAATGAGATTTAAACTTAATGATGATAAAGTTGCTTCTGTAACAACAATTTAAAATTAACTTATAAATATTATGATGACAGTAAAACAGATATATGAATTAGCTGTTTCTCTTGGAATCAAAAATGATTTAAGAGGAATTAATGTTGTAAATAGAAAATTAAAAAGAGCAAAGGAAAAGTTTGAAGAATTAAAAACAAGCGAGAGGCTTGACTTTGATATTGAGTCAATGAAGAATCCATACGCTGATACAAGGATTTTAACAAGTGGATTAAACAAACAAGTAAAAAGAGCAATGGTTGGAATTGATATTGATACCTCCGAGGTTCTTCTTGCAAATGAATTGAGTAAGAAAAAACCAATTGATTTAATTATTTCTCATCATCCAGTTGGAGTAGGTCTTGCGGGATTGGGAGAGGTAGTGGATTTACAAATTGAATTATTGCATAAATACGGAGTTCCAATTAATATTGCAGAAGACATTACAAAGCTTCGTATGAGTGAAGTAAGTCGCGGAGTAAACGCATCAAATCACAATAAGGTAGTAGATAGTGCTAAATTACTTGGATTTGAATTAATGTGTACACATACAATTGCAGACAATATGGTTGCAAAATTTTTATCTGATTTGATCAAGAAAAATGAGAAAAAACTTGAAATAGTTAAGGATTTAATGAAGCTCTTAAAAGAAATTCCAGAATATCGTGAAGCAAGTAAAATAAAAGTCGGACCAAAATTGTTTGTAGGAAGTGAGGATAGATATTTGGGGCGTATTGCAGTAACGGAAATTACTGGCGGTACATCTGCCTCCAAAGATTCATATGAAAAAATTGCAAACGCAGGAATAGGGACAGTTTTAGGAATGCACATGTCAGAAGAGCATAGAAAATACGCAGAGAAAGCTCATTTAAATGTTATAATTGCGGGTCACATGTCATCTGATTCTATTGGTATGAATTTATTCTGTGATGAATTAGCTAAAAAAGGAATTGAAATTATCCCATGTTCGGGATTTATAAGACATTCTAGAAATAAAATTACAAAATAGGATTCAAGAATTAGAATTTGAGATTTTGAATTATAATATAAAAAAAGACAGGTGGTTTAACCTGTCTTTTGTGTGTTGGATAAAAAAATAGTTATCGTTTCTCTAGCATTTCTTCAAGGTTTATATTTTGCTGGTCTGCTCTGACTATGACTAGAGTAGCAAGATCTTTTACTGTTTGAATTTCGTTAGTATCAAATCTGCTCAAGTTTACACCAAATTTTGTTCCTATCTTTTGGATAATGTTTTTCAAACATTCAAGATCCATTTTAAGGTTTTTTTTAAAACTAGTGTCTTCGCTTATAACAAGATCTGCGCTGGTCTCTTCTTGTGAATCAATCTCTTTTCTAATTATATTCACAATTGTTTCCGTGATTTTCACCCTTATTTCTTTAATTGTCATTGTTCCTCCCAGTGTTTATTATTGTATTTTGATTTATAGAATATTAATACCTAATTTTTATTTAGTCAATACTAGTATTTATAATAAATAAAAAAGCCCACACTTGTGTGTGGGCGTGTAATATAAGAGTTTGAAAAACGGTCAATCTTCTTTAAAATCTTTGTGCATTTGATTTATCAGAAGTTCGTCGTCGATGTCTTGTAGGTCCAGATTTTTTGCATCTGGATCGAAATTGACATCCTCGATCATTTTTTTAATCTCCGCATCGCTTAAGGGTTTGAATTTGTTTTTTGATTTAACCATATTTCCTCCATTTTTAGCGTAGAAATCATTATACAATTTTTATTAATAATGTCAAATTTATTTTGCTTTATCTTAAAGTTGTTATAGAATATAATTAATATATGTTAAAAAAGATAATGTATGATACAAGAAGATAAACAAGTTTTAAGCACCTCTCAAAAAGAGGATGAAAAATCTTTTGAGTTTTCACTTCGACCCAAAAATTTTAGTGAATACATTGGTCAGCAAAATGTAAAAGATAATTTAAATATTTCTATTGAAGCTGCGAGAAAAAGAAATGAGCCAATTGAGCATGTGCTTCTTTATGGTCCTCCTGGACTTGGTAAAACAACTTTGGCTTATATTATTTCAAGTGAAATTAATTCAAATATAAAAGTTACATCAGGTCCAGCAATAGAAAAGGTTGGTGATTTAGCGGCGATTCTTACAAATTTACAAGAAGGCGATGTTTTATTTATTGATGAAGTTCATAGATTAAATAAGGTTATAGAAGAAGTTCTGTATCCAGCAATGGAAGATTATGCCTTAGATATTATAATTGGCAAAGGACCAAGCGCAAGAACTCTTCGACTTGATTTACCAAAATTTACATTAATTGGCGCTACAACTAGATATGACTTACTTTCATCTCCATTTCGTGATAGATTTGGTCATGTTTTTCGTCTTGATTACTACAACGAAAGTGAAATAGAGAGAATTATAAAAAATAGCGCTAAAAAATTAAACATAGAAGTTGAGGATGAAGGTGCAAAATTATTATCTAGTAGGTCTCGTCTTACTCCAAGAATTGCAAATAGATTATTGAAACGCGTGAGGGATTATGTTCAAGTAAAAGGAGATGGAATTATAACAAGTGATTTAGCCAATAGCGCGCTAGAAATGTTGAATGTCGATAGCTATGGACTTGATTATATAGATAGGAGAATTTTAGAAAATATTATTGATAAATTTAATGGTGGTCCGGTCGGAATTTCTACTATTGCCGCATCAGTGAGTGAAGAGGTTGGAACAATTGAAGAGGTTTATGAACCATATTTAATGAGAGTGGGATTTTTAGCGAGAACGCCTAGAGGAAGAGTTGTTACAGAGTTAGGTTATAAACACCTAGGAAGAGACTTTAATGATTCTCAAAATAAATTATTATAAATAATTCAAAAATATGTTTAACAAAAAAGAACTATGTAAATTTTTAGTTGAAGCAAAAAAATCTACTTATGCAAGTGGCGATGCAACTAAAGAAATAAAAGAAGAAAATAAATCAAAAACTTTAATTTTTGAAAAAGGCGATTTTAAGTATCATGATAATTATTTTGGCGGAGAGCCATACGGAGGGAGAGAAGTGGTGTTTTTTCAAAACCAAGCAGTTTATATGATGGTTTATTATGGATATGTTAATGAAAAGATAAATGACTTTAAAGATGTTTATAAAGTTTTAAGAGGAGCTTTATTATTAATTCCAGAAGAAAACCCATATCGCGGTCCAAAAGAATATATTGATGGAGATTATATTTATGCAAATAATTTTATTGGCGAGGTCGATAATTTTTCAGGAGAAGAAATTATAACATACAAAGGAGAGGAGATTTACAGAGCAAAATATATTGGTGGTTTTATTGATAAGAAAAAATAATTGATAATATTAATAAATTATGAAAATTTTAGTTTCCATAGTTACAACAAATAAGAATTATTTTAAAAAAATTCAAGAATTAAAAAAATTAAAAGTCAAGGAAGTAGCCTTGTTTCTTACTTTATATGCTACAAAAAGCGTTAGAGAAAAAATCTATAAAGAACTTTACAAAAACAATATTAAAAATGTGCCATTCGTTCATTTGAGAGATGATATGAAACTCGAGGAAATTGATTATTTGATAAAAAAATTTAATACAAAACTTTTTAATACTCATACGAAACAAGATCACGGAATAAAAGATAAGCGCATTTTTAAAAAATATAAGAATTTAATCTATTTAGAAAACACAAATCAATATATAAAAAATGAAATAAATAATTATGCCGGAATTTGTCTTGATGTGTCGCATTTAGAAAACGCAAGAAGATGTAAGAAAAAGTCTTATAAAATAGTCAGTGAAATATTAAAAAATTATAAATGTGGCGTTTGGCATGTGAGCGCAATAAGGAGAAAAGCATATAAATGTTCACATTCCAAAGTTTTAAGATATGATGATCATACATTTCATTCATTAACTGAATTTGATTATTTAAAAAAATACAAAAAATATTTGCCGAAATATATTGCCTTTGAAGTTGAAAATAGTATAGAGGAACAACTTAAAGCTAAAAAGTACATCAGCAAATTATTGATAAAAAAATAATGAAAAAATTGTTATTTCATGCTTTTTGTGTGCCTTATATATTATAGAAAAATAGGTTATTTTAAAGATTTATATTTTGTATGTATTTTATAGACAGAAGTGTCTATTTTTTTATTAATAGTGCTTATTGTAATTATTGTATTTTTATGTTTTTATAAATAATATATAAATATCTAAAATGTTTAAAATAAAAGTAAAAATAAATATTAAGAAAGACGCTTGGAATTTTTGGCATGCTTGCAATAAAATTTCCCACGGGGTTGATTGGAGAACTAGAATAGATGAAAGTATATCAAAAAATATTATCAGCAAAAACAAAAAAGATGCTTACATATTTTTAGTTCCATATCTGAATAACTATTATAAAGAAAATAATAAAATTTTAAATAGTGTATTGGATAAAACACAAGATATTTTTGATGAAAAAACGAAAGTAATATTTTATAGAATGGAGGAGTTGACTAAAAGAAAATTGTATAGAAAAAATTTTACTTGTTTTTTAACTACATTCCCAAGGTGTGCGTATGATTATAAAAGTGCTTATGTTTGGTTTTATATAAATCTATCAGCAGAGAGATGTATAGATGTATTTTTACACGAATTATTACATTTTCAATTTATAAGGTATTTTAAAGATAGGGTTAGTCTAAATGATGAACAATTTGAATTTTTGAAAGAAGCTATGACTATTATTTTAAATTATGAATTTAGGGACTTAATGTATGCTGAAGACAAGGGATATGAAATTCATAGAGAATTGAGAAATGAATTACTTAGCTACTGGACAAAATTAAGAGACTTTGATAAATTAGTTGATTATGGAATAAAAATTTTACCTTCTTATTATTTAGAATCTGATTTGGAATCTATAATAAAATAGAAAATAGTAATTTATGAAAAAATTATTACTTCATGTTTGTTGCGCACCTTGTAGCGCATATGTTATAGAAAAATTAAGAGAAAATTATAATATCTCTCTTTTTTATTTTAATCCGAATATTTATCCAGAGACCGAGTATGAAACAAGGAAGAATGAGTCAGAAAATTATGCTAAAAAATTAAAAATCGAATTCATTGAGAAGAAATTAAATCATAGTATTTGGTTGGATAAAATAAAAGGATTTGAAAACGAACCCGAAAGAGGAAAAAGATGTTTTATTTGTTATAAATATAGGTTAGAAGAAACTGCGAAATATGCAAAACAAAATAATTTTGATATATTTACAACTACATTATCAATTAGCCCGCACAAGAGCGCTGAAATGATAAACAATGTCGGATATGAAATTTCAAAAAGTTTAAATGTTGAATATTTAGAAGTTGATTGGAAAAAAGATGGGGGATTTAAAAAGTCATGCGAGATTTCGCGTGATAATAATTTTTATCGTCAAAATTATTGTGGGTGTGAGTTTAGTATTAGGTAGTGAAAATTTTAAGTTATTAGAAAAAAGTGGAAAATAAAAAATCACATACATGTTATTTTGGATTTATTTCAGAATCCCATTGAGAGAATGTAAAACATCAAGATCCTGAAATAAATTCAGGATGACAGGTGAGAGCGATTTCAAGTTCAGGATGATAGGTGAGAGCGATTTCAAGTTCAGGATGACAAGCTTGTATAATGTCGCGTGATTTTTTATTCCAAATATTAATGATATGAAAACATCTGAATTTGATTACAATTTACCTAAAAATTTAATTGCAAATAAACTCGCTTCACCGCGTGATTCTTCTAAATTTTTAGTCGTAAATTATATAGATAAAAAATATTCTCATCATATTTTTAGAGATATTTATGATATTTTAGAGAGAGGCGATATTTTAGTTTTTAATGATACAAAAGTTTTTCCAGCGCGACTCATTGGAAATAAGGAAAGTTCTGGAAAAGTAGAAGTTTTTTTATTGCAACAAATAAATAATAATTCATGGCAAGTAATTATTGGCGGAAAAAGAATCAGAGATAAAATGAAAATATTATTTTCTAAAAATTTTTATTGTGAAATTATAAAACAAATTGAAAATAATATTTGGCAAGTTCAATTTAATTTAAGCGAAAATAAATTAAATCAAATGATTGAAAAGTTTGGTCATGTTCCAATTCCACCATATATAAAAAATCCCGATAGTGAAAATAAATTAAAAAAAGAATACCAAACAGTATATGCAAAGAATCGTGGATCAGTTGCGGCGCCAACAGCAGGATTTCATTTTACAAAAAAATTATTAGATAAATTAAAGAAAAAGGGAATTATTTTTAAATATGTTACTCTTCATGTTGGACTTGGAACTTTTGAACCAGTAAAAACTGATAAAATAGAGGATCATAAAATTCATAGCGAATTTGGAATTCTTGATGAGCCAACTGCTAAATTTTTAAACAGAGCAAAAAAACAAAATAAAAGAATTATTGTGGTAGGAACAACAGCGCTTAGAGTTTTAGAAGCTTTTTCAAATAATAAAGGAGAATTAATTCCTCAAAAAAATTGGATAAAAATATTTATTTATCCAGGGTATAAATTTAAATTTGTTAAGAATTTAATTACAAATTTTCACTTACCAAAAAGCACTCTCATAATGCTTGTATCGGCATTAGTTGGGAGAAAATTTATTTTTAAATTATATAATGAAGCAATAAAAAATGAGTATAGATTCTACTCATTTGGTGATGCAACAATGCTTTGCGATTTTTTTAATTGTTAAATCTAAAAACAGCTACATCTCCATCTTGAAATACATAATCTTTTCCCTCGAGTCGGATTAGTCCTTTTTCTTTGGCGCGAACTTCACCTCCGCAGTCTAATAAATCTTGCCAATTTATTACCTCTGCTCTTATAAAACCTTTTTCAAAATCAGTATGAATTTTCCCTGCTGCTTGTGGTGCTTTTGTCCCGCGTTCAATTGTCCATGCGCGAGACTCTTTTGGCCCACTAGTGAGAAATGTTATTAAATTAAGAGCTTTGTAGGATTCTTTTATTAATTTGTTGAGTCCTGTTTCTTGCATTCCAAGTGTTTGCATATACTCTTTAGCGCTTTGATCATCAAGTTCCGCTAGTTCTGATTCTATTTTTGCGCAAATTGCAATTCCATTATCCGAATGATCATTAACTTCATCTTCGTCAACATTATACACATAAAGCATTGGTTTAAGAGTTAAAAAATTAAATGATTTTATAATAAACTTTTCTTCTGTATCTAAGTCAATTTCAGACATTAATTTTCCAGTTTCTAGATTTGATTTTATTTTTTCAAGTAATGTTTTTTGTTTATCTAAAAATTTATCATGAGGTCCTTTCATTTGAGAGTTTATTTTTTCTAGTGATTTATTTAAAACTTCCAGGTCAGCAAGAATTAATTCCATGTTAATTACTTCTCTGTCGCTTACGGGATTTACAACTCCATGTACATGAACTATGTTTGGATCATTGAATCTTCTGATTACTTGTAGAATTGCATCTACTTCTCGGATATTTGCTAGAAATTTATTTCCAAGTCCTTCTCCTTTTGAAGCGCCTTTCACGAGTCCGGCAATATCAACAAATTCAATTGTTGTGTAAATTGTTTTTTCTGAATTATTTAATTTTGATAATTTATCTAATCTTTCATCGGGTACAGCAACAACGCCAACATTTGGTTCTATTGTACAAAATGGGTAATTTGATGCGTCAACTTGTTTTTTTGTAAGAGCCCTAAAAAGTGTTGATTTCCCAACATTTGGTAGCCCCACAATTCCTATGGCAAAAGACATATATTAATTACTTAAATATTGTATTTATATAATTTATAATTGATTTTAGTATATAGAATATTACATTAAATTTCAAATAAAATAGCGATTTATTGATAATATTGTCTAAATGCTTGATTTTTAACTCAAAAAAACAGTTCATAGTAGCGAGGCATTTTGATTAATCCTTAATACTTGATTTGACTTTATGTATGATGTTATATTAATATATGGAATTAATGCGATTTATTGTATATAAAAATTAATAACACAATAATATGAAAAAAATAAATAAAATACTATTGATAGTATTCTTAATGGTTTTGGGTGTGGGTATTTATTTTGTTGGTAAGTCATTATTTGTTAGTAAGTCGTTAGCAGAAACAATTTTGTCAGAAAACATATATCAAGGATCTGATGCTTCTGTATATATTTATGCTATTCAACCGGATGGAAAAATAATAATAGGCGGGAATTTTTCTCAATACAATGGAGTGTCTAGAAATCGTATTGCGAGATTAAACTCAGATGGATCGCTTGATACAAGTTTTAATCCAGGTACTGGATTAACAAATGTAATTCGTTCTATATGTATTCAACCGGATGGAAAAATAATAATAGGCGGTGATTTTACAACATACAATGGAGTGTCTAGAAATCGTATTGCGAGATTGAACTCAGATGGCTCGCTTGATACAAGTTTTAATCCAGGTGCTGGAGTTGATAATTCTGTTTATAGTTGTTCTATCCAGTCCGATGGAAAAATAATAATAGCCGGTGATTTTATAACATATAATGATGTTGGGAGAGATGGAATTGCAAGATTAAACTCAGATGGCTCGCTTGATACAAGTTTTAATCCAGGCACAGGAGCAAGATATTCTGTTTATACTGTTGCTACACAACAAGACGGAAAAATAATTATTGCTGGGAATTTTACAACATACAATGGAGTGTCTAGAAATCGTATTGCAAGATTAAACTCAGATGGCTCGCTTGATACAAGTTTTAATCCAGGTACTGGAGCAGATCAATTTATTAGATTTTTGACAATTGGATTGGATTCAAAAATAATAATAGTCGGTGATTTTACAAAATACAATGGAACACCTAGGAATCGTATTGCAAGATTAAACTCAGATGGCTCGCTTGATACAAGTTTTAATCCAGGCACAGGAGCAGACTATGCGATTTTTTCTATATATAGACAACCGGATAACAAGTTGATAATAAATGGGTATTTTTCTCAATACAATGGAGTGTCTAGAAATCGTATTGCGAGATTAAACTCAGATGGCTCGCTTGATACAAGTTTTGATCCAAATATCGGCGCAGATGACGCGATTTTTTTCTCAAGTACTGATATGGGCGGTAGAATAGTTATTGTTGGAAATTTCACAATGTATAATGGACAAATGAGAAATTATATAGCAAGAATAAATTCAGACGCATCTTTGGATAATAGTTTTAATAAACAAAATTTATCTTTCTGGACTAGAGGTTCATGGATTAGAGTAGAAAATAGTTCATCCGTATATTTTTTAGACACTAAAAATGTAAGACATGCCTATATTAATGAGGCTATATGGTATTCATATTTTGACAGTAGTTATTTTTACAATGTTAGAACAATATCAAAGAATAAGTTAGAATCATACCCACTTGGAAAAAATGTACCATTTAATGCCAATTCTTTAGTAAAAGTACCAAATTCGCCAAAAGTATATAGAGTTTCTGCCACCGGAGTACTTCAATGGATAAAAACAGAAAATACAGCTACTAGATTATATGGTCCTAATTGGAATAAAATGATTCATGATTTAAGCGAGGCATCGTTTAAAGATTATAAAATTGGATTTAGTATAGAGTAACAACCTTCGAGGTTGCCAACCTTCGAGGTCGAACACCTTCGAGGTTGCCAACCTTCGAGGTTGCCAACCTTCGAGGTTGTGATATAATAATCTATATAAGAATTAAAAATCATAATCATGAATCCTGAAAATAAATCAAAAATATTTAATTATTTGTTGTTTTTTGTTTTTATAATTTTTTTATTAATAATATCTTTATTTGAAATATCGCCTAAAAAATCTATCGCAGAAGGAGAATCCTGGCAATATTTAGGTCAACCCACATTTTCCACTGGATCAGTAGCTTATACCTCCATTGCTATTGACGCAACAGGAACTCCGTATGTTGTATATCGAGATCATGGAAATAATCAAAAAGCAACAGTAATGAAATACAATGGTTCTGAATGGGTAAATGTTGGTAATGCTGGGTTTTCTGCTGGGTCAGTAAATTCCACTTTTATAGCCCTTGACTCATCTGGAACACCATATGTTGTGTATGGGGATTGGGGAAATAGCGGTAAGGCAACAGTTAAGAAATATAATGGTTCTTTATGGGAAGATGTTGGAAGTCCTGGTTTTTCTGCTGGGAGAGTAGATAATACCTCCATTGCTATTGACGCAACAGGAACTCCGTATGTTGTATATCAAGATTATGGAAATAATCAAAAAGCAACAGTAATGAAATATGATGGCTCTTCTTGGATAAATGTTGGTAATGCTGGGTTTTCCACTGGATCAGTAGGTGACACCTCCATTGCTATTGATGCAACAGGAACACCTTATGTTGTGTATAGGGATGTTATAAATAGACATAAAGCAACCGTAATGAAATATACATCTGAAACATTGTGGAGACCAAGTTCTTATGAAATAGACAGTATTCAAGATTTATACAATATAAGAAATGATTTATTTGGAATTTATTCTTTAACTAAAGATTTAGATTTTAATGATATAAATAGTTATGATGAAACAATACCAGCTGGATATTCATCAGTTGCTGAATTTAAAACAGCAATGACAAGTGATTCCGGTTGGATTCCAATAAGAGGTACTAGTAATGATTGTTTTGCTGGAACATTTAACGGTGATATATATAAAATATCAAATTTGTATATAAAAACTAATCAAGATAACAACATTGGTCTATTTGGATATGCTTGTGGTGCATCCACTCTTACAAATGTACATTTAGAAGGTACTGATATAACATCAACATATGACAGCACATATAATTATAGTGTTGGTGGATTAGTCGGTATTAATTGTGGCACAATATCTAATTCATATTTCGCAGGATCAGTAAAGGCAACGGGAGATAGAGATTATGTTGGTGGATTGGTGGGATATAATTACTATGGAACAGTATCAAACTCATATTCCATGGGAAGTGTAAGTGGGATATGGGATTATGTTGGTGGATTGGTGGGATATAATTACTATGGAACAGTATCAAACTCATATTCCATGGGAAGTGTAAGTGGAACTAATTATGTTGGTGGATTAGTGGGGGATAATCCCTATGGAACAGTATCAAACTCATATTCCATGGGAAGTGTAAGTGGAACTAATTATGTTGGTGGATTAGCGGGAAGTAATTATAGAGGAGTTATATCAAATTCATATTCCACTGGAAGTGTAAGTGGAACAAGTAATATTGGTGGATTGGCGGGATATAATAGAATAGGAACAATATCAAACTCATACTACAACAGTGAAACATCAGGTCAATCAGATAATGATGGAAGGGGACTTCCTAGAACAACAGCTGAGATGACATATCCATACGATGTAACAAGTGCTACAACATATGTAGGATGGGATTTTGATAATATTTGGTATCATGATATAAATCATCTTGTAAATAATGGTTATCCTGTTAATTATTGGATAGATAATGTTAATCCAACCATCACAATTCTAGGTTCTAATCCAGCATCAGTATTCAAAGGAAGTAGTTATACAGATGAAGGAGCAACAGCAGTAGATGATATAGATGGAGATATAACAAATAATATAATTGTAACAAATAATGTAAATACATCTAATATTGGAATTTATTCTGTTATTTATGAAGTATCTGATACGGTTGGAAATACAGTTAGTTCAACAAGAATAGTAAATGTAGTATCTGCACCTGGTTCTACAATACCACCATACATATTAGAATCAATGAATAATAATCAAAATACTAATACAAGTACAAGCACAGAACAAAGCAATGAACAACAAAGCAATAATGAAAACAATAATCAAACATCAGAATTAAACTTTTGGACAGATGGTAAATTTATAAAATTAAAAGAAAAAGATACTGTATATTTTGTAGATAGTAGCAATATAAAGCATGCATATCCAGATAGGGGAACATGGGAATCATATTTTGAAGATGATTTTTCAAGAGTTAAAATAGTATCAAAACAAGAATTTGATAGTTATCTAACAGGAGATAATGTTCCACACAAAACAGGTTCTTTAATTAAAACACCAGAAAGTCCAAAAATATACAAAGTTACAGATAATAAAATATTAAGATGGATTATAAATGAAAATGTTGCAGAAAGATTATTTGGTAAAACATGGAATAAGTTAATTAGAGATATAAGTGCAATATTCTTTAAAGATTATACTATTGGAGAGAATATAGAATAAGTTTTATTATATTTATTATTAAAAGTCCTATTTTGATAGGACTTTTAAAATTGTGTATTTAATTATTGTATTTAGGGCCTTGCAAGATATTGAGTTATTGCGGAATTGTTTTTTATAATTTAATATGTTAATATGTTATTATTATTTACTGCCCCAAAAGAGCAGTTTTGTTTGCCAAAATTAATATTAAATGCCGTTATTTTAGGTAAAACTTCATGAAAAACAATAAATTATTTAATAAGATTTCAAAAGAATTGTCACTTTATCAGAAAGAAAGAGGAGTGATAAATCATATTTCAAATTCAATTCTTTCAAAAAGCAAACAATCGATTTTTTTAGCGCATGATGGAAACACAGAAGAAGCGAAAAAAACATTAGAAGAAGCTTGTGAAAAATTTAGAGAACTAAATAAAAAATATAACAAAAGCAATAGATTGGATTTTGAGGGATCATATCAAGCGGCATCAGAAGAATTTTTAGAGGCAAAATTTTTTATAGATGTTTTAGAGAAGAAAACACTTTCAATAGATAAGGAATTTAAATTCAATGGAGAGGAATATATTGGTGGATTGTGCGATATGACTGGAGAATTAGTGAGACAAGCAGTTTTGCGCGCTGATGAAAAAAATTTAAAATTATTACAAAATTATAGAGAAATAACAAAGGATATAGTTGGATTCATGATGAAATTATATTTATCTGGAAAATTAAGAATGAAATTCGATGACGCAAAAAGAAATCTAAAAAGATTAGAAACAATTATATATGAAATTAATTTAACAATAAGGAAATAATTATATGGTGGAACAAATTAAAACTCATACTAAAAAAAGATTGCCAAAAAGCGTAAGAAAGTATATTGCAAGACAAAAAGCAAATATTAGAAAAACTTTTTCAGATAACTTAATAATTGAAGAAAAAATTAAAGAGTTATATTCTAAATTTCCAAAATATAAATAATGAAAATTTTCAATTTAGTTTTTATGTGTTTGAATTTTATAGATGTCAAACTTCAAAGAATTTGAATCTTATAATAAATAATCGCAGTATTTTTATTAAAAAACTCCCATTATTGGGAGTTTTTTTTACAAAGCTCTAATGTGTTTTTTAGTAAGTAGGAAATTGTAATTGGTCCGATTCCTCCGGGAACTGGAGTGATATGAGAGCATTTTTCAAAAACATCAGTATAGTCAACATCTCCAACTGTAGCGTTTTGAATTTTATTAATCCCCACATCAATTATGATTGCGTCTTGCTTTATCATATCTGCTTTTATCAAAAATGGTTTACCAACAGCTGTAATTAATATATCAGCGCTAATGATTTTTTCTCCCCAGTCGTTTTTTGTGATATGAGTATGAGATGTTTTTATTTTTAAATTTTGAAGCATTTTTTCAACTGGTTCTATAAATTCATGACTATTCCCTAAAATAACAGCAGTTTTATTTTCTAAATTTTCATTTGTATAAATTAATGCTTCTCTAATTGATTGAGCAAGTACTGGCTCTATATAAGTTTGATTATTTAAGAATTTTTTTACATTTTCAGGATGAAATCCGTCAACATCTTTTTTGGGATTAATTAGGTCAATAATTTTTTGAGTATTAAATTTTTTAGGAAGCGGTAATTGAACTATGATTGCATGAATTTCGCTATCATTATTTAAAAAATTTATACAATCTAGTATATTTTTTTCCTCTTCGTTTTCCTGAAAAAGATATTTATGAAAACCAATTCCTACTTTGGCGCAAGCTTTTTCTTTTTTTGTTACATATAAATGCGATGCAGCATCATTTCCCACGAGTATTATTGCGAGCCCTGGGGTAAAATTAGAATTAACAATTTCATGTCTTATTTCGTGCTTTATTCTATTAGAAATTTCAATTCCATCTATTATTTTATTTTCTTGATTTTCCATTTTAATATTTTACTTTTTTATAAATTGGAAATTTTTTACAAATTTTTTTAACTTCTGATTTTATGTTTTTAAGAATCTTTTCATCATTATGATTTTTTAGAGCTTTTACAATTAATTGCGCAATTTGTGTCATTTCAAGTTCTTTCATTCCGCGAGTAGTTAGTGCTGGAGTTCCAATTCTTATGCCAGATGGATCAAACGGGGAACGCGTATCAAATGGAATTGCATTTTTATTTACTGTAATCCCAGCAAGTTCTAATGATTTTTCAGCTTGAGAGCCAGTAATATTAAAAGTCGTTACATCAATTAAAATTAAATGATTATCAGTTCCGCCAGTTATAATTTTAAGTCCATTATTTGATAGTTCTTGTGATAATTTTTGAGCATTTTTTACAATTTGTTTTGCGTATTTTTTAAATTCATCTGTGTCAGCTTCAAATAATGCTTGAGCAATTCCTGCGGTTGTGTGATTGTGTGGCCCACCTTGAAGTCCGGGGAAAACCGCTCTATCAATAAGTGTCGGAATATTTTGTTTTGATTCTCTCCAACCAATAACAGAGTCAATTTTTCGAGTTGGATTTAATTGCTCTCCATTACACATTATCATTGCGCCTCTTGGTCCGCGTAGAGTTTTGTGAGTTGTGGTTGTTATTACATCTGTATAACCAACAGGAGATGGATGAATTCCAGCTACTACAAGTCCAGCAATATGAGCAATATCTGCAACTAAAAATGCATTAGAGTCATGCGCGATTTTAGCTAATCTTTCAAAATCAATAATGCGTGAGTATGCAGTAGTTCCTACAAAAATTAATTTTGGTTTTTCTTTTTTAACTAAATTTTCGATCGAGTCATAATCTAGGAATCCGTTTTTATCAGTTGTGTATTGAATTGACTCATAATGTTTTCCGCTAAAATTTACTTTCCATCCGTGAGTTAAGTGTCCGCCATAGAGCAAATTCATTCCCATTATTTTGTCGCCAGGTTTACATAGCGCAAAATAAACTGCTTGATTTGCAGGTGATCCAGAATAAGGTTGAACATTTATATGAGTTACGCCAAATAATTTTTTCGCATAATTTTTTGCTAAATTTTCTATTTCATCGATATATTTGTTGCCACCATAATATCTTTTTCCAGGATAACCCTCTGAATATTTATTTGTTAAAATTGAGCCCATTACGCGAAGCACATTTTCTGAAACATAGTTTTCGGAAGCAATCATCTCAAGTCCATCTTGTTGACGAGTAAGTTCTTTATTAATGAGATCAAATAGTTTTTTATCTTGTTTATTTATCATTATTTTATTATAGCACAACCTTCGAGGTTGCCAACCTTCGAGGTTGAAAATTTACAACTTCTTTACCATATATTCACCCTGCAATTTATATCCTAATTTTCTATAATATTCTCTCACGCCAATTCCAGATATAACAGCGATTTTTTTGTATTTATTTTCACGGGATATTTTCTCAGCTTCTTGCATTAATTTTTTACCAAAACCAGTGTGTTGAGTAGAGGATGAACTAGCTTTTTTATTATGAGCCACCAATTTTCCGTATACATGAATCTCTCTTACGATTGAACAATTTTTTAGTTCAGGAAAAATATTATCTTTTGAATTTTTATTAAATCTTAATCTTAAAAATCCATATAATTTATTTCTTTCATAATTTTCATAACTTATAAAAAATTCTGTACCATTTGATGCGCTATATTTTTCTATAAATAATTTTATGTCTTTTAATTTTATTTTTTTGTCTTTTATCTCACGGCATCTTATACATTTGCATTTTAAATGACGAAGTTTCATTTCTCGCTCAATATTTTGTCTTAAATTCGTAATATCATTTCCTCCAATAATTGATTCTTTTGGAATATCACGAATTAATCTATTAATTCTTACATAGTATGGAATTAATTTTGTTTTTACATCAACTAATAAATCAAGTAGTTCATTTTTTGTATATGGAACATAGGAACAATCTTTAAACATTTTATAGAGTATTTTTGCTTCCTTAGTTACGACACACGGATAAATTTTTATTTGGTCGGGACGATAGTTCGGATTTTCAAAAATTTCTTTAAACATTTTAAAGTCCTTTTTTGGATTTGAAAATGGTAAATCAGGCATTAGGTGATAGTCAACTTTTAACCCAATTTCTTTGCATAGTCGAGTTGCCTTTATAATATCTTTTTGATCGTGACCACGCTTTACTTTTTTTAGTATTTTATCATCTGTGTGCTGAACCCCAAACTGAATTCTTGTACAGGCCTGATGTCGCATTGTAATTAATTCTTTCTCGTTAATTAAATCTGGTCTTGTTTCAAGAGTAACGCCAATGATTCTGTATTTTGCAGTTTCATTTTTCTTTAATTCTTTTTCTAAAACCGCTTCTTTTTTATAGTTATTTTTCGGATAATCATTTACACCCTTGAAACATCTAGCAATAAACCAATTTTGATATTTTTTTGTATATGCATTCCAAGAACCGCCAAGAACTAAAAGCTCAATTTTATCGACATCGTGACCATTTACTTCAAGAGCTTTTATTCTGTATTGAACTTGATTGTATGGATCAAACTTTAATCCTTTTGCGCGTTGAGCGGCTGGTTCGTTTGATAGATAACTCACTGGCATATCAGTTTCCTTCGGACAATAAATACAAGTTCCAGGACAATTATATGGTTTTGTAAGAACTGTAAGAGGAGTAACACCAGATATTGTTCTCGTATTTCTCGTTGTTAAAAATTTTTCAAAAGATTCATCTTTTTTTATTTTTTTAGATTTTAGAAGATCATTATATGCTTTTAATAATAATTGATTTGTAGTTGGTTTTATACTGAACTCTCCGCAAAGTCTTTTTTTCTTTAATTCAAAATCAGCTCTATTTTTAAATTTTAGAGAGATTAGTTTTTCAATAATTTTTTGATATAATAAAGACATAAAATATTTGTTATCTAATTTAATGAATATGAATTATAATGAATTTTCAAGTGAATTTAATGCGACTCGTCAAAATTTGTGGCCAGAACTTTTAGAGTTTGAAAAATATATTAAAGATGGTCAGAAAATTTTAGATCTCGGATGTGGAAATGGTCGACTTGTTAATTTGCTAAAAAATTATGATATTCAATATGTGGGATCGGATATTTCTTCTGACTTACTTAATTATGCCAAAAAACAGGACTTTGGTAAAATTAAAAATTTTCAATTTATAGAATCCGACATGCTTGATTTAGAACTTCCTGATGATAATTTTGATATAATTTTTTTAATCGCATCTTATCATCATCTTAGAACAAAATTGCAAAGAATTGAAATTTTATTAAAAATGAAAAAATGGCTTAAAAAAGATGGTCTAATTATAATGACAAATTGGAATTTATTTCAAAAGAAATATATAAAATATATTTTTAATCCAGAAAAACAATCCTGGAATGATTTTTTGATTCCCTGGAAAGATAAAAAAGGAAGCGTAGTTGCGAATAGATTTTATCATGGATTTATGTTAAAAGAATTAAAAAAATTAGCTAAAAATCACGGTTTTAATGTGTTAAAAAATGCATATTCTAACAGTAAAAGAAACATTATTACTATTTTGTCAAAGAATTAGGACTTTATTTTACCAAAAAGTCTTAAAATATGTTATAATTAAAGAATAATAAATAGTGTAACAAAAACAAAATGCCAGACGAAAATACAAATAACTCACTTGGCAGTTTTTCTGATATAGATGACGAAATATTGATAAAGCAAAATGATTCTTTTAAGATTTTTTCTCAGGGAAGTTTATCAGATTTTGATATGGAAATAAAAGAAGAGAAATCAACTCCTGCTGTTTTAGACACTGGTCTTGAAGAAAAAATTTTGCCACCTCCACCTCCAATGGTTTTTGATAAAAAGAAAGCCGAATTTTATTTTAATATTGATGATAAAGATGAAATTGCAAAGCACAAGCAAAAATTAGAAAAATTAGATTCACAAGTTAAAAGATATAGTTTAAAAAAAATTCTAGAAAGAATTATAGAATCAAATCAGGTTGAATTGATTCCGCAACTTGAGTCAAGATTTTATAATATAATTTTTTCGTTTTTAAAACACACAAGAGAAAAATTAGATGTGCAGGAATTATTAACTAAAAGAATTAATGATTCTGGTATAGGTTTGGATAAAAATAAAGCAGAGAATATTTTAAAATTACTTTCAGAAATAAGAGACAAGATTGATGAAACACGCGGAACAATTCAGAATGATTTAAACGCTCAAGAATTTTCGCAACAAGAAGAAGAGATACAAAAAACAGAACATCTTTCAAATTTAGATCCACGCCAGCAAATACAAATTAAACCAATTAATTCAAATATTCCTTTTGTAAAAAGAAATATAGGTACTTCATCTATAAATAGAAAAAAAATAAGAGACGTAAAGCAAAAGCCCAAAGTTATAAGCCCAGTAGAGGAACTTGGAGAAATAAATATAAGTATTTTTAGGAGAATATCAAATAATCCAATCGAAGCAGCGCAGCGTATTATGGATATAATAAATTCTTTTGGAAAAGAATCTGTCTTGAAAAAAGTTCTTGCAATAAAAAATTGGAGAAATAGTGAAATTTATAAAATTTATTTAATGCTAGGGAGGGAAAGTATGGAGAAAAATATTCCGGTGAATAAAATTATAGAACAAAAAATTCTCGCGAACGAAAAAACAATAACATTAGAGGAGTTTCAAGCAATTTCTGATATAAATAAAAAAATAAAATTTTAGAATATTATAATTTAATTTATGAGCAACTTTATTATTCCACAATTTATTGAAGTAGAAGATAGAATATTTGGTCCTATTACAGTGAGACAATTTTTAATTTGTACTGTTGGTGGAATTTTGATTTTTGCATCATTTAAATTAAGTGATTTTAGTTTATTTTTACTACAGACGGCATTCATAGCCCCACTCACTATTGTTTTTGCATTTGTAAAAGTTAATGGAAAGAATTTTCATAATTTTTTCTTAGATATACTAATTTTTCTTTTTAAAGTTCCTCGTATGGCAGTTTGGCAGAAAAAAGAAGTAATTGTAAAGAAAACTATAAAAGAAGATGTGAAAAAAGATAATTATGTTTTTCAACCCAAGGCTTTACCGAGAGCAAGATTGAATGAAATATCTTTAATTATTGATACTGGTGGAGCATATGTTGGTGAAGAGGAAAATAATATAAATTAAACAAAATGATAAAATTTACAATAATATTTATAGCTGAATCGCATTTAATATAATATGAATAATAAAAAATTACCAACTCAAAAATCAACACAAGAAATACTCAATATATCAGATATTGTTGATGATATGGTCATACTAAAAGACGGAACAGTAAGAGCTGTGCTTATGGTTTCTTCTATTAATTTTGCGCTTAAAAATCAAGACGAACAAGAAAGCATGATCAGTGGATATTATTCTTTTTTAAATTCCCTTTCATATCCATTGCAAATTGTGATTCAATCAAGAAATATTGATATAGATTCATACATTGAAAAATTAGATAAATTGGCCAAGCAACAAACTAACGAATTGTTAAGAATGCAAACTCTAGATTATTTACAATTTATAAACGAATTACTTGAACTTCAGGCAATTATGACAAAAAAGTTTTATGTTGTAGTCCCTTACTCAGTTGCAACCCAATTTAAAAGAAATTTTTTTACACGCTTGTCTGATTTATTTTCCGCATCAGGAGAAATTTCCATGAAGAAAAAACAATTAATTGAATATAGAGATCAATTATATAGAAGGGTTGTTCAGGTTCAAGACGGACTAGAATCCATAGGTTTACAGGCAGTGCCACTTGATACAACTAGTTTGATAGAGTTATATTATAATTCTTATAATCCAGAAGTCGCAAAAAGTCAGAAGTTGAAAGATATAGATAAATTACAAATAGATCAATAATAATTTTTATTTAATATAGATGTTTAAAACAAAAAAATTAGAAAAACAACTACAGATAAAAGAGCAGAAAGTAAAGAAATCCTCTGTAAATATTCAAGAACAAAAAGAACTTCTTGAGGCTGAAAAGATTTATAGAAGAGGCGCTATTTTTGTTAAAGATCTTATTTCCCCATCAGCATATAGGGTTGAGAGTTCTTTTTTGAGATTAAATGATAAATTTATAAGTACTCTTTATGTGGTAACATATCCAAGATTTATACAAATAGGTTGGTTTGCGCCGGTTATTAATTATTCAATTCCTCTTGATGTAGCTATTTATTATTATCCGGTTGATTCTCCTAAAATTTTGAAAAAATTAAAGAATAAAGTTGGAAACATAGAAGCTCAATTATCTCTTGATGCTGAAAAGGGTTCACCGCGTGATCCACAACTTGAAACAGCATTATCAGATATAGAACAATTAAGAGATAATTTAACACAGGGTGTTGAGAGATTTTTTCAAATAGGATTTTATGTAACAATTTATGCTGATAATAAGGAAGATTTAGATAAAAGATTAGAAACTGTTGAAAATATTTTTGGATCAAAATTAATTTTCACAAAGCGTTCTTTGTTTACCTCAAAACAGGGATTTAATAGCACGCTTCCTATGGGTAATGACGAGTTGTATATAGTAAGTAACATGAATTCATCTCCTGCTTCGGCATCTTTTCCGTTTATTTCCTCGGAACTTACAAGTAATGACGGAATTTTATATGGTATAAATAGACACAATAATAGTTTAATACTTTTTGACAGATTTTCTCTTCAAAATGCAAATTCCGTTGTTTTTGCTACATCTGGCGCCGGTAAATCATATGCAGTGAAATTAGAAGTTTTGCGTAGTATGATGTTGGGAACGGATATAATAATTATAGATCCAGAAAAGGAATATGAACATTTATGCGAGGCAGTTGGAGGAACATATATTAATTTATCTCTTAATTCAGAAAGTAAATTAAATCCATTTGATTTACCGCGTGGACTTACAAAGGAAATGAGAATTGGTGATATAATAAGAAGCGCAGTTATAACTCTAAAGGGATTGACTAGATTAATGGTTGGAGATTTGACGCATCTGGAAGATTCAATTGTTGATAGAGCATTAGTAGAAACATACGCAAAAAAAGATATAACTGAAGACAGTGATATAGACAATATAGAATCTCCACTTATGAAAGATTTTGAGGAAGTTTTAGAAGGAATTCAGGGGGGAGAAAATTTAGCTCAGAGAATTAAAAAATATACAGAAGGAACATTTTCCGGATTATTTAATAGCCCAACCAATGTTAATATATCAAATCAGTTAGTGGTTTTCAGTGTTAGAGATTTAGAAGATGAACTTCGTCCTATAGCAATTTATACAATAATAAATTATATATGGAATATAGTTCGGTCAAGTATGAAAAAAAGAATATTAATTATTGATGAGGCTTGGTGGTTAATGCAACACGAAGATAGCGCTAAGTTTATTTTTTCACTTGTCAAAAGATGTAGAAAATATTATTTAGGAGTGACAACTATAACTCAGGATGTGAATGATTTCTTGATTTCTCCGTATGGACAAGCAATAGTTACAAATTCGGCTTTGCAATTATTATTAAAACAATCTCCAGCGGCTATTGAGTTAATACAAAAAACATTTTTATTAACCCAGGAAGAAAAATATTTATTATTACAAGGAAAAGTTGGTCAGGGAATATTTTTTGCTGGAAATAAACATGTTGCTATTCAAATTGAAGCATCGTACACAGAGGATCAACTAATCACATCAGATCCAAGACAATTACTTGAAATAGAAGCCGCAAAAAAAGAATTTGAACAATTAAATAGGATTCAAAATTAATTTAATATAATAATTAATTGAAATAAAATTGTATGCAAATAAATAAAAAACAAATAATTATCTTGGTTATTTTAATAATAATTATATTGCTGACTTTTTTAATTATATTTTTTAAAAAACCAAAACAGGAAATTATAAAACCAGAGGATCAGATTCCGCCACAGCAGGTTATGGAAGAACCTAAAAAAGAAGAATTTAACTCATTAGAATTTGAATCTAATGCAAAAATTGATGAAAATTCATTAGTAATCGAAACTGCGAGAAATTTTATAGAACGCTATGGATCGTGGTCAAATCAAACAGAAGATTTTTATGAACTTATTTCTCCAATGATAACTGATCATATGTATAGTCAGGCAAAAAATTATATATCAAGTAATGCTAATTTTTCAGATAATAAAAATTATTATGGAATAACTACTAAACTTATAAATGCAACGATTTTAGAGTTAGATAATAATTCGGCGCTTGTTTCTCTTCAATTACAGCAAATAGAATCGAAAAACGGAGAAGAAGCAACTTTTTATAAAAAAGCAGATTTGTCATTAGTTTTTGTAAATGATAAATGGTTAGTAGATTCTGTTTCATGGAAATAATATTATGCCAAGTAAAGCATCATCAACTATTGGGAGACGCTTTAAAACTGTTGCTGGTGCAGTTAGAAATGAAGTTGGTGGTATTACTGGGGGAGTTAAATCCTCTATAAAATATGGAACAGAATTTTTGGAAGAGGCGTCGACCCCAGAAGATTTAAGGGGGCCTATTTCACAGTTAAGACAGGGTAGGGAGACTGCGAAAAGAGAGGGTGAGAGTGGATTAGTTAGGCCAAGCAATAGCGATTTACCTTTAAGTACCATTGGTGCAATAAATCAACAACCAGACTACAGGCAATCAGATACAAATCAAGATAATTCAGATAATGTCAATGCTCAGAATGATAATTCAGAAATTTCTCAAACCATTGATCCAGATGAAAATCCAAAAGCAGCTCTTGAACAGGCAAAACAAAAGGCAAGATTTTTAGAAAGACAAAAAGAGAAATTAAGAAATAGTAAATTAGGACAGGGAATTGCTAATATTAAGAAAAAGGCAGCTGATGCTAAAACAAAAGCTAAAAACAAATTAAAGTTAGCATCTTTTGCCGCCTATAAGTTTTCTTATGAACATTTAATCGATAGTTATGGTTTAACATGGTTTTATTTGGCATTTCATTTTATAGGTAAATATATAATGGGTAGTCAGTTATTTTGTCATTTTGTTTCTATAACAAATCCAGCCCTAGCGACAAAAGAAATATTAGAAGGTAAGGATAAAATGAACCATGGAGCAATGATAGCTTTTGTTCTTATAGGAGCTATAATTATAGCACTTTTGACAATTATATTTTTACTATTATTTTTAATAGGGTATATTTTAACAGATCCTATCGATGCTATAAAAGATTTATTAGACTTACTAAAGTCTGCAATAGGGGATTTACTAGGGGTTACTTAGAAACGTTGAAAAGTTTAACTGTGAAAGAATGGATAGTATTTTTTATCAATATTTGGTGGCGATTGATGATAAATTATAAAAAATTAATTTAAATATTTTATAAAATAATAAAATTACAATGCCTGAAAATACAAAAAAAATAATTTTAATATTACTTTTTTTAGCGGTTAGTATCGGAATGGCTTTTCTTATTTATTTTACATTTTTTGCAAGAAAGCAAGAACCAATTTCTTCACCAATTGATACCACGCCTAGTGATGTAGGGTTTCCAGATGTTGGTATTGGTGGTCCGCAGATAATAGATACTGGAGGCGAGACAATTATCACAACTAAACCAGAAATTATGGGAACAGATGAAGAGCTAGTAACAAATTCTCAAGAAGTTGTTGGTAAAAATATAGCAAGCATAAACACTTATAGCGCAGTAAATAATGGAGTTGTGTATTATGATAATTTGAATCAGAGTTTTTTCAAGGTTTCAGGGGATGGTACTATTTCTAAATTATCTGATAGGAAATTTTATTCTGTAACTAATGCAACTTTTTCACCCACAAAAAATCAAGCAATTTTAGAATATCCAGATAATACAAAAGTATTGTATGATTTTGAAAGAGAAGAATTTATAGCAAGATTTCCACAAGAAACTCAAGACTTTGCTTTTTCTGAAACAGGTGATAAATTGTCTTATAAATGGATGGGTGATTATGAAGATCAGAATTATTTAGTCACTTCTAATTCAGACGCGAGTAATTTCAAATTTATAAGGCCGATAGCTGATCAGGCAAGGAATATAAAAAATATTTGGAGCCCAAATGGCGAGGTGATGGCAACCTTTAGAAAACAATATGATTTAGAAAGACAGGAAATATATTTTATCAATGAAGATGATAAAAATTTAAGATCATTGGTTGTTGATGGTTTTAATTTTGATGGTATGTGGAATACGCAAGGCGATAAACTTCTATATAATGTTACATCACAGAGAAGCGATTTTAAGCCAACTTTGTGGTTTGCAAATGGTCAGGGAGACGATTTGGGTTATGGGAAGGTATCTATGGGAATAAATACCTGGATAAATAAATGTTCTTTTAGTCAATCAAATAATGATGTTGTTTATTGTGCTGTGCCAGATTCTATGCCAAGAGGAGCTGGGCTTAATCCGGGTTTAGCAAGTGGAATTCCTTATTCTATTTATAAAATAAATATATCAACAGGAAATCAGCAAATAATTGCCCAGCCAATGGTAAATAATAATAGAATTTCAATAGATAAGATATATACGAATCAGAATGATTCACAGATGTATTATATAGATTCATCTACTGGGTATCTATATAGTATTGATTTGAAATAAAATTTAATATTCAATATTTGATAAAAAAATGAACAAGCAAGACAAAATAATTTCAATTATTGTAATGATTTTTATTCTAATAGGTCTTAGTTTTTTATTTTATAATTTGTTTAATTTTTATAAGATTATAAAAATTAAAAATGAAAAGCAAATTGTGGAAACCACGACCCAAGAAAAATATTTATTATCATCATTTATAAATGATCCAATTAAAGGAGAGAGGAATACACAGGTTAGTATTTATTTATTTACTGATTATGAAACAAGTGAAACAAAAAATATTTTGAATATTATAGATGAAATAATAAAAAAATATCCAAAAGATGTTAATTTGGTTTGGAAAGATTTGCCACTTTCTACAAATATTTTTTCAAAGGGTTCAGCTCTAGCGGCTCGTTGTTCTCTTGAGCAGGATAAATATTGGGAATATAATAATGAGTTACTAAATACCGATGAAAAATTTTCTTTAGATTTATATAAAAGAATTTCAGAAAAATTAAAAATGGATACAAATAAATTTGTATCATGTTATTCTTCGCAGAAGTACTTGGAAGATATAGATAATAATATAGTGGAGGCATATGTGCTTAAAGTAGAGCAAATTCCAACAATTTTTATAAATCAACAAAAATTTGAAGGTGAGATAACTCAAGAAAATTTGGAAAATATTATAAAATCAATTATCAAATGAAAATATGAATAAGATAAGGAGATATTTATTTATTTTTAGTGTAGCGTTTCTGTTTTTTTTTAGAGGCGTAGAGGCACAGTTACCGGATGATCCCAATTTAAAATACTTAAGGCCGAGTTATTGTCCGGCCACTGATTTAAATAAATCTAGCGTTGATTATCAGGGTTTGTATACGACTTGGATGGATAGGGAGTTGCAGAATACGGCAGCTGGATTTCCAGCTGAAGTTGTGCATGATATTGAATTTCGTAATCACTATAAACAGGAGGCTATTAAACAATGGGCTTCTGATTGTCAAAATAATTCAAATGAAGGCGTAGATGAAACTCCTGGGGAACCAAAATCTATATCATTTACTCCAGAAGTCGGAATACCAGGTTTTAGAAGTGAAGTAGAGGTAAGCGGTGCTTTGATTGGAGATTTTTTAGTAGTACTTTTTAGATATTTAATATATTTATCAGGAATCGTGGCTGTTTTAGCAATAATATTGGCTGGTTTTCAGTGGGTATTAGCAGGAGGAAATCAGAGTAAAATAGGGGAAGCTAAATCAAGACTACAAAATGCTTTAATAGGGTTTGTTTTATGCGTTTCTTCTGTTTTGATACTCCAAACAATAAATCCAGCCTTGTTGAATATAGTACCAATAAAGGTGGAGAAGATTATACCTATTGAAGTTGATAGATATGAATTAGCTAGTAGTGGTTCTTATATTGGATCTGGGTCTAATATAAAATCTGTTGGTGATAGTCATATTTTTTCTGAGGAAGTAATTGTTGGTATTCAAAAGTCTGCTAAGTGGAACAATATAGATGAGTGTATTTATTATGCTGTAATTCATCAAGAATCAGGAGGAGACCCAAGAGCATTTGGCAATGACTCGGCTGTTACTAGAGACACGGCTTGTGATATTATTGCTCGCAGGGCACATATATGTAATCTTTATCCTTCTTGTTGCAAGGATTGGTTGGCAGGAAAAATTAATAGCAATAAAAGAGAGTTGTGTAATAATCCTAATTGCTCTAAGTATGTTTATGATAAAAATATTCCAGGGGTCTCTATTTCTAATTGGAAAAACTATATAAATAAAAAAGGTTATACATTTGGATTGGGTTTGGGTCAAATTACTTACCATTCTAAACAAGATATTTTATGTAATAATAATAATGGTTTTATATATCAAAATAAGTGTTTTAGTTTTGATTCATTATTAACTATTGATTCTAATTTAGAAGCTTTTGTTTTAGGATGGAAACATCAGTATTGTAAAGATGGTAACTTGGAACTTTGTTTTAGAAGATATGCTGGAGGCACAACGAGTCAGTGGGCTATTTCTACTGGTAATTTAAAATTAGCTCGTTATAATAAATGCAAAGAATTAGGATTTGAGAATATAGCAAGAAAGGGAATCGGTAGATAATATAAATATAAAACTAATATAATTAAATGAAAACAATATATTCATGTTCAAAATGTGGAGCACAATTTCCGAAATGGGCTGGAAAGTGTATTGAGTGTGGTGCTTGGGGAACATTAGAAAAAGAAACATTTATCGAAGACGAAAGAAAAGACAAAACAGAAAATTTAAAAGATTTAAAAGTTGATTTCATAGATTTGTCAAAAATAAAAAATGAACAAGTTAAAAAAATAAAAACAGGATTAACTTATTTTGATAAAGTAGTCGGAGGAGGATTAGTTCCTTCTTCTTTGGTTTTACTTGGTGGTGAGCCGGGGATTGGAAAATCTACAATTATTTCTCAAATTATAAACAAGAGTTTAAATACTTTATATGTTTCAGGAGAAGAGAGTGCAAGTTCAGTAAAATCTCGTTTTGATAGATTGGAAGTTGATAGTAAAGTAGTAAAGTTTTTGGCAGAAAATAATATAGAAATAATTCTAGCTGGAATATTAAAAATCAAACCAGATTTTTTAATTATAGATTCAATTCAAACACTTTACACGAGTGAGATTGAAAGCGATCCAGGTGGAGTCGCGCAAGTAAGGGCTTGTACTGTAAAAATTATGGAAATTGCAAGAAAATTTAATATTGCAACTCTCATCATAAGTCATGTAAATAAATCAGGTGATTTAGCGGGACCTAAAACAATGGAACATTTAGTTGATTGCGTACTGAGTCTTGAAGGTGATAGATTGCATAGATTTAGAATTTTGAAATCTGTTAAAAATAGATTTGGAGCAACTGATGAGTCGGTAATTTTAGAGATGACAAAATCAGGATTTAAAGAAGTGATAAATCCATCAAAAATTTATTTGTCATCAATTAATCCAGAAAGTTCAGGCACGGCAATTACTTCTATTATAGAAGGAAATCAGGTTTTAATGTTAGAACTTCAAGCACTTGTATCAAAAACAAATTTTGGTTATCCAAAAAGAACCGTATCTGGTTATGATCAGAAAAGATTAGAATTACTTATAGCAGTACTTCAATCAAAATTAGATTTAAAATTAAATTTATATGATGTTTATATTAATTTAACTGGTGGCTTCAAAGTTTCGGACCGCGCGCTTGATTTAGCGGTTGCGGTGGCAATTTATTCATCATATGAAAATAAAAAAATTATGGAAAATTCAGTATTTTTTGGTGAAGTAGGACTCAATGGAGAAATTAGACAAATACCAAAAACAAAAGAGAGAATAAAAGAAGCAGTGAATTTAGGATTTAAAAATATAATTATTCCAAGTTTTGAAAAAGCAGTTGATGTAAAAGGAATTAATTTGAATTGTATCAAAAATATAAAAGAACTTAAAAAGTTTTTAATTTAAGTTTTGAATTGTTTAGCTTATTTTATATTCTTAATTTATTCCAAGTGAATATCAGAAGATAGTAATTCTATCTCTTTTTTTATTTGAGGGAATTTTTCAAGACCTTTTTCAAAAATATATTGAGCCCAAATATTGCATTTTTTGATTAATTCTAAATCTGATAAATCTGCAATTTTCACTCCATTCATAAATCCTGATTGTTTTATTCCATACAAATCTCCACTTCCACGAAATTTTAAATCATATTCTGCGAGTTCAAATCCATTATCTGTTTTTGTTAATATTTCTAAACGTTTACGGGATTTTTCTGAGTTTGATTCAGAAAATAAAAAGCAAAATGATTGATGTTCTCCGCGACCAACACGACCTCGAAATTGATGGAGTGATGCCAATCCAAATCTATCAGCACCTTCAATTATCATTATTGTTACATTTGGAAAATCAATTCCAACCTCAATAACAGAAGTTGATACTAAAATTTTTGTTTCATTGTCAGAAAAACTTTTTAGAATTTTTTGCTTTTCTGTTTCTTTCATTTTTCCATGTAAATATTCTATTTTTAAATTTGGAAAAATGTCGTTGCTTAATTTTTCATATTCACTCATTACGGATTTTACTCCTAATTTATCCGATTCATTTATAAGTGGACACACAACAAAAACTTGTCTGCCGTTTTGGATCTGGTTATAAATAAATTCATAAGCTTTTGTTCTGTTGCGAGAATATACAAATTTTGTAATAATTTTTTTTCTGTTTGCTGGTTTTTGTAAAATTTTTGAAATATCTAAATCTCCATAAATTGTAAGCGCTAGAGATCTTGGAATTGGAGTTGCAGTCATTGATAAAAAGTGTGGACTAATATCTGATTTTTTTGTTAATTCTTGACGCTGCTTAACTCCGAATCTGTGTTGCTCGTCAATTATTATGAGCCCAATATTTTTGAATTCTACATTTTGCTGAATTAAAGAATGAGTTCCTATTATAAAATCAGATTTTTTGACAAACTTATTAATTTCTTTTTTTGTTAATTTTTGTGCTAATTGTTTTTTTCCATTAAATAATAATCTGTCAGAGTTTGTAAAAAGTAAAATATTAATATCATAGTCCTTGAAAAATTTTACAGCATTTTCAAAGTGTTGTTTTGTTAAAATCTGAGTAGGAGACATTAAAATTGCTTGATATTTGTTCAAGATTACATTGTAAGCGCAGATAAAAGAAACAATTGTCTTTCCACTTCCTACATCGCCTTCAAGAAGTCTATTCATTGGAATTTTGTGGCTAATATCTTTTAGAATTTGCCAGGTTGCCTTTCTTTGATCTTCTGTTAATTTAAATGGAATTTTTTTTACTAAATCTTTTATCTGTTTTTCCTTGAAATTAATTTGAGGAGCGCTTAATTCAATATTTTGTTTTTTAATAAATTTTGATAAACATGATAATAAAAATATTTCATCAAATGATAATCTTTTTTTTGCAAGATCTAATTTTTTATAATTATCTGGAAAGTGAATTTGTTTTATTGCCTCTTTTATTTCTATTAAATTTTCTTTTTTAATAATTTGACTTGGTAACCTTTCATGTAATTCATTTATACAAGACAAGGATTGTTTTATTATGTATCTAAGTTGTTTCTGTGATAAATGCTCTGTTGATGGATATATAGGAATAATTCTTGCAGTGTGTGATGTGTCTCTATTAGTTTTTTCATAATTTGGATTTATAAGTGATAATCCCAAAAGTGATTTTTTTACAACACCTGAAACAAATATCTCATCTCCAATTTGTAATATATTTTTAATATATGGTTGATTAAACCAAATTATCTGAATTTGTCCGGAATCATCTCCTAAAAGCATTTCAGTGATATTCATTTTTTTTCTAGGAGATCTCTTATTGTTTAAAAGTATGATTTTTCCTTTTATAGTGGCAGATTCTTCATTTACAAGCTCATTTATTTGTTTTAAATGGGAAAAATCTTCATATCTAAATGGATAATAAAAAATAGCATCAGATATTGTATTTAATCCGATTTTTTGTAATTTTTTATAGATTGTTGGACCTATTCCGTAGATTTTATCAAGTGTTGTATCTAGATTCATAGATTAATTATATCACAAAATTATATATTTATTCTTTACATACGCTTTATTGACATGCTATAATATATTATGTACTTTTAAAAATCATCCTCAAAACTCCTATTTTAGGAGATATTAATAATCGTTTTAGTTTTAATTTTTTATATTCGTTAATATCGAATTAATTAAAATGGAAACGGTTGTAACCAGTTTGTGGACGGGGGTCTTCATTAGATTTATTAATATATAGTATTTTTATTATATATCCTGAGGACGATTTTTAAAAATATGTTTAATAAAATTGTATCTTATGATAATATTCGATCTGCTTATTTAGATATAGTGGAAAAATTTTCTATAGATAGTAAAAGTTTTAGATATCACGGTTTGGATAATATTTCAATACAAGACAGAGATTTAAATTCAAAGGAGCTTATAGATATTTGTCAAAAAGAATTAGTTGAAAATAGGGAAATTGAGCCAGCACTTATTGTTTCAATTCCTAAAAAAAATAATCCCGAGAAATTCAGGGATATTTTTATTTATAATATAAAAGATCGTATAAAAGCACAGGCAATTTATAGAGTTTTATTACCAGAATTTGAAAAAGTTTTTTCAAAAAGATTGTTTTCATATAGGCCGGGCAAGCCACCATATTTTGCAGCAAAAAATTTTTGCCATAGATATAGGAAAAATTTTTCTACAGACAAAGCATTAGTGTTAGATTTGGAAAACTATTCTGACTTGATTGATAAGAATGTTTTATACTCACAACTGGAAAACATTTTTGAAGATAGAAAAATATTAGATTTATTAAAATTATTTATTTTTAATAAAATATATAAAAATGGTAAGATAGAAGCACCTGATATAGGTCTTGTCCAGGGTGTTCCACTAATAGCACTTTTTAATAATTTATATTTAACAGACCTTGATCATAAATATCAAAAACAATGTTCATTTTATATAAGAATAGGAGATGATATAGGTATTTTTGATAATAACATAGACAAGCTAAATAAATTAAAATTAGAAATTATCAAAGATTTGAATATTAGAAATTTAACAATAAATAATAGCAAATTATTTATTGGTGATGCAAAAGAAAATTTTTCTTTTTTAGGCTACTGCTTTAATTCAGGAATTATTAGTTTAGAAAAATCATATATTAAGCGTATTATTGCTGGTTGGAAAAGTATTTTAAAATATAAAAATTATAATTTAAGTAAAAAAAAGTATTTACTGAGAAGGATTATGGGACATCCAGAAAAAAATTTTAACTACCAATTTCAAAAAATTATAAAAGATAAACCACAAATCAATAACTCAGAACAAATAAAAAAATTATCAGAAGATTTTTTCCGTATTTTAACAGATTTTATATTTGGTAAATATTCACCACGCAACAGAAGGTTGTTAAGAAAAGAGATAGAATATTTAAAAATAAAATCATTATATAATTTTTATTTAGACTTTCATTATGAAAGAAATAAAAGAACAAATTAGATTAATAAAAGAAATTAGAAAAACAAGGAATAAATACAAAGATATAAAATTATCGTTTTTACATTACGGGTATTTACGAGATTTTTTTAAAAAATATAAATTTTATATTTTGCGTCTTGTTCTTTTAATTTTTGTTTCCTGTGTAATAGAAGCGTTTCTTATTGTATTTAGTAGAAATAAATTATCTCAGCTAAATAGTATTTTAGACCCATTTTTTTGGCAATTTTTTGCTATTTTTATATTGTTGTTTATCATAAGTTCATTTTTTTCTATAAAACAAGAAAAAACTATTGTGGTATTATTTGCAAATGATATTAGGCGCAGAATATTTAAATCATTTATTGATAGACCCGTTGAAACAATGAACAACGAAAGGCAGGGTAGGTTAATAGCAAAAATTTCTTATCAATTATCGCTTGTTTCAATGGGTGTATCAATTGTTTTTTTTGGAATAATTAGATGGTTCATATATTTTTCTGTGGCAATGCTCATTGCATATTTAATAGGATTAAATTTATTTATTGTTTTCGTTTTTTTCGTGGCACTTTCTATTCTTATAGGAATAATAGCTTATTATGTTGCAAAAAAATATATTTCGCAAGAAGTCACTTTTTATTCACAAATAATAAAACATATCGATATTAGCTTATCAGAAAAATATTTTAATAAAAATTTTAATAATGAAGATAGTGTGCTACAAAAGTTTGATCGTCTTGTTAATATAGATTCTTTTTTTCGCATTAGAAGAAATCTTTGGATTGGAATAAGCGCAAAAATTGTATTTGTGATAGTTTTGATAATTGTAATTTTAAGCAATTTTTTTACAAATGAGTTTTTTTCTTTTATAAATTTACTTGGTAGAGATAATAGATTTTTATTTTTATTTTTAATGTTCTATTTTCCAAGAACACTTAATCAAGCGCTAAGAGTTGGTTTATATTTTTTTCCAGCAAGATTGGGTTTGTTTTTAACAGTATTGCAAAAAGGAGCAGTTTTGCGTAGAAAAAATACTTTAAAAATTCATAATGAAATATTGTTTCACGCAAAAAAAACAAAATTATTTAAAGATGGTAAATATTTCAGAAATCTAGATTTTCATTTTAAAAAATCAGAAAGAATTTTATTTTTTGGAGAGAATTTTTCAGGAAAAACAAGTTTGGCTAAAATTTTTGCAGGAATGCGTATTTATAATCCCAAGGCAATGAAGGTGAAAATAGACAATAAAAGATATGATTATCCAATATGGCAAAAATTATTCTGTGGCGCATATTTTTTCGATCCTAAAATATTTTCAGAAAAAAGTTTGATGGAGTTTATTTTAGGGAAAGATAAAGAACAAATTAATTCTTCTGAAATTGAAAATGTGATCAAGGTAATATCTGAAAATCAATTTATTGCATCAAAAATATCTTCTATAAATAATGTTAATTCTTCTTGTGTGTTGGCTTTTAATAATAATGTTTCATGCTTTGCTCTTCAAGCGCTCCATTGCATAGTTAATAAAAAACAACTTATTATTATTGACAATATTTGGATTGATTTGAATTATAATGATATTATAAAAATAATAGAAATATTAAGTGAAAAACTTGAAGATTCTATTATTATAGTATTTTCAAAAGAAAATAATAATTATTTAACTTATCAGCAAAAATATGAGCTGGGTGATGAAATTAGAAAAATCACATAAGACATTTATTTTTTGGGCAATTCCAATTCTTTTATTAATTACAATGGGAATTTTTATATACTTATTTTTTACATCTTTTTCGAAGAGAAGAATAGTAGAATTTAGGCCTGCGAAAATCATAGAAATCACAGAACCATTTTCAGGGAGTTTACATTTTAATGATGAATTTGGACAAAACATTTTGTCAAAAATTGTTATTGATTCTATAAATTCTGCACAAAAAACCATTGAAGTGGCTATTTATTCTATGAACGACGAAAGGATAAGAGATGCAATTTATAAAGCATCAGACAGAGGAGTGAATATAAAATTAGTTTTTAGTGATGTGCATAGAGATATAAATAATAGATTGTTTTCAGAAAAGCGAGATAATATTACAAGAAAAGATATTTTGTCTAGGAACATTAATACTCAAAAATCAGAATACATGCATCATAAATTTATAATAATTGATAGAGGCGAGGAGACCCAGAAATTACTCTTTAGTTCTTATAATTTTACTTATATTCAAGATAAATATGATCCGAGTTTTATTTTAGAAACTGACAGGCCAGAAATTATTGAAATATATGGAGAGGAATTTGATAGAATATTTTCTGGTTTACGCGGAAGAGATAAATTATCAAAAGAATATAATCCATTCGCTGCTCTTATAAAATATCCAGAAGGATTTTTAGAAATTTGGTTTACTCCACAAAGAATAAATACTGGTATCAAGGATAGAATGTTGAATCTGATTGAGAATTCAAAGGACAACATAAAATCCATGATTTGGCTTATGACAGATAGAGATATTGCAGAAGATTTATTATTAGCATCAAAAAAGATTAGTGTAAAAATTTTAACAGATGATTATAATTTTTCAGTAGATGGTTCCGTATTTAATTTTATGATAAAAAAGAAAAAGCAAAATCATTTAGATAATTTAGAAATTTTGACTGATGAAAATAGAAATAAAGAATTAAAACAAATATTTAATGAACAAAATTTAAATTCTTTTTTACACCATCATCTAATGATTTTTGATGATAAAATAGCTCTTTTTGGAACAAATAATTGGAGTTCTGGGGGATTTTTTAGAAACGATGAGTCAATTATGGTTTCAAATATTCCATCATTAGTATCTGATTTTAATAAATCTTTTGAATTTAACTATAATAGAAATAAATATTATCAATAATTATACGCTATTAACAACGCTTTATAATGCTGTTTGAATTTGATATACTTAAAATATTAATAATTAATTAAAAAATTATGCAAGAAACAATTAAAAATTTAGCAAAAGCTTTTATAGGTGAATCACAAGCTAGAAATAGATATACTTATTATGCTTCTGTTGCTAAAAAAGAGGGATTTGAAGAGATTTCAGCTAACTTTACACTAACAGCAGATCAAGAAAAAGAACATGCAAAAGTTCTAATGAAACTTATAAACGAATTAACTCAAAATAGTGGAGAAGCTATAAAAGTTGATTCAGAATGTCCTACTGTTTTAGGTGATACAATTGCGAATTTAAAAGCAGCAATTGCTGGAGAAAATTATGAACATACATCAATGTATCCAGAATTTGCTGATATAGCAGAACGCGAGGGTTTAAAAGATATTGCAATTAGACTTAGGAGTATTGCCGAGGCAGAACGACATCATGAAGAAAAGTATAAGAAATTTTTAGAACATTTAGAAAACAATACTACTTTTGTAAGATCAGAAAAAGTTTATTGGGTTTGTAGAAATTGTGGTTATGTTCATGAATCAGAAAATGCCCCAGAAGAATGTCCAGCATGTAAACACCCAAAAGCATATTTTGAAACAATGTCCAAGTAACAACAACTAATAATCAAATTTCCATTTTGGTTACTTAGTATTTAAAATTTTATAATTGATTATTAATTTAAATATTATGACAAAGAAAAAACAGATTTATAAATGTGATATTTGTGGCAATGTTATTGAGGTTTTAAACATTGGAGCAGAATCACTTGTTTGTTGTGGGACGGCTATGAGATTAGAAGGAGAAAAATCACAAGATCAGGGTAATGAAAAACATGTTCCAATTATAGAAAAAACAGAATTTGGTTACAAAGTTAAGGTTGGATCAACTGAACATCCAATGGAAGAATCTCATTTTATAGAGTGGATTGAAATTAATACTGATGATGGAAAGTCTGGGAAGAAATTTTTAAATCCAGGAGATAAACCAGAAGCAGACTTCTACGCTAAAGCAAATATTGTTACGGTTAGAGCATATTGCAATCTTCATGGATTATGGAAATCAAAGTAAAAATAGAAAAAATACTTGATTTATTGTCACAGCAGGTTAGTGAATTTGAACTTCCTGCTGTTGATTTTTTGTATTCTAAAAAATTTAACAATTTTCAGATTTTAATTTCAATAATTTTATCGTCACGAACAAAAGACAAAACAACTCTTGAGTCATCATTAAGATTATTTGAAAAAGTAAGCAACTGTAAAGATTTGCAAAAATTAACAAATCTACAAATACAAAAATTGATTTATCCAGTTGGTTTTTATAAAACAAAAGCAAAAAATTTAAAAAAATTATGTTTTGTTTTAAATAAGGATTTCAATTCTAAAATTCCGGAAACTATCGATGAACTTATAAAACTTCCAGGAATTGGGAGAAAAACAGCAAATTTATATATTTCTACAGTTTTAAAAAAACCAGCAATTTGTGTGGATACGCATGTTCATAGAATATTAAATAGAATTGGATATTTAAACACAAGGACTCCGTATGAAACCGAAATGTTTTTAAGAAAAAATTTAGATAAGTTGTACTGGAAAAAAATAAATTTTGTATTAGTATTGTTTGGTCAAAATATTTGTAGGCCAATTGGTCCAAAATGTAATATTTGTAAAATTAAAAATTATTGTTTACATTATGAAAAAATTAATAAACAAAATTCAAGAAATAAGAAAATCAAAAATCAAAAATAAAATTGATAGAAGATTAAAAGATTTTTTAATTTTAAACAAAAAATCAAACAATGAATGGTTTTTTGAACTTTGTTATTGTTTATTAACTTCAAATTGGAAAGCAAAAGAGTCAATTGAAATTCAAAAAAAATTAACTCCGAATGGTTTTTTAAATTGGAATGAAGAAAAATTAGCAAGATTTTTGAAAAAATCAGGTCATAGATTTTGGCCTCAACGCGCGAATCGTATTGTTTTGGCAAGAAAGTATAAAAACATCAAAGATATTTTATTAGAAGAAAATGATAAAAGAATGTGGCTTTTGAAAAATATAAAAGGTCTTGGGATGAAGGAATCGTCGCATTTTTTAAGAAATGTTGGTTTTTTTGATTATGCTATTTTAGATAGGCATATTATTAGTAGTTTGATTGATAACGGAATAATAGCTGAATATAAAACATTAACACCAAAGAGATATATTGAAATAGAGAAAAAAATGCATAAAATATGCAAAAAATTGGATATGAGTCAGGGAGAGTTAGATATTTATATCTGGTATATAAAAACAGGTACAATTTTGAAGTAATTTTGGATGAAAATATAAATATTATAATCCGAGATTTTGTGCTATAATAATGGTATGTTCTATATACTATTTTTTATTTTAGGGGCTGTTTTTGGTAGTTTTTTAGATTGCTTGATTTATCGAATAAATGAAGAAAAATCAATACTTAATAGATCGTATTGTCTTAATTGTAAAAAAACATTGGGGATTTTAGATTTAATTCCAGTTTTTTCTTACATTGTTTTACTTGGGAAATGTAGATATTGTAAATCAAAGATTCAATTTGAGAATTTTTTTGTTGAGGTAATTCTAGGAATTTTATTTTCATTCGGATATTGGTTTTTCTTTGTTTCTGGACTTTGGCTTCATGGTCAATTAATTATTAGCTTTATATTTTATTTAATACTTGTATTTATTTTGTCTTTTATATTTATTTATGATTTGAAATACTATTTAATAGTGGATTTTATAGTTTATTTGGGGATAGTTTTATCTATTATTTTTAATTTAATAATGAAAAATAATATTTTAAATATTTTTTATGGGATTGTTCTCGGAGTAATTTTTTTTGGTATACAATATGTTATTTCAAAAGGAAAATGGCTTGGTAGTGGAGACATATTGCTCGGGGTTTTTATGGGTGCGCTTTTGGGATTTAAAATTACAATTGTGGCGTTATTGATTACTTACTTTTCCGGAGCAATAATTGGTATTTTTCTTTTATTATCTAAATCTAAAAAAGAAAAAACTAAATTAAAAATTCCTCTTGGACCATTTATTTCTTTTGCAATGTTTATTTCTTTTCTTTTCGGAGAGCAATTATTGAATTGGTATATTAATTTATTAATTATATGAAAAAAGCTTTTACAATAATAGAGGTTGTAGTTGCGATTGGTATATTTGTAATTCTCTTAAGTGTTGTTATTCTTGATTATGGATATACAAGAAGAATAAATGAATTTCGTTTAACAGCTTATGACATAGAAGATTCAATAGGATTTACAAAAAATCTTTCACTAACAGGTCAAAAAATTCAAAATACAGTACCTATTAATGGTTATGGAATAATTTTTTTAAAGGATGTAAATGGTTCATATTCATATAATATTTACGCAGATATTGGTGTTTATGGTTTTTATAATGAAAATTTAATTTATTCAGAAAATATTTTAGAAAGTCAGTTTTATTTTGATCAGTTACGGTGTAAAATTAAAGATGAATCAGAACTTGGATACGAAGAAAAAGAATTAGAATCATTAGATATTAATTTTTCAATGCCAAAAGGTTTAATGTCTATTATTATAGATGAAAATAAAGATGAAAATGTTTTGTCTTGTCAGATATTTTTAGGCAGTACTAAGGCACCGGGGAAATGGGTAATAAACATTACTCCAGGTTCTGGTAAAACATGGTCTGAATTTTTAAATAATTAAATATGAAAAAAAGTAAAGCACAGGGAATATTGGAGGTAGTAATAGCTATTTATATAGCAGTGGTAGGTATTTTATCTATTATGAATTTAGTTGTGGCGAATCTTAGGGTTGAGCGTTTCAATCATAATATGCTTAAAGCCACGAACTTAGCCAGAGAAGGAGTGGAAGTTGTTAGAAATATAAGAGATTCAAATTGGATTGATGGATTAGCGTGGAGCAGTGGATTATTACCGGATTTAGCAATTGATGGAGATTCAAGAACATTTATATTAGATAATAAGTATCCCAGGGAAGATCAAGATGGATATATTTTAGAATACATTAGCATACCTTGGGATAAATGTCTTGAGACTGGACAATGTAAATTGTTCTTAGCTTGGCCAGAAGAATCGCCAAATCAAAAAATATATGTTCATAAAGATTCTATGGAGGGATTAGATTCTTATCAATTGTCGGATGCTAATTTTTATAGAATAATATATATAGATGCGATTTGTTATAATGATGAATGGGAAGATGAAATAATTAATACATCACCAGAATCAGAATGCGAAGATCCTACAAATTTTATAGGCCTACAGGTAACTTCTTTAGTTGGTTGGAACGATGGAGGTTCGATCAAAACAACCCAGATACAAGAAAGGATATATAATTGGAAATAGTATTTTAATTTATGGAAAAAATATATAAAAAACCAGGATTTACATTACTTGAAATGATTGTCGCGACTGCTATTTTTAGTATTGTTTCAACGATTTGTATTGGTGTGTACATATTAACAATGAAGGCAAATACAAAGATTATAGCAATGCAAAGGGTACAAAATGAGATGAGGTTCGCAATGGATTATATATCTAGAGAAGTAAGATTGGGTAATGTTGATTATTCTTATTATCCAGATTTTACAGTAAAAAACCCAATAACAGAGTTGGCTCTAGAAGATAATTCCGGTAATAAGATTTTTTTTCGAAAACAAGTAAAATTAGTTGGAGGAAAAAACAATACTTTTCTGCAAGTTAAATATAATGATTCTGGTTGGAGTGATGTAACTGGAAATAGTGTTAGCGTGAAAGATATGTATTTTTATATTAGCCCAACTATATCAACAGAAAAGCTTGCTGGGGATTTAAACAAGCAAACACTTGTAACAATTGTTATGACATTTGTTGATAATAGAGATGGTGCAGAAATTTTATTACAAACAACAGTAAGTGCAAGAAATTATATAAAATAATTATGACAATTAAAGTTAAAAATGGATCAGCTCTTTTATTAGCGTTTTTAATTATGACTTCTATTTTGGTAAGTGTTCTTTATGTATCAAGATTCTCTTTAAGGCAAATTAAGCAATCTAAAAGCGTTGATAATGCAAATATTGCTTTTTATGCTGCAGAATCAGGCAATGAACAAGCAATATACTATTTAAGGCAAAAAAACATAATTCCAGAAAAATTAAATACCGACAGTTATTTTTTTAATGGCTTTGATAGTTCCATAATTAGAACAGTAGATGACGATATTCAAAGTATAAATATAGGTCTCAAAAAAAATCAATTTTTTCAATTCGACCTTTACAATTTAGAGGATTTAGGGGAGGCGAGTAATCTATCTTATCTTTCAATTTCTTGGGAGGATAATTGTTCCACCGAAGAGTCGCCAAATAGTTCTTGGATAGAACTTACAGTAAATGAATGGAAGTCCGGAGGAAGTATTGTTTGGAGCGCGGGGGGCGAATCGCAACATGTTTATAAATCTTTACTAAACGAGTCAAGTGATTCAATAACTGAAATTGGCGGTTCTAGTTTAGATCCAAATAAGATTTATCAATTTAGAGTCAAAGCTTTATTTTGTGATATTCATGATTTAAAAATTCAAGCATTTGATGGAGATAATAATTCTCTGAAGTTTAAAAATATATATGTAATAAAAACAATTGGTCAATATCCCGGAGGAGATATAGAAAATGCTAATAGACAAGCATTGTCTGTTAGTTTAAGAAGAGAAGATCCTTTATCTGGGTTATTTGATTATGTTATATTTTCTGAAGAATCTTTGTTAAAAGATTTTAATTAGTTAATTTTATACTTTTTAATAATGAACAAGCAGGAAATTAAAACAAGAATACAGAAATTAAAAAAAGAGATAGAGTATCATAGATACTTGTATCATGTTTTGGATAGGTCAGAAATTTCTCAAGAGGCGCTAGATTCTTTAAAAAAGGAATTGTTTGATTTGGAGAGTCATTATCCGGAATTTTTAACGAAAGATTCTCCATCTATGAGAGTTTCAGGACGCGCGCTTGATAAATTTGAAAAAATTGCGCACAGTTTTCCAGTTTTATCTCTGCAGGATATTTTTTCCATAGAAGAATTTTATGATTGGGAGAATAGAAATAAAAAAATTACAGAGGGAGATTATGATTATTTTTGTGAATTAAAATTGGATGGATTAACAATAGTTTTAACTTATGAAAATGGGATTTTAAAAAATGCTGCAACCAGAGGTGATGGCAAAATAGGAGAAGATGTTACAAATAATATTAGAACAATAGAGAGTGTTCCTCTTAAATTAAGTGATTCAAAAATACGCGTACCCAATAAATTAACAGTAAGGGGAGAGGTTGTTTTAACTAAATCGTATTTTGAGAAAATTAATAAGATGAGAGAACGAGATGGACTTGAGCCATTTGCAAATCCTAGAAATATAGCAGCAGGCAGTATAAGGCAATTAGATCCAAATGTTACAAGACAACGCGAGTTAATATTTTTTGCTTATTATTTTGATGAAGATTTGGGACAAAAGACACATATGGAGGAACACGAAATTTTACAGCAATTTGGATTTAAAATAAGTAGTCACAATGAATACTGCAGGGATGGTAAACAGGTAGAGCAGTATTTGAAAAAGTGGGAGCAAAAAAGAAAAAATTTAGATTATATGACGGATGGAGTAGTTATAATTGTAAACAATTTGAATCTGGAAAAAAAATTAGGAAGTGTTGGAAAAACTGAAAGATGGATGATTGCCTACAAATTTCCAGCTGAACAGGTTACATCAAAAGTTCAAGATATTATTTTTCAAGTCGGTAGAACAGGAGCAATTACCCCAGTCGCAGTGCTTGAGCCAAGGAATTTAGCTGGTTCGGTTGTAAGAAGAGCAACTCTTCATAATTTTGATGAAATAAATCGACTAGATGTAAGGATTGGCGATACTGTTATTTTACAAAAAGCAGGAGATGTAATTCCAGATATTGTCGAGGTTCTAAAAAGATTGCGAAATGGAAACGAACGAAGAATTGTTGCGCCAAGAAAATGTCCATCTTGTGGTTCTTTGGTTACAAGAAAAGAAAATGAAGTAAACTATTATTGCTCAAATAAAAATTGTTATGCAATGCAAAAAGAATCAATTATACATTTTGCTTCTAAAAAAGCATTTAATATAGAAGGTTTGGGACAAAAAATAGTAGAGCAATTGATGGAAGAGGGTTTGCTTGAAAATTTTACTGATATTTTTAAATTAAAGAGGGAAGATTTATTACCGCTTGAAAGATTTGCAGATAAATCTGCTGATAATCTTATTTTAGCGATTGAAAACAGTAAAACAATTAGTTTGGATAGATTTATATATGCTCTCGGTATAAGACATGTGGGCGATGAAACGAGCTCAATTTTGGCTTATCGATTTGGTAGTTTAGATAAATTTTTGAGAGCCACGAGAGAGGATTTAGAATCCATTAATGATATAGGTCCAAAAGTTTCTGAAAGCATATATGAATTTCTAAACAATAATAAAAATAAAAATTTAATTCAACAATTATTAAATTTAGGCGTGAAATTAATTTCAGTAAAAACAAAGAGTCAAAAATTAAAAGGAAAAGTATTGGTTCTTACTGGTACATTAAATAACTGGACCCGCGACAATGCAAAAAAAATTATAAGAGAATTGGGTGGAAAAGTTTCATCATCTATAAGTAAAGATGTGGATTATTTGGTATTTGGTGATGAGCCTGGTTCTAAATACGATAAAGCTAAAAAATTAGGCGTACAAATTATAAGCGAAAAACAGTTTGAAGAACTAATAAGGGAATAAAAACATGTTAACGAAAAAAGAAATTTTAAAACTTGCTGAGTTTTCAAAAATACAACTTTCTAAAAAAGAGGAAAGTACTTTATTGAAAGATATTAACAATATTTTAAATTATGTAAAAAAAGTTCAGCAGTATCCAATCTCAGAAAAAATAAAATCCAATAATAGTAAATATACAAATTTAAGAAAAGATAAAATTAAAACATCCCAAAGCGATTTACTTATATCACAATTTGCTGACAAAAAGGATAATTTACTAAGAGTAAAGAAGGTTTTGTAAATCTATGAATAATAATTTTACAATAGAGAAAATTAATAGAGAGTTAAACAATAAAATAATCTCTTGTGTTGATTTGATAAAAGATTGTATAAAAAAAATTAAGTCAGATAATTTGAATGATTTTATTACTATTTTTGAGAATGATTCAATAGAACAAGCACAAAAAATTGATGAAAAAATTAAAAGCGGTAAAAAACTAGAATTATTAGAAGGAGTTCCGATAGCCATAAAAGATAATATTTTAGTTAAGGATCACAAGACAACTGCTGGTTCAAAAATGTTGTCTAATTATGTGGCTTCGTACGATGCATATGTTATTAAAAAATTAAAACAAAGTGGTGTTATTATTCTTGGTAAAACAAATATGGATGAGTTTGCAATGGGATCATCGAATGAGACATCATTTTTTGGTCCTGTATTAAATCCTCATGATAGAAAAAGAGTTTCTGGTGGTTCGTCTGGTGGTAGCGCTGTTTCAGTTGCCTCTGGTCATTGTGCTGTTGCTTTAGGAAGTGATACTAGCGGTTCCATAAGACAGCCGGCTAGTTTTTGCGGAGTTTGTGGATTAAAACCAAGCTATGGAAGAATTTCAAGAAATGGACTTATTTCACTTGCCTCCTCATTTGATCAAATAGGACCAATTGCTAATTCTTCTCTTGATTGTGCAATCTTATTTAATGTAATTGTTGGTAAAGACGACGATGATGCAACAAATTTAAATACTAAAAAAGTTAATATTCGTAATATAAAATCAAAAATAAAAAATATAACAATAGGAATACCAAAAAATTTTGATAATTTTGTAACAGATAAAAACATATTAGAGTCTTTTGACAAATTAATTAAAGATTTAAGGGGAGCAAAAATAAAAATAAAAGAAATAAACATGTCTTTTATTGATGAAGCTCTTGCTGCCTACTGTATAATTCAGCCAGCGGAAAGTTCCTCAAATCTAGCGAAATATGATGGGTTTAGATATGGTTTTGATTCCAAGGTGTATGATTCTTTAGACGATGCATACAAAAAAAATAGAACAATGGGTATGGGAGATGAAGTTAAAAGAAGAATTTTAATAGGAAATTATGTTTTATCAAGTGGATATAAAGAAGCTTATTATAATAGAGCAATGTTAGTTCAAGGCGATATAAAAAATAAATTGAACGAAATTTTTAAAAATGTAGATTTTATTATTACTCCAACCACACCAACGAAAGCTTTTAAAATCGGAGAAAAATTAAAAGATCCACTAAAAATGTATTTTTCTGATATATTTACAGTTTCAGCAAGTATCGCGGATATTCCAGCAATTTCAATACCTCTAAAATCAAATGACTTGCCAATAGGATTACAAATTATGGGAAAATATATGGACGAGGAAAATGTTTTGAAATTAGCATGGAATTTAGAAAAAAATTTTATAAATAAATAAAATCATATGATTAAAATTAAAAAATGGCATATATTCTTAGGGGTTTTTTTAATCTTTTTTTTGACAGTAGCTATTTTATTTGTCAAAAAAGTATTTGATTATAAAAAAGCAATAGAAGACGGTTCAATTATTATGCATAATAGTGACTTAACTCTTTATTCTGCATATAGCAACACATCAAATACCCCAAAAGAAAAAGTTAAAAGAGAAGAGTTGGAATCTAAAACTTCTCCTCAGAGAGGGGCCTCATCTCCAATCATGACGATAGTTGAGTTTTCAGATTTTAATTGTCCATACTGCTTGTCTGCATATGTAGATTTAAAAAATTTTGTCAATGATAATAAAGATAGTGTAAAATTAATATACAGATATTTTCCAATATCGGATGATATAACTCCCGCATTAGCATCAAGCTGTGCAAATGAACAAGGAAAGTTTTGGGAAATGCACGATAAATTATTTGAAAATCAGAGAATTTTAGGAGAATCTGCATTTATGCAGTTTGCAAAGGATATTCATCTTGATGTTAATAAATTTAAAGACTGTTATCTTTCGAAAAAATATGAATCCCTTATTTATTCTGATGTTCAATTGGGCTTGAAAGCGGGTGTAAATGGAGCGCCAACATTTTTTGTAAACGGGGAGTTATTTCAGGGTGTTATAAATAAACAAATTTGGGAACAAATTTTAGAAGCAATTAAAAATACAACAAATCAATGATAAATGCAAATCCACATCCAATATTACTGCGCCTTGGGTTAATCAATGTATATTTTTACGGAATTATAGTAGTTTTTGGTATTTTATTGTGTATGTATTTAATAGAAAGATTATCCAGGGGCAGTGAAATTGATAAAAATCATTTAGAAAATTTATATTTTTATATTATAATTTTTGGAATAATTGGGGCTAGAATTTACTCAGTATTGTTTTTCGATTTTAAATATTATAAGTATAATTTTTGGGAGATTTTTAGAATTTGGCGTGGCGGTATAGCAATTCAAGGAGCAATAATAGCTGGAATATTAACTGTTTATTTTTATTGTAAAAAGCATAAATTGAATTCGCTAAAATATTTAGATATTTTTGCTCTTGTTGTTCCACTTGGGCAAGCAATTGGGAGATGGGGTAATTTTTTTAACTCAGAATTGTATGGAAAAGTTTCAAATGTGCCATGGGCAATATATATACAAAAAACAGGGTTTCATCATCATCCCATATTTGCATATGAATTTATTTTAAATTTAATTTTATTTTTTATACTAATGAGAGTATTTAAGAGACATTACAAAGAAGGAAGAATATTTTTGTTGTATGTTTTTGGTTATGGAATTATTAGGTTTTTTATGGAATTTTTAAGAATTGATACAACACTTCATATTTTCGGAATTAGATTTCCGCAAATAATGGCTTTAATTTTTATATTATTTGCGAGTTATTTTTTATTTATTGACAAAAAATATAAAAAATTGTATAATTTATTATTAAAATAACAATATGAGCAAAAAAATAAATGACCAAGAATTGATAGGCGGTTTTGGTAAAAAGCTGGGTTTTTTGTTAGCTTCTATGAATATATCCGATGATGCAAAGGAATTATTTATAGAGATATTAAATAATCTCCCTCCGGAAAAGGTAGCAGAAGTAGCAATGACGCTTGAGAATAAATTTGCATCTGAGCAATTAGACTTATTAAATATTGAATTGGAAAATAAATTAGAACAATTGGCAATTGAATATGCCGAGAAAGAGAAAAAAATTGATGAAAAAACAATAACAGAACTAGATTCTATTTTTAAAAGGAGTAAAAAATAAATATAAATACATGGAAGAAATAAAAACAAAAATAAAGAATTATAAGGATCTTATAGAGGAAGTTGATAAAGAATTAAATATTATAATGGCGGAATTATCTATTATTTCAAAAAAAAGAAACGATATTGTAAAAAAAATAGAAACATTGATGACTCAGAAAAAATTAGAAAATATTAGAAAGAAATTTTTAAATAAATAAAATTTAATTACAAAAATATGGATAAAATAAAACAACCTACAGAGAATTTAAAAAATTTAGTTGATAAGAATGAGCAATACAGAGAATTTATAGATAATAATAACCCAGATGGATTCATAAGATTTAAGAAACAAGCTTTAGAGAAAATATTAAATAGGGGTGAAGAATTACTCGAAGAAATTAGGTCGGATATATCATTTAGTGCAGATCAATATATACTTATATCGAGTGACCAAGAAACATTTGATGAAGATCGTTCTCTTTTTTTTAATTATTTAGAAGATTTAAGAAAATTAGTCCCTGAGATTAATAAGAGAATAAAAAGGGCAAAAGAAATTATATCAGCATCAGACGAGTATGCGAAAGAAATCCCCGAAGATGGACAAGAAAAAATAGATGAAAAATTTGAATCAGAAAAAGATCTCAATGTTTTAGATCAGGTTCCAGAGAGAGTTATAAAAACAGAATTACCAGACAATCCAGAAGATTATAAATATATGGAATCTGAAGTTGAAAAAGTGTATAAGAATTTTTTTGAAAATCCAGATATGGAAACGGGTATAGATTATAAAGGCATTTTTAATGATTATTACAAACATTATGACATGTATAGAGATACTACAAATGATTTAGAAACAGCTATTGCGTATAAAATTCTTATGAGTTGGAAACAACATGATATAGAAAATAGGGAAAAAGATAATCATCCTAACCCAGAAGCAGGTTTAGATTATGAAAATAATGAAGGACAAATTCAATGGGCTAAAATGCATGCAAAAAAACTCATTGAAATGATGAGAGAAAGTGAATCTAAAAAAGAAATTGAGGGGAAAAATAAAAAAAATACAATAGAAACAGAAGAAGATAGGAAAGCAAAAATTAGCAATGCTAAAAATTTTGAGGAATTATTTTCTGCCATAGAAGAAATTGGGACAATAGATGGTACCAAAGAAAAATATAGTCCAGAGGAATTGAAGCAGATCATTAACCAAGTAAGGAATGGAGATCTTCGCAATACTTATGTTACTAGAACATACGGTTTAAGAGATAAGGTTGTAGAGTTACTAGAAAATCAAAAAGCAAAAATTAGCAATGCTAAAAATTTTGAGGAATTATTTTCTGCCATAGAAGAAATTGGGACAATAGATGGTACCAAAGAAAAATATAGTCCAGAGGAATTGAAGCAGATAATTGATCAAGTGAGACACGAAAGCTATCATATTAATTTCGTTACTAGAGCATACGGTTTAAGAGATAAAGTTAAAGAGTTGTTAGGAAATTCAGAAGAAAAGATTAAATCAGAAAAAGAAGAGACTTCAAAATCAGAGAATTTTGAAAAATCAGAAGAGGAGGTTATTAAAGAAAAACAAGTCTTTGAAGACGATTTGCCGAAAACAGAGGAAAAATTTTTTAATAAACATTTAGAATTAGAAAATACCGGAGTTGATATTTTAAAGTACAAGTTGAGTAGACTAAGCGATAATCAGATTATTGAGGTAAGAAAATTTTTAGAAGCTAAGGATAGAGTAGAAGATGAGGGTAGGGAGGGTAATGAGTCTTTTATTGTAAATTTTGTGACAAAAATAGCACCAAGTCTTCTTGAAAATACAAATACATATATAAGCAATGTACTTGGAATAAAAGAAATAAAACCAGAGACAATATCTAATACTAATCAAGAACAACAATGGGAAACTAATACGAGTCAAGGAGAGAGACAGGAAGCAAAATGGACATCTACCCATACCAGTCCAGAATGGGGACAAGAAATAAAATGGACATCTACTTACAATAATTTTGAATCAGAAAAAGAAATTCAATCTAATACGCCGGAAGAACATATTATCAATGAAGAGTTAAAAGAAGAACAGATAAAAGTTAAATTTAAGGATAGGGTTAAGAAAACTTTTGATTTGATTTTTAAGAAACCAAAAACACCAGAAGAAAAAGAAGAAAAGAGGGCCTTATGCGCAGCAACAGGTAAGGGAATATATAATATTATCGGTTCAATGTTTGGTGTTAAAGCCATTGGTGATTGGATTGGCGCTGGACTTGCGCATGGACTTGATAAAATAAGTGGAGGAAAAATTAATTTTGCTCTTGGCAAGAGAACAGATGTGTATAAATATTTTGATCAAAAAAGTGAAACAAAGAAAGATAGGGTTGAGGCAGAAAAGAAAACAAGCGATTTAGCAGAGTTGATTTCTTCTAATAAGGAAAAATTTCAGAAGCTTTACCAAGATGATAATTACAAAAGAAGAGTTGCTGCAATATCTAGATATGTAGAGATATATAAAAACACAAAAGATGAAACAGAAAGAGAAGAATTAGAGCGTAAAATAAAAACTCTTTCAATGGAGAATAATAAAATTAGAGAAAATTTTATAAAAAATGAAAAAATTTCTGTAGATGATGTAAAAGAAAAAGCAATGCAATATAATGAAATGATAAAGAATGCCAGATCTCAGAATTATTATGATTTACCAAAAGAAAAAAGACAAGAAATAGAAAAAAAGTTTAACGAAGGTTCATTAACAGATAAAGAAAAGTTATTGTATATTATTTCTGATCATGATCAGATGACAATGAGAAATAGATTAAACAAAGTTCTACTTACGAATTTGGAATCAAAAAATGATTTAAGAAAACAAAGGTCAAAAAAAATAGATTATATTTTGCAAGATTATATACAAGGAACAGTAAATGGAAGTATACTTGTAAAAGATGCACTTAATACGGCTATGGTTTTTGGTGGCGGGATAGGTGCGGCTGGACTTCGAGGTGCTATGTATGGAATATTTGCATTTGGTGGAAAATTAGATAAATCAGCATTGAAATATCAAAAGGAATATTCCTGGAATAAGGTTGGCGAAAAAATGAAAGCACATCAATATCTTGGAGATGCATTTAAAACAATGTTTTTAGAAACATATTATGGATTATCTGGAAAACGATATGAATCAAGTTTTTATGTAGAAAATGATAAATTAAAAAAACATAGTGATGTTAGAAAATTAAAAGGTTTTGATAAAAAAACTACCATGATGAGAGCTTGGGGGGAATTATTAATGGCTCTTGGTATGGGAACGCAAGCTTTATCAGGAATACAAACATCTGGTGCAAGTGTGGATAACATGGTACAATGTTTTACCAAAACATTTACTCAGGGTAATGTATTGGAAAACATGAAAGATAATTTTGTAAGTTATGCTGATATAGTTTCAAGAATGGAGAGATTAGGAAAGTCTTTTGAGAATTTGAAGAACTCTGTTTTTGGTAAAAAAGATCAGGTTATCTCAACAAGTCGAGCGGATGATATAAATGAGGCATCACAAAGTTTTTCTCCAAAAAAATCAGATGTATCTAATTTTCAAGATATTAAGGGTTTGAACCCTCAACGTATTCAAGAGTTGGCAGATCAAGGCGTTCCAGTAGCTAAGGGCTCTAGTGTTTCTGAAACTTTGGGTATAAGCATGCCTCGTGGTTCAAAAATGACACTTGTTACTTCTGGACCTAATGGCGAACCATTGATTCTTAAAAATTTTGATGCAAATGTTGTTGCGCCGGGAGCAAGAGTTGTCGTTGATCCAGAAACTAACGAGGTTTTTGCCTTTGTCAAACCCAAGTCTTATGAAAGTTTTTACAAACATTATGTAGATAATGTAATGGGCGTCATTAAGCCCAAACATGGTCCTAATGTTTCAGAAATTGTCAGACCAACAAATGTAAGAGAAGTGCTACCCGTAGAAGATATAGTTAAGTCAAATTATCCTGAGCAAATAGAAGAGCTACAAAGTAAATATTTTGAGTTAAATGATGATATAATAAAGTCAAAATTATCAATTACCAGATTAGAAGAAATGCTAGATGATCCAAATATTCCATCCAATATACAAGCGAAGATATCTGAGGAACTAAATGCAACTCGAGAATTACTTTCACAACAGCAAAATACTGGAGAGGAGTTAAATTTTCAAATAGCGAGGTTGCAAGATGAGTTTAATAATGGTAATACAGAAATCCCAGTTATTAAACCAGATCATGTACCCACTGAAGATATGTTAGATCATGTACCTACAGAAAGTATAGAAGTCACCCCAGATACATTGACTAATGTACCTATAGAAACATCAGAGGTTCCAGTGGTTAGGGATTTTTCTGATTTGAAAGAAGTATTTCAGTTTAAAGAGGCAGGTGCTTCGGCTGATGTAGAAATTGGTGGTAATGTTGTACGGATTATAGAGGACAATGGAGAATATTACACAGACTTTAATCCTAATCTCCCTGGTTTAGAGCAAATTACAGAGAATAATTTTCAAGAATTGATTTCTGAGTCAAATATAGAAGATATATCAGACCAAGTATCCTCAGTTCAAAATTTGACTATTGAGCCAGATCATGTGCCTACCAAAGGTATATCAGGACGGACACCTGTCGAAGATATATTAGATCGTGTGCCTATAGCTCAAAATCAAACAGAGATACTAGGAGTTAAAAGAGTTAATACATTTTCTGAGTTGGAAGAGGCATTGAAAGATGTTGAAGACAATATTCCAGTTAAATTTGAAACGAATGTTGGTAATAATCGGGTGTTGGAAATTCAAAAAGACCATGGGGAATATTATGCAGATCTTGATCCACAAAGTCCCGGCTTAGAGCAAATTACAGAGAATAATTTTCAAGAATTGATTTCCGAGCCAAATATAGAAATTATAAAAACAAATACAGGAACAATAACAGAGAAATGGCTCGATGATTATACAAAGCTCGTTACTTTTAAGGAGGCGGGAAGAAGCGGAACACTTAAACAAGTATTTGATGAAAATGGTTCCATTATTAAACAGACATCAGATGTTAGTTCAGTTGGAACATTTTTTTATAGCCGAGAACGAGGTACTGAATTATATAGAATAATTACGGAGAGTGCTAATAAAGACATTGTACACGATAAAGCATTTAAATTATTAAGCGATATAAAGCTGGAAAGAACAGGTAGTAGTAAGTTAAATAATTTTGAGATAAAATTTTGGGAACTCACATTAAAGAGCATACCAAAAAACGCACCAGAAAGTACAAGAATTGCTTTAGATGTATTGAATGACAGAATGCAAAGATTTGTTTCCACTTTATATAAAAAATAAAAATTTGGTTATTTTTATTAAAATCTAAAAGGCGTCGTAGTAATACGACGCCTTTTTTTATGTTAATAATTGGTATTTACATTTTTTAAAAATCGAAGTATCTTTAATTTATAAAAGTATTTTTAATTTATAATTAATAAAATTAAATAAATTTATGTGGAAAAAAATATTAATAATTATTTCAATAATACTATTTATATCACTTGTTATATATATTGTAATTTATGATAGTAAAAATCAAGAAAATATTATAAACAATACACAGAGTATTTCAGATGAAAGAGAAGCAACAAAAATACAATCAGAAAATTGTATGGGGGCAATTGAGGGAGAATTAAGCTATCCATCAGAAATTGTTCCAGATGGATCTTTGGTTTGCGCGAAAAATATAGAAACAAATAATTATTATTGCACACCTAATCAAGTAATTAATTCTAAATATAGAAATAAAAAAGGTTACAGATTAGAGGTTCCAAGAGGTATTTATTCTGTTAGTAGTGTTTTCCCGTTTGCATTAACAGAGCAACTAATAAAGCAAAATATGTTTGTAGAGTATAAATATGCAGGTGATAATTGTAGAGCTAGCACATGTAGAGACGAATATGCCCCAGTGATGGTTGGTTGCGAAACAGTAGAAAATATAGGTTTATTTAGAGTGGGTAGTTTGGGTATATTTAAAGATTTTTTAATAAATAAGTAGATTAACAATTAAATAAAAGCGAGGAAAAGCGATTTATTAATTCTTGTTAAATTTTAACAAGAGACTTGGGTTTTTATAATTTCAAAATCAGGGTCGCCAAACTTAATTTGATTTATCAGATTTTTTTGGCGATTTTTTATTCTCGAAACATTTTTAAAGAAATTGAGAAATTTTCATAGGAGGTAAAAATGAAAACTCTCATGACAATTCTAGTAATAATCACAATGTGTTGTGGTTATTTGTTCGGTGTGGATCATATATTCACACTCCCCATTGAAGGAAATTTTATAATTTCATCTGGTTGGCAATATCCACCTAGTTATAGTTATAACTATAATTACGGAATTGATTATTCCGCAGTAGAGGGAACAAGAATTCTTTCTGCTTATGGTGGACAGGTTATTGCGGTGCAAAGAGATATTCCAGATGGAACAGGAACGGATTATGGTAATTATGTGAAAATAGACCATGGAAATGGTTACAAAACAATATACGCGCACATGCTTTACCATACTGCAACTGTTTCTGTCGGAGAATTTGTTTACCAAGGACAATTTATAGGAAAGGTGGGTGACACTGGTTATTCAACCAACCCTCACCTTCACTTTGGTGTTTACTATAATAATGAACCAATTGATCCCTATGGTTGGTATAGTAACAACACACAACAATATAATAATGGTTGTAATCCAGATAAACATTATTTCGTATCAAACCCGCCATCACTCCCAGGCATTGTTGTTTCACAACCAAGAATTCTACCAGATGATTTATTGGTTCATGTAACTAATACTCCAAATTATTATTGGATTCGTGACAGGCAAATGCAACGATTTACTAGTGAGACACCTTTTTATACTTGGGGATTTGACTGGTCTGATGCAGTTGAAATTAGTCAAGAAGAATTCAATTCATTTTCAATTGGTCCTGATATTAGTCCAAAAGTTGGAACTTGTGTTTATGATGAGAATTCTCAGAGATGGGTATTTGATTATCAGTCAAACAATTCTACGACAATTGTGAAGCGAAGGGTAAATAATTGGCAACAATTAGGATACTCTGCGGATGTTTGGATTCCAACAACAAGTTCATATTTATCTCAATTTGCGGAAGGATCTGAACTTACATCTTCAAGCGATTATCCATACGGAACAGTATTGCAAAATGTAAATAACATGAACGAACGATATGTTATTAAACGAGGGATTGAAGTTTCTTCTTCATACACTGGACAAAAGATTCTTCTGAGATTGCTTTCTGACAATGTTTATATGATTAACTATTATCATTCAAATTTTAATATAGTAGTTACTCAAAATGTTTTAAATTATTATCAGATTGCGCCATTTGTAAGCTATGAAAAAATCATGGATGGAAAATTAATTTCTGGTCCAGGTCCAGCTTGTTATTATATAGAAAATGGATTGCGTCGTCTCATTATAGACGAATCAACCTTCAATACCTATGGGTTTAATTTTGCTAATGTTTTAGAAGTTTCCGATAGCGATGTTAATTCATTTCAATCCGGAGAAAATATTCAATATTTTGCTGGTGGTGGAATGGTTGATTATCAGGGTGGTGACTTCGAAGACGGTGGATTTGATTCTGGAATTTGTAATTATTGGATTTTAAATGACAGTAGAAATAGCGCAAGTTTCGATATAACATCCGGTGATTGCGTTGATGGAAACTTTAAAGCAGAAATCAATATTGGTGATTCCGGATTATTTTACGAAGAAGAACTTATGCAACTTGTTGAAATTGAATCAGGCGAGTCATATAATGTTTCTTTTTGGGCAAAATCCAATCCTGCATCGGGAATTAAATTTTGCATACAAAACAACAATGATCCATGGAATAATTATGGTCTATGGAAAGAGATTAATCTCACTTCAACTTGGAAAAAATATCAGTATATTTTTATAGCAAATACAACTGATCAATTAGCGCGTTTGAATTTTATGATTGGCGAGTCAGCTGGTTGTAAATATTTTGATAATGTTGTTTTTGAAAAAATATCTGATATGGAAACAGAAGGAGATAATTTAATAATAAATCCTGGTTTTGAAACAGGAAATTTTGCACCATTTGAGGTTGGCGATCTCAATTCCACAGCGAGTTATTATATTGATAATTCTATTTACCATTCAGGGAATAACTCAATATTTATTGATCCCAATCAAAATGGTTTGCACTTCGAGGTTCAATTGTACCAGAATTTAAACATTGTATCGGGTCAAAATTATACTTTGTCTTTCTGGGCGAAATCTACCTCACAAAGACAAATCCAGGTAGAGTTATATAATGAAAATTCTCCCTGGAATAATTTTGGCCTATGGCAAGTTGTGAGCACTGGAACTGATTGGCAAAATTATACAATGAGCTTTACTGCCACAAGTTCTGGAATTGCACGCATTTCATGGAATTTGGGAGAACAAGATGTTCCTGTTTGGATTGATGATGTGTCACTTATACTCGCACCAAGTCAAACAGTGAATTTATTAAAAAAGAAATTTGAAATATTTCCAAATCCATTTAACTCCACAGTAAGCTTAATGTTTGATATAGAAGACACAAAAGAACCATCTGAAGTTCAAATTTCGATTTATAACATCAAAGGACAACTTGTAAAAAAGTTTGTCCCCACAAAATCCAAATCAGCAACTATTAACTGGGATTCAAAAGATGATTCAGGAAAAATTTGCTCAAGCGGTGTTTATATTTGTCGGGTAAATGTAAACGGATTTTCTTTTGACAAGAAACTGGTTTTTAGTAAATAATTCATGAGCTCTCTGAAAAATTTTCAGAGAGCTTTTATTTTCCCCACTATGAAACATGACAAGAGGATAATGTATTTTCTTAAAATTATTGATATAATTAAATCAAGATAATTCAAATAAATAATATAGCTAATTTAAATGAATCAAGTTGAAAAAGATAATTTTTTAGAGATATTTAAATATCTGCCCATAGAAAAACCAGTATTGATTGTTCTAAATATTTATCAATTTTTCATGAAAATGTTTCCGCGTTTCCTCTCTTTTATTTTTAAATTAGGAATATTTTGGGGAATATTTTCTTTTCTTATTTTTGACAATAAGAAATTTCTTAATATGACCATTACCATTACTAGTGGATTTGGATTTGTGCTTATGCGATATGTTGTTAAGAAGCAAAGTGAAATGTTCGTTTATGCGATAGGGGGGAGCATATAAAAGTATTGGAGGAATATATTAAAAATAATAATAAAAAGTAAATAAAATAAATAATATGAAAAAATTAATTTTATTTTTAGGATTAATTTTTGTTTTGAATGGGTGAGTTGTAAGAGAGGATAATTTAAATACAGTGGATATTTTGGAATGGTTCAGGATGTGAAGATTTATAATAATTTTCTAAAGAATATTTTTGTGATATAATTGTTTTATGCGAAATAAATTTTTAATCATTTTTTTATTTATTTTAATAGTTGCAATTCCTGCAAATTGTTTTGCTTTAGAGAAAAAAGATAATTATGTTGATTTTACAAATTGGTATAAAGAGAAAACCGGAAAAGATGTTCCATATATTTCTGCAGCTGTTATAGAATATGAAACTTTGAAACCGCTATATTTTCATCAAGAAGAGCGTCAGATGCCAAGCGCAAGTTTGATGAAATTAATAACCGCAAGTGAGTTTGTAAAACATTTTCCATTATGGAATAAAACTTATAATTTAACATGGCAAGACAGCGAAGGAGATCTTAGGCAATATGTTGGACCAAGGGATTCTTTTGTAACTCTGAAATTAAAATCAACAGAAAGAATAAAAATAAAAGATATTTTTGCTTCGACTTTAATTGCTTCAGCAAATAATTCTGCAAATAAATTATCAAAAATTACAGAAATTTCAAAAACTCAATTTTTAGAAAATATGGGAAAAATTGCAAGCGAGTGGGGACTTACAAAAACATTAATTGACGATCCATCGGGATTGTCAATGAAAAATTTAACAAGTGCTCGCGACATGGCAATAGTAACATGTCATGCATTTTCAAATGAAAACATAAGCGAGTATTCTTCCAAGCCACAATATACTTTCACAACAAGAGAGGGGAGACAAATAAATTTAAAACACACTGTATATGATTTAAGAAATAATCCCCAGAATTATTTTGGAGCTAAAACTGGTTTTTTGAATGAAACAAGATTTCATGTTACAGCTGGTTATATAACTCCCATGAAAAAGAAAATTTGTGTTGCGGTTTTGTCGGTTTATAAAAGAAGTGACAGTGAAGATGCAGTTGTAAAAATTGGTGAATGGGTTGATGAAATGTATAAATAATTTTTTCAACCTTCGAGCTTGCCCATAGGTTAATTTTTATTTCTAAGAGCTGTTATTGGATTAAGTTCCGCAGCTTTTTTTGCAGGAAAAACACCAAATAAAAGACCAGTGGAAACCGCAAATATTAGAGATATGAAAAGAGCGTAAATGGGTATTTTAAAACTCGAGGAAAGACCATAAGCATTTGCAGCAAAAGTTATAAGTAGTGATAGTAGAATACCTAGAATAATACCTAAAATTGCCCCTAGAATTGATATTATTATTGCTTCCATGAGAAATTGCCACATAATATCTTTATTTTTTGCTCCTAGTGCTTTTCTAAGGCCAATTTCAAATGTCCTTTCGCTTATTATTACATACATTATATTCATAATCCCCACACCACCAACCACAAGAGAAACTATTACTATTGCAAGAAGTAAGCCGGTTACATATTTTGTAATACTATTGACGGTTTTCATCATTTCTTCCATTGTTACAACAGTAAAATCATCTACACCCACTATATCGTCGGGATTATTTATATCATGATTTTCTCTTAAGATAATTTTTACTTCTTTTACTGTTTCATCTGTGATTTCAGAGTTTTTTAATTTATATATAGTATACATTAAATAATCTATCCCCATGATTTTTTTTTGAAGAGTTTGCACGGGAAGATATATATATCTGTTAAAGTCCATTCCCATGGCAGCTCCTTTTTCTTTCATTATTCCAATTACTCTGTATTTTGATTTTCCTAAATTTATATAATTTCCTATTGCATCTGAGTCACCAAACAAATCTTCTTTTATTCCAGCGCCTAGTACTACAACCTTTGTGAGCGACTCATCTTCTGCATTGGTAAAAAATCTACCTTTATTTATTTCACTTTTATCAATGTTTATAAAATCAGCACTAACTCCAAAAAGAGACGCTTTTTTTCTTTTACTACCATAGGTTGCGAGTTCTTGCCCCATTAACGCACCATAACCGCCATCTATATTTGGTATTTTTTTTATATCTTCTACATCTTTTAATGTTAGTGTTGTTATTCGAACTCCTTGAGCCATACTCATGGCTGATTCATGTGATTCATTGCCCATTTTATTTTTCCCCACAGGGATTCTTGTTTCAATTTCAATAATATCAGTACCGAAGGATTCAATTTGTTTTATGATTAATTTCTTTAATCCCTCTCCAGCTGAAAAAACCACAACAATACTCATTACACCAATTACCATACCTAAAATAGTAAGAAGAGTTCTTCCCTTATTTGTTTTCATTGAATTAATAGCGAGTTTTATTGAATTTTTTATTCTTATCATATTATTCATATCTTAATGCTTCTATTGGATCAAGTTTACTAGCTTTTTTCGCTGGGTATAGTCCAAAAATTATTCCTATAGAGCTTGAAACAATAATTCCCATAATTATTGAGAGCATTGAAACATGGAATCCCCAATTATAATCTAGTGCTTGAGCAATAACACTAACAAGCAGAGAAACAAGTATCCCAAATATTATTCCTATAATTCCACCAGAAAGTGTTATTATTGTTGATTCTATTAAAAATTGAACTAAGATATTGTTATTTTTTGCTCCGATTGCTTTTCTAAGACCTATTTCATTTGTGCGTTCGCTGACATTTACAAGCATTATATTCATAATTCCAATTCCACCCACAATAAGTGAAATTGCCCCCATCGCAGCTAAGAAAAATTTTAAAGCACCCGTAACAGTTTCAATCGCCTCAAGTGCTTCTGCGGGACTACTAACAGTAAAATCATCATCCTCTCCAGAATTATCTCTTATATCATGTCTTTCGCGAAGTGTAGTTTCAGCATCTTTTATAGCAAGAGGAAGATTTTTCTCGTTGTCTACTTTTGCTCTTATAATCCCAACAGCATCTGAGGAAACAATTAATTTTTGCATTGTTTTTATAGGAATAAAAATTTTGTCATCATAATTTTGAAAAGCAACTGTTCCTTTTTCTTCTAGTATCCCTATTACCTCAAAGACCTGTTTTTTAATTTTTATTTTTTCTCCTATAGCATCAGAATCCCCAAATAAATCTTCTTTCGCTTGACTACCCAAAACTGCTATTTTTGCCAAATTACTCTCCTCGTCGATTGTAAAAAATCTCCCACTTTCGACATTAAAATTATTCATTGTTAAGTGACCTACATTTGTTCCTATTATATCAAAGTTTGAACTCTGGGAACCCCAGGAAACATTCGCATTTGTGTTTGAGTAAGCAGCAACATTAATAATGTGCTGAGAATTTTTTTTCTCGAGAAGCGCCTTTGCATCTTCGTATGTTAGGGTTGTAATTATTATCCCCATGACAGAAGCTGGTGGTCCATTTTCTTCTGCTTTGCCAGGCATAATGCTTATAGTATCAGTTCCAAGTATTTTAATTTCAGAGAGAATTAAATCTTGAGCACCGCTTCCAATTGAAGTAATAATTATAACGGCAGACACCCCAATTATAATTCCAAGCATAGTCAAAAAACTTCTTGTCTTATTAGCTAGAAGTGAATTAATAGCTAGTTTGGCGCATTGTTTTAGAAAATTAAACATATTATTTTATGCCGTTTTCGTTTTTTGCTAAGCGCCTATTGGAAACTTTATAATCTTCAGTTATGAGTCCATCTACAATTTTTATAATTCTATGAGCGTGTTCCGCGGTGTATGTTTCATGAGTTACGAGAATAATGGTATGGCCCTTGTCATTTAAATCTTGTAGAATTTCCATAATTTGCTTTCCTGATTTTGAGTCCAAGTTTCCAGTTGGTTCATCAGCAAAAATAACATCGGGATTGTTTACAAGAGCTCTTGCGATAGCGACTCTTTGCTTTTCTCCACCAGAAATTTGATTCGTGTAGTGATACATTCTGTGTGATAGTCCAACACTTTCTAGTACTTGTTTTGCTTTTTCATTGTGATTTGTTTTTTCTTCAGAGTATATGAGTGGAAGCATCACATTATCTATTACTTGTGTTTTTGGTAGTAAATGAAAAGCTTGAAAAACAAATCCTATTTTTTTGTTTCTCAAATTTGCCAATTCATCATCAGTTAATTTTAAAACATCTTGATTTTCAAAAAAATATGTTCCAGTTGTAGGTCTATCCAGAAGTCCTAAAATATGCATGAGTGTTGATTTACCAGATCCAGATGGACCCATAATGGAAACAAATTCACCTTTTTTAATTTCAAAAGATAATCCGTGAAGTATCTCAGTTACTACTTCATCATTAGAATATTCTTTTTTTATATCTTTGATTTGTATAAGCATTATTTTTTTGTGTTTGTTGAAGTTATTATTCCTTGTCCTTCTTTTAGTCCTGATAAAATTTCTACCATTCCATCATCGCCATATATTCCTGTTTTTACAGATACTTCCTTTTCTTTTTTATTTTCTAATATTTTTACAAATTTTCCATCCCCATTTTTCTCTATAACAGCGCGAGATGGAATAACTAGCACATTTGCTTTATTTTTTGTTGTAATTATTACATTTGCTGTCATTCCAGGTTTTATATTCTCCACTAATTCTTCTGGAATATCAAAGCTGATTTTGGTTTTATAGTAAATTACATCTTGAATTGTTGTTTCAGCTGGGTCTATATTATAAACTTTTCCGTATAGTTTTTCTTCAGATGTTAGAGCGTCTAGGGTTATTTCAGTTGGATCATTAATTTTTATTTTTGTAATATCTGACTCTGAAATATCGACTTCTATTTCTAATTTATTTTCAGATAGCATTTTTATTGCTGGTTTTGTAGCTAAAAATTGTTCTCCTTTTTTATATTCAATTTGAGTTATTGTTCCATTAATTGGCGCTCTTATTATATTGTATTCAATTTGATTTTGTATGGATTCTAGATTGGCCTCAGCTTGCCTTACCTGTGCTTGATATAAAATAACATCTTGACTTCTTGCAGGAGCTTTTAATTCATCAAGTTGAGCTTTTATTAATTGAAAAGCTTGGTAAGAAGAATCAACTCTCGATTGAGCTGTTGCAATTGTTTGACTTCCTGAAATAGTTAGTCCGTCGCTACTTAGTTCTGTGTTGTTTAATATATTTAACGAATTTTTAACAGAGGATAGAGCATTGGATATGGTTATTTGTTGAGTGCTAATTATAGATTTATAGGAATCCAACTTTGCTTGTGTGAATTGATAGGAAATAATTGAATCTTCAAGCATTTGATAAGAATTTGTTAATGCGCTAAATGTTGAATCCAAAGCTTCGATTGTTTTATTTATGGCTAGCTTTATATCATTTCTAGTTTTAGTATTTTTTGCTGTATTGATAGAGGATTTAGCATTTGAAATTAGTAGTTTTGCATCATTGTAGGAATTTTTTGTCTGATAAAGTATTGATGAATTTTTAACACCCAAGAGATATTGAGCATCATTATCATTTAAAATTGTGTTGATATTATCGACAGCTATTTGCGCTTTTGAAATATTTGTATCAATTGAAATTAGAGCATCTGTTTCTGCTTGTTTAGAGGTTTTTATTATACTTGCCTTGGCTTCTTCTAATTCATTTAAAGCAGATTTGTATTCTGTTTCAGCTTTATTAACAGCAATTTGTTGTGTATTTATTTCATGTTGGGTTGCGCCAGATACTAGTTTATTTAAATTAGCTTTTGCTATATCTAAGCTTGCGATTGCATTTTTTGCAGATATATCTAAGCTTCTATGATCTAATTCTGCTAAGATTTGATTTTCTTTTACTTTATCATTAACATTTACAAGGATTTTTGTTATTTTTCCAGTATTTTGAAAATTTAGTTCTATTTCGTCAGAGGATTTAATAGTCCCAGTTTCACTAACAGTTTGTTTTAGGTCTTTTCTTTGTACTTTTTCAGTAGTATAAGTCGTGTTTGGTTTTTTAAAAATAAAACTAGATACTATTATAAGTATAATAATAGAGAATATTATAAATATTGTTTTCTTCTTTTTTGTCATATAGTTTTTATTTAGTATTTTATTATTTTATTTATAAATTATATCAATTCTATTGCTTTTTTAACAGGTTTTTTTATTTTAAAGATATTTGTATTTGTTATTGGTTTATTCTCACAATAAATAATATAACATTTAATATTTAATTGTTTATTTTAACATATTAACGCTTTGAGTCAAATAAAGGTATGTGTTTTGCAATATCTGTATAAAAATAAAAACCCTACATTTGATAGAGTATTTATTTTATATATTTAGATTCTTCTGGCGGAACGGAAGGGACTTCCCGCCATACGGCGGGATAAACTTCTCGTCCCTTTTTGTAAAAAATAAAAACCCTACATTTGATAGAGTATTTATTTTATATATTTAGATTTTTCTGGCGGAACGGAAGGGACTCGAACCCTCGACCTCCTGCGTGACAGGCAGGCGTTCTAACCAACTGAACTACCGCTCCAACAGAAAAACCCAAAGGTTTTTCTTATTTCTGAATAGATTTTACTATTTTTTCAAATATTTCTGGATTTTTTTCTGCTATTTCAGCAAGTATTTTTCTATCTAATTCTATGTTCTGCTTTTTTAGCATGTCTATAAATTTGCTATATGATATTTCATATTTTCTAAGCGCTGCGTTGAGTTTTGTTGTCCACAAGGATCTCATAACGCCCTTTTTCTTTCTTCTATCATGAAGCGCATGTTGCCCGGCCTTTTTAACAGCTGTTTTTGCTGCTCTTATTGTGGATTTTCTTCCCCATTTATAACCCTTAGCTTTTTTCAATATTTTTTTTCTTTTTTTAAGATGTGTAACACCTCTTTTTACTCTTGGCATATAATTTATTTCCTAATTAAGCACTAAAACAATGCTTAAGTATTATAATTTACTTATGTTTTTTGAATAAACATCCGAGACTTTTACATCTTTCCTTTTATTTCTTTTTGTCTTTCCAGTTTCTCTAGTATTAAAATGATCCTGTGATTTACTCCTTCTTATGACTTTACCGTTTTTTGTAATTCTTATTCGTTTTGATAATGTTTTGTATGTCTTTAATTTTGGCATATATTTTAGTTTTAAAATGCTTATGTCAATATTTATAATTTTCCTGTTCTATTGTAGGTATTTAACTTTATATTTTTTCAATTTACTTATTTAGATTTTATAATCATTGATAGTTTTCCAGACATATAGCGCATATCTTGTTCTATGGATATATCATCTATTATTTCCGATAAAAATTCATTTACTACATCTTTTGCTTTATTTACATGCTGCCTTTCTCTACCTCTTAACATTAATTCTATACGAACCTTATCTTTTTGTGATAGAAATTTTTTTGCCTGATTTCTTTTTACCTCTAAATCATGTTTTCCTATGGTTAGAGACAATCTTATTCCTTTTATTTCAACCTTTTTTGGCTTGTTGGTTTTTTGTTTTTTTGATCTACTGTATTGAAATTGTCCGAAATCAACTATTTTACATACCGGAGGATTAGCATTTGGAGAAACTTCAACTAGATCAAGTCCTGATTCTTTTGCTTTTGTAATAGCGGAATGCGTGTCCATGATTCCCAATTTTTCACCATTAGAACCTATCACAAACACCTTGTCTATACTTATTTGGTTATTAATTCTATATTTTTTAGAATTATTAGTATTTCTATTGTTTAAAAATTTGTTTATATGTTTTTTGGTTAATTATTAAACCATATTTATTATATCAAAGATTTGGGTAATAATAAATTATGGTGGAGATGAGGGGATTTGAACCCCTGTCTGCCTAACAATTCATTCTTTATCTACAAGTTTATCTTATTTTTAAAATTCTATAAATAACTATAAATAAGAAAAATATTATTTATATATTCCATAAGTTTTCACTATGGCACATGGAAATTACCATAGTATAACTCGAAAATATAACACCCTCGTAAATCCCCATCGAGTATGAAGATAGAGGATGGCTTAATTTTTAAAAAAGATTAAGCAATTGAAAAGTTGAAAGCTGGATTACTAAATGCAACTTTAACTTTTTCTATAAATGATTTGACATTTATGATTTAGCGTTTTTTACAAGTTTCGCAAAACTTGACTTGCCAAAGAACAAATTTTTTATGCATCAAATTGATACATCCCCATAAAAAAATTATACAATTTTATGCGTATAATTTATAGGATTAGTATACAGCAATTTTTATCATCTGTCAATCGCCAAATGTAATAAATTTTATATGTACTATTTAGGAGTGGATATTTTTTATAAAAATATAAAAAATTTTATTTTTAATTTATATAATTTTTTAGTATTTTAGAAATTTTAAAGAAGATTGTTTATGTGAAATTTGATAATTTTAAGGGTGTAATTTTGATAATTTTAGACATTTTAAATTGAACACAAAATTTGTACAAGATGGTTTTTAAAAATTTTTTATTAAAAAATTTAACTATGAAGTTTATAATTTTTTTGTAGATCTTTTTTAATTTCTTTATTTTTTATAAATTCTCTTTTTTCATATTTTTTCTTTCCCCTTACAACAGCAATTTCAACTTTTATAAAATTGTTTTTTACAAAAATTTTTTTAGGAATGGCAGTGTAGGATTTTTCTTTTAAAAGAGAATTTAATTTTTTAATTTCAGATTTTTTGAGTAGTAATTTTATGGATCTATTGGGTTTGTGTTTCAATAAGTTTAAATTTGATTTTTTGTATGGAGAAATTTTAAAATTGAGAAGAAGAACTTCGGACTCAGATGAAATTTTTATATACGAATCTTTCATGTCAAATGAAGAATTTTTTATTGACTTAACTTCATCGCCAAACAAAACTAATCCAGCTACAAATTTTTCTTTGATTTCATATTCGTAGTCAATTTTTTTATTCAAAATTATTAATTTTTCCATATATTATTTTTTGATATATTTATAATTTTAGTATAGCGCCTTTGTTAAAAATAATAAAGTAAGCACTCTAACTTTCAGGTAATTTTATTTAATTTTTAAACTAAATTGGTTATATAGTTTTCCACTTCTATAAATATTTGTATAGGTAATTTATTTGGGTTTTGAAAAATATTATTTTTTTATTGAAAATTTGTCAAATTTATATGCTTTGTCTTATTTTATAAAAATTTATCCCATATGATTTTTGTCCTTTAAATAAAGGGATAAAAACCGTATCGGGTATAAAAAATAATATATCGGATAAAAAGTATTGAATATATCGGGTAAATTATATATAATTATATATAATAATAGAAGATATGAAATCTAAAACAAAAATAAAATTTCATACAAGCTTGTCAATATGGACGAACAAAATCAACAAATAGAACCATACATTACTTTGTCACAGGCGACAAAGTATTGTTCATATTCACAAGAATATTTATCTCTTCGCGCGAGGCAGGGAAAATTAAAAGCAGAGAAAATTGATGGAATATGGTTTACGAAAAAAAGCTACTTGAAAGAGTATGAAGAGAAGAATAGTGAGATGAATTTTCAAATTCAGTATGAAGATGTTTCACTTAATAGAAAACCAAATTTACCAGACATACTTTTAGCAGAAATTCATTTTTTTAATAAAGAAAAATTTAAAAAAACTTTTTATCATATAGTAAACATTTTTAGAAATTTTTTATTGTCAGTTTTTACATTTTTTAAATTTGATAAGTCTAAAAAATATTCTAATTTAAAATCTTCAAAGTTTAGATCCCCAAAACCACATTCTCCGAATCAATTAATTGGATTGGCAAATTTTTTAGCTATAAGTTTTTTATTAATTTTGACAATGAGATTTTTTATTCCTTCTGCTCTCGGTACTTATGGAGAAAATCAAAATAAAGTAGAAAGAATTTTATCACTTTCTTCTGAGAAATTTTCCAATGCTTACAAATATCAATTTTCAAACATAAAAAATAAATTAACAAATTTTGGTAAATTTTTAAGAAATTCACAACTTAATAATTTTAATTTATTAAAACGCTATAAAAATAATTATAAAGAATTAGCTCATTCTGTTGTTGATAGGATTTCATATTTTAACCCAAGAGCGTTTTTAAATAAAAAAGATAATTATTATACAGAAAATAACCCATCTCATAGAGTACTTGGCGCAAGCGAGGTGTCTGTCAATATTTCATCTAAGCTAACATTTTTACAGAAAATAATTAATTCTCTTGTTTCTTTAAATAAATATAGAGATTATTCTGAGAATATATCAAAAAAATTTGCGAATAAAGTTTTATCAATAAATTTAGTTCTTAGGGATAGCGTTGTTCGATTTATAAGAGATGCAGCTGAAACGCAGGAGATAAAAAATATTTATCTCGGGGCTACCGACAAAGTTCAACCCCAAATAATTCAAAATTATCATACAGCAAATGGTGATACGCAGGTTATCCAAAAAACAATTTTGGTAAAAGGTGAAAAAGGAGACAAGGGAGATGCTGGACCAAAAGGAGATACTGGCGAAAAAGGAGACAAAGGAGATAAAGGGGAGGACGGGTCTTTTACTGGGGGCGTATATAATTTTATTGGTGGTGGAACTACGATAGTTCAAAATGGGGGAGGGGTGTCTTTATCTGATAATAATACATGGACGGGAATAAATACTTTTGACGGTCCTGTAAATTTATCATCAGATTTATATTCATCTGCTAGTTTAATAGTAACTGGAAGTTCTTCGTTTGCAACAACAACCGCAATGGGATTAGTAGTAACAAATAATGGTTTGAATATCGCATCTTCAACTCCAGCTGTAACAGTAGATACATTATATAATCTAGGTGGAGATCTTTATTGGAATGGTTCACCACTTGGAAGTTTAATTACAGAATTAGATCCTGTGTGGACTGCTGCTTCAACTTCTTATGCACTTTTATCAGGAGCTAATTTTACCGGAGATATATCAATAGGAGGCAAGGTAACTATTACTGCTTTAACGGGAATTGCTGATTTTGGATCAGAGATAATTGCTAATGGTTTATATGGTCCAGTAGCATTGGTTTCTGGCGCCATAACTGATGAAATAGGTTTAATTAATAAGGGTGATGATACTTATATAGCCGTGTATGATACTAGTGAGAATGCTTATTATTATGGTGGTACAGTATTAAAAATATTACAATCAGGCGCTTCTTCGTTTATAGGCGATCTATCAGTCGGCGGTCGCGCAACTATCACCGCTTCAACCGGAATAGTAGATGCAGCCGGATTTTCTATAAATGGCTCGCCAATTGTATCATCTCAGTGGATTACAAATGGATCTGATATTTACTATAACTCAGGAAATGTTGGGATAGGGACGACAGATCCTCTGAGCGGTTTACATGTTTCAAGTACAGATATGATTGCTAGTTTTGAAAGTGGCGATTATAGCAAAGGAGGTTTTTATATTGGTAATGGTGGAATGTTTAGCAACGATGAGTTTGGTATATATGATTTAGCGGGAGATGCACCAATGGTAGTTTATGAGGCTGTAGATATTAGCGGTTACAACGATATAATGCATTATAATAACATAGCAGTTAATGTCGGATCAGGCAACGTCGGAATCGGTACCACAACACCACAGTATGCGCTAACAGTAGTTGATAGTAATGTTAATACAATAGCAAGTTTTGTTGTAGATGGTTATGGAGGAGAAATGAATATTGTTATATCAGATGAACATCTTGCTGCTGGTTATACCGCACCAATGGGTTCTTATGGCGTGGGTGGAGGAACTGCGTTTGTAAAATATGGAGCCAGTGATGGTGATTGGGGAAGAATTTTATATGCAAATAGTGACGATACTATAACTTTAAACGGTGCCACTACACTAACGAATAACTTATCAGTCGGCGGTCGTGCAACTATCACTGCTTCAACTGGAATAGTAGATGCAGCCGGATTTTCTATAAACGGATCGCCAATTGTGTCATCCCGGTGGACCCCAAACGCATATGGTAATGGTATTTATTATAATTCAGGAAGGGTCGGAATTGGGACAAATGATCCGCAAGCAACTCTAGATGTTACTGGAGATGTTTATTTTTATGATTCTACTAAAACTAGATCTATATCATTTTTCCCATCATCTGGAAATCAGGAAATTAGAGCGTCTGGCCAGTTAAATATTGTGCCTAGTTCAGGAGGAGTTTTGTTGCGTAGCGGATCTAATACATCCCTTACCATGAGAAATTCATCTAATGACTCGACTATTTTACTGCATTCTAGGGGTGCATCATATTTTAATGGTGGTAATGTCGGTATCGGTATTACAGCGCCGTCATCCGCGCTTCATGTAGTAAACTCAACTTCACCACAATTGACACTAGGATACAATTCTGCAACTTCAACAACATTTGGAACTGATTCTTCAGGAGATTTAACAATAAATACTACAGGTGGTCATATAGTATTTGCTAATAATAATGTATTTAATATAGGTGGAGTAAGCGCGTTACCATATAATGCAATATCAAATAGCGGAGTTAGTACCCTTGAACTTGATGATAATGATTTATATGTAGAAGGAACTTTAGATGTAAAAGGTCATTCATATTTTGGTAGCGCTCTTAGAGTTAATGGTCTTATATATACTCTCTCTAGTTTTTTTGCCACTCAACCGTCGTCTAAGATATGGTTAGGTCATTCACGTGCAGATCTTGCTAATTTTCGAGCTTTTGCTACAGGTAATGTTTATATAGACGAAGATAATGCTGCTCTCTATCTCGGAGAAGATCAAGATGCAAATATTTTATGGAACGGAACAGATTTAGTAATAAATACAGGTGCTGGAACACTCAATGTAACAGGAACATCAACTATGCGAGATATTGTTCCTGAGTCAAATTTAACCTATACTCTTGGTTCATCAGATTATAGATGGACTGATCTTTGGGCAGAAGAAATTCACGTAGGAACATCTACTTGGGCAATAAGACCACATTCTTCTTCATATGCATATGGGACATTAGAATTTAGAGATGAAACCAATAATGTTTCCCCTTTAACACTATCGCAATCTAAAATAATCGCGGATGTACCTATAGAATTAATTAAATCAGCTACAATAGTTAGTGACTTGGGGCATGTTCCGGTGTTAAAAGTAGTAAATACATCAGCTCACCCTTCCGCTAATTTATTTGAGATACAAAGTAGGGTGGAATACGAAGAAACTCTTTTTTCAGTAGATTATATTGGTCGAACCACGATAAAAAATCTTGGAAAGGAAAAAGTATTGGGATTTGTTTTGCAGAATTCGGAAGGGGATAATGTCTTTACGGTTAGCTCCGATGGCTTAGTTTTAGCTGATACTGGTTATGACACACCAGCAGCTGACTATGCAGAATATTTTTATACTAATAATACAAATATTTCATCAGGAGAGGTTGTATGTATTGACTTTGCAAATAACAATGCTATATCAAGGTGCGCCACATCAAGTGATTCAAATATTATTGGAATTATTTCAACCAAGCCTGGATTTATAGGAAATTCAAAAGAAGAATACAAAAATAATCCAAATTATAAATTAGTAGCGCTTTTAGGTCAGATTCCAGCATTTGTCTCAAATGAAAATGGAGATATTAATCCGGGTGATTCTTTGACAAGTGCATCAAGACAAGGATATTTAATGAAAGCAAATCAGGGCGACTCAACAGTCGGAGTTGCGCTTGAATCATTTAGTGGAGATTTTGGAACTATAAATGTATTAATTTCAAGAAACAATAAGAGTGTAACAGTGAATGAAATTGAAAAAGAGGTGACAACTAAGGTCTTAGAAGCAAAAGATGAAAATATTTCAGAAATACAAAGCATTATAGATTCATATAACATAGAACAAAGATTTGATTCATTGAATAATGAAATTACTAATTTAAGAAATCAATTAAATAATTCTGTCCCATCTTCAGAACAAATTGTAGAAAATGCAACAATAGATCAATTAGATGGAATAATTTCGCTTAATAAATTAACAGACATTGAAGCAGTAAATTTCGTATGGATAGAAAATGAAACACAAATTAATAAATTAGGATTTATAACAACTCAAGTAGAAGAAATTGCGCCAGAACTTTTAAATATTGATGAAAGTGGAAACAAATCAATTGACTATGAATCATTTACGCCAGTAATGGTTTCAGCAATACAAGAACAACAGCAACAAATTAATGAAATTAGAGCGCAATTTGGAATGTCGCTTGACGCATTAGAAGATTTGGTATTGTCTGGCGCATTGCAAGTTGAGGGATTAGTTGATTTAGGTCGTGATACGGTTGGTCAAGCAAAGATTTTAACAGGCGCAACAAGTACAGCAGTCATGTTTGAGCATGAATATAGAAATGATCCAGTTATAACGATTTCTCCACGCGCATTAATCAATGGCGGTTATTATATAGACGAAGTTACAAAGAATGGTTTTGTGATAAAGATAGAAAATACTCAAGAAACTGATGTGATATTTGACTGGCATTCATTCGGAGCATACAAGGGAATGATATTTAGTAGCGATGGAACATCAGAATTGATTTCATCTTCAACAGAGCAGGGTTTAATAGAAGAAACTCCAATAGAAGACACAACAGAAACAACAACAGAGGACAATATCTCATCAGGTAATCAAACCACAGAAACCTCAATAGACACAACTCAAACAGAAACAACCACAGAACAAGAAACTCCAATAGAAGACACAACAGAAACTACAATAGAGGATGATATCTCATCAGGTAATCAAACCACGGAAACCTCAATAGACACAACTCAAACAGATACAACCACAGAACAGGAAACTTCGGCAGAGGAAACAACAGAAACAACAATAACAGAAACAGAAGTCACAATAGAGACAATAGAAGAATAAATTATATTAAACATCTAATCCAATTAGAAAATAAACATCATGAGTAAAAATAGAGTTCTAGATCTAAGAATACTTTCAAAGAAAAAGAAGAAAAGTTTTAATTTTAAAAAATTATTTAAAATAATAATTATAATTATTTTAATTGTTGGAATATGTTTTGGCGTTGTAGTTGTTTACAAAAAAATCAAATCAAATTCTTACAAACTAAATATGGGAGATAGAGGACGATCAGAAAAAATAATAAAACGAGTTTCAAGATTAATAGAATTGCCATCTGATGAAATTCCTCAGGTTGCAAATGTTTTAAATGAAGAAAAATTAAAAGATTATCCTTTTTTTGAGAATGCAGAAAATGGCGATAATTTGCTTATATATACAAAATCCATGAAAGTAATTTTATATAGACCAAGCACAGATAAGATAATAGGAGTGGCTCCTTTGTATGTAGAAAAAACCAAATAAATTTATTTATACATTATTTTATATATAAAATGGCTTAAATAAGCCAAAAATATAGTAGTTAAAGCATCTTTAAAAAATTATTTAAAGGTGTTATAATATCTCTATAAAATAATTAAATATAATCATAAAGAAAGGTCAAAAATATGGACAAAAAAACGGAAAATGTTACAACAAAAGTAACAGAACCAGTAGAAAAGAAATCCATTTTTAGATGGATAATGACAGTAGTAATTGTTATTGCTGTTATACTAGTATGTCTTTATGGAGTATCTAGATTTACAAAATTTAATATTCTAGGTATTGATAAAGATGGATCTAATGGTAAATGGCAAGCAGTATTTTTATCAAACGGTCAGGTTTACTTTGGCAATGTTGTAAAAAATACCAACGAAGAAGTTACTTTAAGGAATATATACTACTTACAAGTAACAACAGCATTACAACCAGCTGATTCAACACAGCAACAACAAGGACTATCTTTAGTAAAATTAGGAAATGAATTACATGGACCAAAAGATGAAATGTCTATAAATAAAGCTCATGTTATTTTTATAGAAGAATTAAAGACAGACGGAAAAGTAGTAACAGCAATTAATCAGTATATCGCAGAGCAAAACAAATAATACTAGCTTTTCAAAATCTCCCTAGCTCAATAGGGAGATTTTTTTATTTTTAACTTTTAATTTAGAAGTTTTTTTATTTTTATAACCATAAAGTATAAAGTGATAATACATACTTTACACTTTTAATTTTTTAATATATAATTGTAGTAGAGCAGAGCAAAGATTAATTCTACCTTAATGAAAATAATAAATAACAATGTTACTAAAAATTGGAGAACTCGCGTCTCATATAAATAGATTGCCATCGGCAATACATTTTTATACCAAGGAGGGTTTATTAAAACCCGATTCTTTTACAAGAGGCGGGTATCGTTTATATGAAAAAAGTAAAGCATTAAAAACAATAAAAGAAATAGAACGGCTCCAAACCAATAAACGTTTTACAATTGCCGAAATAAAATCATATTTGAAAAATAAACAATAATTTTTAATTAAAATATTATGAAATCAAAAAGAAAAAAAACAATAATATCATCAAGTTTTGGTTTTGAAACAAATAATAAGTCAAAAGTTATCAGAAAAAGTCGTCATAATAAAAAAAATAAAGCGCTGGAGTTAATAAAAATGTTGTTTTTTTAGTCTTGATTTATTGTGATTTTGTTGTTAAATTAAACAAGTATAAATTTAATTTTTTATTAGAATAGAATAAAAATATATGGAAAAAAATAATAATCAGAAAATATCTACTTTATACGAAAAAGAGCGTGATATTTTAAATTTTTGGGAAGAAAATAAAATTTTCGAAAAATCTTTGAAAAAATCTACAAAAGGTGATTTTTCTTTTTACGATGGTCCGCCATTTGCAAATGGGTTGCCTCATTATGGTCATATAGTTGCGTCTATTATAAAAGATGTAATTCCTAGATTTAAAACAATGCAGGGATATTATGTTAGGAGAAAATGGGGTTGGGATTGTCACGGACTTCCAGTTGAAAATGAAGTTGAATCAGAATTGGGATTAAATGGTAAAAAAGAAATAGAAGAAAAGTATTCTGTTCATGATTTTAATGAATATTGTAGAAAAAGTGTTATGAAATACGCTGGGGAGTGGAGAAAGTTTATTCCAATGATTGGTAGGTGGGTTGATATGCAAGATGATTATAAAACAATGGATGTAAACTACATGGAATCTGTTTGGTGGGTTTTTAAAGAACTATGGAAAAAGGGACTTATATATGAGGGTTATAAATCCATGCATATTTGTCCTCATTGTGGAACCACATTATCAAATTTTGAAGTAGCTCAGGGATATAAAGACATAAAAGATATTTCAGTAACTGCTAAGTTTGAACTTGTTGATTCGCCAAATACTTTTGTGTTGGCGTGGACAACAACTCCATGGACATTGCCAGGTAATGTTGCCTTGGCAGTTGGGAAACATATTCATTATTTAAAAATTAGCTCAGGAGATGATGTTTATATTTTGGCAAAAGACAGATATGAAGTATTTAAAGATCAATTTGTAAATCCTTCTATTATAAAGGAGTTTAAAGGCGCGGAACTTGTTGGTAAATCATACAAACCATTATTTGATTATTTTGTGGATAAAAATTTAAAAAATAAAGAAAATATTTATAAAATTTATAATGCGGATTTCGTAACAATTGAAGATGGAACTGGAATTGTTCATATTGCGCCAGCATATGGTGAAGATGATATGAATTTGGGAAAAGAGATGAAACTTCCATTTATACAACATGTTGATTCTCAAGGAAAGTTTACAAGTGATGTAAAAGATTTTGCTGGTCAATATGTAAAACCAAAAGACAATCATCAAAAAGTGGATGTAGAAATTTTAAAATTTCTTGATTCAAAAAATTTGGCTTTTTCTAAAGAAAAATATGAACATAGTTATCCTCATTGTTGGAGATGCGATAGTCCACTTTTAAATTATGCAACTAAATCATGGTTTGTCGAAGTTACAAAAATTAAAAAAGACTTAATTCATGCAAATAAACAAACAAATTGGATTCCAGAATCTTTTAAAGATGGAAGATTTGGCAAATGGTTAGAAGGGGCAAGAGATTGGTCAATATCTCGTCAAAGGTATTGGGGAGCACCAATTCCTGTTTGGAAATGTGATTGTGGAGAAATTGTAGTATTTGGTTCAAAAGAGGAATTAGAACAAGCAAGTGGTAAAAAAATAGATGATTTGCATAAGCATTTTATTGATGATATAGAAATTGATTGTAAAAAATGTTCTAAAAAAATAAAAAGAATCCCAGATGTTTTAGATTGTTGGTTTGAATCCGGATCTATGCCATACGCTGGAATACATTACCCATTTGAGAATAAAGAATGGTTTGATAAAAATTTTCCAGCAGATTTTATAGCTGAGGGTCAGGATCAAACAAGGGGCTGGTTTTATACACTTATGGTGCTTGCGACAGCATTATTCAAAAAACCAGCATTTAAAAATGTTGTTGTAAATGGGATGGTATTGGCAGAAGACGGGAAGAAAATGTCTAAAAGATTAAAAAATTATCCAGAGCCCACTGAAATAATACAGAAATATTCTGCTGATGTATTGCGTTTTTATTTGTTGGGATCTCAGGCTGTAAAATCTGGCGATTTGTGTTTTTCTGAAAAAGATTTATCTAGTATATATGGAAGATATTTTATAACATTAGCAAATATTTTATCTTTTTATAATATGTATAAAAGCGAATCAGATTTAGAGTTTATTGAAAGCGACAATTTATTAGATAAATGGATTATTTTAGAAATAAAGCAATTGCAAAATAATATTACAGAAAGTTTGGAGGTTTATGATATTAAAAAATGTATTGATCATATTTCAGATTTTATTTTGGAATTATCAACTTGGTACATAAGAAGATCGAGAGATAGATTTAAAAACCAAGACAAGTTCGCTCCAAAAATTTTGAATTTTGTTCTTAGGGAATTTGCTGTTTCAATTTCTCCATTTATTCCTTTCACAGCGGAGCATATTTATAAAGAGGTTTATGGAGATCAAGAATCCGTGCATTTATTAAATTGGAGAGATACACATAAATTTAGCAAGGACGATTTAAAAATTTTATCAGAAATGCAAAAGGTTCGTAAAATAGTTGAGAAATTACATAATTTGAGAGACCAGAATCAAATAAAAGTTAGGCAAGTGCTTTCTTCTGCTTCTTATAATATAGAAGGCGGAGAACTACAAGAGGCGTATTTAGATATAATATCAGAAGAAGTAAATGTAAAAGAGGTCAAATTTGATAAAAATTTAGCTATTGGTGAGGTTTATTTAAATACTGAAATTACACAAGAATTAAAGAACGAGGGAGATTTGCGAGAATTAGTGAGAAACATAAATGCCTTGAGAAAACAAGCGAATTTGACAATCAAAGATACTGCTATAGTTAGTTTAAAAATATTGAACAATAATTTTGTTCAATCTATAAAGAAAAATATTCAATCTTTAAAGAAAGATGTTTTAGCAAAAGATATTATTTTTGAATCAATTGATACTCCAATTATTGAAAAAAAAGTAAAGGTAAATGAATTTGAAGTTGAAATAAGTTTAAAATAATAGGGCCTAAATGAATAGTGAATATATAACGCAAGGAATAATCCTGTATGCGAAAAATTTTAAAGATGAAGATAAATTTTATCGTATTTTTACTTTTGAAAATGGACTTATTAGTGCTGTTGCAAAATCAGTTTCATCTCCAAAAAGTAAGTTATCTGGATTTTTAATGCCCGGTAATTTATGTCTTTTTATGTTATCACAAGGAAAGACAATTAATAAAATAGCGCAGGTTAGCGTTATAAATTCTTTTGATGTAAATAAAAATTTTAGAGCATTTTTGTCTTTTAATAAAATGTCAGAAATTTTACTTAATTTTTTGCCAGAAAATATGCAGGAAAAATATATTTACAAAAATACAGTTGAGTTTTTAAAAGATGTAAATTCTAATTTATACAATGAGTCAGATTTAGAAATATGTTATTTATTGTGTATTATGAAGAAATTTGGATTTTATGAAAAAAACAAAATCTCTTTAAATAAGAAAGAAATGAGAATTATTGATATTTTTACTGAAAATACATATTTAAAAAATAGACAATTAGTGTTAAAATTAAACTATGATAAATTGATAATTTTAAATTATATAAAAACATATTTTGAAAAAGTTTTAGAAAAAAAATTAAATTCTTTTTAAAAAATGTCAAAAACATTGAATCCAAAATCAAAACCAAATTTAGGCGATGGAGTAAATATAAAAAAAATTTCTTCAGAGAAAAGAAACCGTAAAAGTTATGCGGAACCAAGAATGCCTGTTAAAAGGCAATTAAAAGGTATAAAAAATCCCAATCACGATAAAGTTGGTTCCACTGATGATATTTATAATATTTGGGGTAGAAGAAAAAACATTTCCACATTTGATAAAGGTAAAAACAAAGGCATGAGATCATTATGGATTATTATTTTTATTCTTTTAGCAGTTGCTATTGTAAGTTATTTGGGTTGGAATTTTTTTAATAATTTTAAGCCACTAAGTGGAAATGGCGTGGTGTTAGAAATTTCCGGAGAAGATTCTGTAATTTCTGGGCATAAAGTTGGACTCACAATAAAATATGAAAATAAAGAACAAGTAAAAGTGAAAAATGTTGAACTTCGCATAAATTATCCCGAAGGAGTTTATTATGTATCTTCAAGTAAGGAACCAGATAATTTAGGAGCTAATTTGTGGAAAATAGGAGATTTGGATCCAGGTGAAGACGGAAAGATTAATTTAGATATTCAGGTAATTGGAAACACCAACGATGAGCTTAATATAGAATCCGCGATTGCTTATGAGCCCGTAAATTTTAGTTCAAATTTTGAAACAAAAGTTAGTCACACAATAAAAATAGAAAAAACATTAATGGAATTGAGCATTGATTCGCCATCTGAGATTGGAAATAACAATAGAGTTGCTTATAAGATTTTATATAAAAATATTTCTGATAATAATTTATTAAATGCGAGAATTAGATTTGAATATCCAAGTGGTTTTTCTGTATCCGAAGTAAATGCCGATTCTCTAGAGCAAATATCAGAAAATACTTGGAATTTGGGAGATTTGCAAAAAAAATCTTCCGGTGAAATAAAGGTCTCAGGATTTTTAGATTTAGCAAATAATACGACATCAACATTTAATGCCATAATTGAAATAAAATCTCTATATAGTATTGAGCATAATTTAGAGAACGATTTAGTTTTAGAATGGATTCCATATATAAAAGTTTCAAAAGATACATTGTCTGTTCCTTCTGATGTTCCTTTGCAAATTTCCATAAACAATAATCCAATTGACGCAGTTGTGAACTGGGGAGATGAATTAAAATATGAATTACATTATAAGAATAATTCAGAAGATGCAATAACTAATATTGTAATTAATTTAAAATTGGATTCAAAATATTTAGACAAAGAAACATTACAAGATAATTTTAATGGAGATTTTAATGAAGATAATTTATCAATAACTTGGGATAAAAATTCTATACCATCTTTAGCAAAATTAGCAAAAAATCAAGAGGGAAAAATAAATATTTCAATTAAATTACATCAATTTGATGATGAATATATAGGAAGTACAGATTATTTAGTTAAATCAGAAGCAAAATTAAAATATAAAAATGCATCTTCAGAGGAAAAAGAAGTATTATCCAATACAATAATTAATAAATTAAATAGTCCAATAGAAGCGTCATCAAAAGTTAGATATTACGATGAAAACGGACTTGCTGTTGGTTCTGGTCCACTTCCACCAGTTGTCGGAGAAACTACAACATACGAAGTTGTTTGGCAGATAAAGTCCCCAACTAATGATTTAAATGATGTTTATGTGAAAACAATTTTACCTCCAAATGTCGATTGGGGAGAGGCCAATGTTTATGGAAAAGGAAATATGGTTTATAATTCTGAAACACGAGAAGTTGTTTGGCAAATTAAAACATTAGAAAAGTCAAAAGATTATACAGGGAAATTTAATATATTGTTAACACCAGAAAAAAATCATAAAGATAAAATAGTTACATTAATTAATCAAACTAATATTTCCGGAATGGATTCATTTTCTGGAGCTAAAATTAGTAAAGATTTTCCTTATTTAACATCAGAATTAGTAGGAGATAAAAAAGCTAGCGGAAAAGAAAGAGTAATTGATTTATAAATGTTTAAAATACTAAAAAAATCAAAAATATCCAGTGCGAGAATTGGAATTTTAAAAACAAAATTGGGTAGAATAGATACCCCATTTTTTATGCCAATAGCAACTCGTGGAGTTATAAAGTCGCTCAGTTTTTCTGACATAGAAAAATTAAATCCAGATATAATTTTAGCAAATACATATCATTTATATTTAAAACCAGGATTAGAAGTTATAAAAAAGTTTGGATCTCTAAATAATTTTATAAATTACAAAAAACCAATACTTACTGATTCTGGCGGTTTTCAAGTTTTTTCACTTTCTAAAATTAGAAAAATTACTAATGAAGGTGTTAATTTTAAATCAACCTATGACGGGTCAAATCATTTATTTACTCCAGAAAAAGTTATGAAAATTCAAAGTGTTTTGGATTCAGATATTCAAATGGTATTAGATGTGTGTATTGATTCAAAATCAGATTATCAAACAACAGAAAAAGCGCTTAATATAACAAATATTTGGGCTAAAAAGTGTAAAGAGTCCAAGAAAAAGTTTGATCCTAAAAATAAAAATTTATTATTTGGCATTGTTCAGGGAGCACTAAATAAAGATTTAAGAAAAAAAAGTTTAGACGATCTTATGAAAATAGGATTTGATGGATATGCAATAGGTGGACTCGCTGTTGGTGAAACAAATAAAGAAATGTATGGAATTTTAAAATTTTTAAAAGACAAGCTCCCAGAAAAAAGTCCTAGATATTTAATGGGAGTTGGTTATCCTGATAATATTTTAACTGCTGTTAAAAATGGAGTAGATATGTTTGATTGTGTAATTCCAACACGCGAAGCGCGTCATGGAAGATTGTATTATTTTACAAATAAGAATTTGAGAGGAAAATTTTATAAAACTATAAACATAACAAATGCTGAATTCAAAAAAGATAAATCCGCTATAAATAAAAATTCAAATATTGATGAGTTGAAATTATATTCTAAATCTTACTTACATCACTTGTTTAAAGTGGAAGATGCTTTAGCCATGAGACTTGGAACTTTAAATAATATAGAATTTTATTTGGAATTAATGAGAATTATAAGGAAAAATATAGAAAAAGGTGTATTGTAAAATTTTTTAACTTACAATTTATTATTGACATAAATTTTGTCTTGTTTTATAATGAGATAATTATAATAATTAAGTTAGAGTTTTGTTTTTAGCTAATTGAAAGCTGAAAGTCGAAACCTTGAAAGCTAAAAAAATGACAGAATTAATCTTAAAAGCGCAAAAAAGAGAAAATTTTGGTGGCTTAAGCGCGAAAAATCTCATAGCGTCTGGGTATTTACCTGTTGTTGTTTATGGTCCAAAGCATGAAAATTTAAATTTGCAGGTTTCTTATTCTGAGTTTATGAAAATTTTTAATACCACGGGTGAGTCACAGGTTTTAAATTTAGAATTTGAAGACAAAAAAATCCCAGTAATTATACATGATATAGCCAAAGATCATATCACTGGATCAATAATTCATGCTGATTTGTATAGATTTGATGCAAAAAATAAATTGACAGTTGAAATCCCAATTAATTTTTCAGGCGAATCAAAAGCCGTAAAAGAACTAGGAGCGATTCTTGTGAAAGCAATGGATCGTATTGAAATTGAATGTCTCGCAAGTCAAATTATTTCATCAATTGAAGTAGATATATCTAAACTTGAAAATTATAATGATATGATTTTAGTTTCAGATTTAGAAGTTCCGTCCGGAGTTGAAATTTTAACTGACGGAGACCAACCAATAGTAATAGCGAAACCAGCTAAGGCAGAGACAGTAGAAGAAGAAAAATCAGAAACACCAGAGACAACTGAAAAAACCAAAGAACCAGAGGAAACAAAAGAAGAATCACAAAAATAATTTTATAAAAATCACTCTACTTAGTTTAGGGTGGTTTTTTTATTGAAAAAATTATATAATTTATATATAAGTATTTATTTGGAAATTTAATGGAAACAGAGAAAGGCACAAAATCTATTTTAAATATTTTAATTTTAGTTTCAATTATTCTTTGTTCAACAATAATTATTGGATTGTATACAAAAAGTCAACAAAAAAAAATTAGAGACACGATAAGAATGGAGAATGCGCAACAAATAAGAACAGCAATTGAATTATATAAGTTAGAGTTTGATCAGTTACCAGACAATCAAACACAAAATGAGTGGGATGTTAGTTATGAAACAATAGATGCCAGGAAAACATTATTTAGAAATTTAATTGAGAAATTTTTTTTATCCGATGTGTCGGATCCCTTAAATAATCAAAATTTTCATTACAGATATCATAAATTCCAAGAAGGAGAATACGGATGTAAAAAATCTTTTGCAATATTTCAAATTGTTTCATTTGAAAGGAAATTTGATAATACTGGTTTTGGTGTTTGTCCTCATAGAGATTTTACAAAAGAGGCGCCAAATGGCTATACAATACAATGGTTTGAATAATATTTTTTATAAAAATGGGACATTATTTTGACTTCGTTTTTTTCTTTTTATTTTAGGCCAATTATGGTACAATTAAAATATAAATCACCTAAATTAATGGATCAAAATACCATATATCTTAATTTTAAAAAAAATGTTATTACATATCCAAGTAATACTGCTTTAGCATACATAGAAAATGGTAATTATAGAAAAATTAGTTATAAAAGTTTAAATGAAAATATTCTAAAATTAGTTTCTTATTTCGTTGAGAATAAATTACAAAAAGGAGATAAGGTTGTAATTTTTTCTGAAAACAGATGGGAGTGGCCTACTGTTGACTTAGCTTGTAATTATTTGGGATTAATTTTAGTTCCAATTCATACAACTTATGGAACTAAATATATTGACTACATTATTTCACAAACAAAACCCAAAATAATTTTTATATCAAACGACAAATTATTAAATGTTTTTTATGGAATTGATGAGCATTTAATAGATGATTTACAAATAATATCCTTTGACAAAGTTGAGAAAGAAAATGTTAAATATTTTGATGATATTTTAAAAGTTGAAAATAATAAAAAGATAGAACCAATAAACGATAAAAATCTTGTTACAACAATAATATACACATCTGGAACAACTGACATGCCAAAAGGCGCCGTACTTACTAATTATAATATATTGAGCAATATAGAAAATGTTTTAAAATACACGCCTACATGTAGTAATGATATATTTTTTTCATTTTTACCACTGTCACATGTACTAGAGAGGGTAGCGGGACAATTTCTTCCGTTAGTTTCAGGTGTTTCAATATATTATAGCAGAAGCCCAAAAACACTTATTGATGATATAAAACTAGCTAAGCCAACGGTAATTATTTCTGTGCCTAGAATTTTTGAGAAAATTTTTGATAAAATTCATGATAATTTAAGAAGTGACTCAAAGTTTAAAAATAATTTATTTTATTTTGCAATAAAAAATCAAAGCAAATTAAACTCACTTAAAAGACACAATAAAAAAATAAATTTTTTTTTACTAATTTTATGTGGTATTTTAGACAAGATTGTTTTTAGAAAAATTAGAAATATATTTGGAGGGAATTTAAGATTAGCAATATCAGGGGGATCAAGTTTGGATAAAAGAATTGCTAGATTTTTTGAAGATGTCGGTATAAAAATAATAGAAGGATATGGGGTCACAGAAACTTCGCCAATTATTTCTGTAAATAAAACGAATGAATACAAACTTGGAACAGTTGGATTTGTGTTGGAAAATTTAGAAGTAAAAATAAACAATGATAAAGAAATTTTAGTTCGCGGTAGCTCTGTAATGAAGGAATATTATAATGATAAAGAATCAACTGAAAAAGTAATAGATACTGACGGATGGTTTTATACTGGGGATTTGGGATTTTTGGATAAAGATGGGTTTTTAAATATAATCGGAAGAAAAAAAGAAGTAATAGTTTTATCAACTGGGAAAAATGTTGTGCCTGGAAATATTGAATTAGTGTTGAATTATGATAAGTATATAAATCAATCCATTGTTATCGGTAATAATGAAAAATTTCTAATAGCATTAATTGTTCCGGACTTTGAGGAAATAGAAAAATATTGCTCTTTGAATAATATAGCAGTTGATAATGAAAAAAGTTATTTAAATTTGGATAAAATACAAATTTTTTATAGGGATAGGATTAATAATTTATTAAAAGGTTTTTCTAGGTACGAGCAGATTGTTCATTTTTATCTTGTGTCACGCCAATTTGATGAAAAACATGATGAGCTTACACCAACTTTAAAAATAAAAAGAGAAACCATAATAGAGCATTTTAATAAAATAATAAGAAGTTTTTATAATTAAATGATTTACTGGATTTTAAAATATACAATTGGAACATTAATTAGGTTGGTTTGGGTAAGAAGTGTTAAGGGAATTGAAAATATTCCCAAAAAAGGACCATTTGTAATATGTGCAAATCATTCAAGCTATTTTGATTTTCTTACTCTTATAGCTGTTTGCCCAAGAAGAATATATTTTTTAGCAGGGGAGGTATTTTTTCAAAAATGGCAGTGGAGTTGGCTTGTTAAATCTACAAAGCAGATAAAAGTTGACAGAAATTCAAAGGATAAATCAGAATCACTTAATAAAGCAATCGAATATTTAAAGCAAGGTAGAGCAATTGGAATATTTCCTGAAGGCACTAGATCTAGTGATGGTAAACTCGGAAAGTTTTATAATGGCGCTGTTAGAATTGCTAAAAATGTAAATGTTCCAATAATACCAGTTGGTATAAAAGGGGCGTTTGAAATAATGTCTAGATTTGATAAATATCCGAAGTTAAAGAAATGTGATATTAATATAGGAAAAAAAATTGTTTTAAACGATCTAGATGAAAATGATTTAACTGAGAGATTGAGGAGTGAAATATTAAATTTAGTAATTTAAATAATTTATGGGCTATGTAGTGTTTTTTGATTTAGATGATACTGTTATAAAGGGACAGTCTCAAAAATTTTTAATTAAATACCTTTTTAAAAACAAGAAAATAGGGTTTTTTCTTTATAGTTATGTATTAATTTGGTTTATTTTTTATAAATTAGGATTAGTGCAAAATGTTATAAAAATAAGAGAAAAAGTTTTTAAATTTTTTAATGGCTGGAGCGAGGTGGCTTTAGAAAAAATATTGACAGATTTTTTTAATTCCGAAATTAAGAAAAGAATTTATAAAAAAATTTTTGATATACTGAATTATCACAAAGAAAGGGGCGCAATAACTATTCTACTTTCAGCATCTATCTATCCACTTGTTAAAATTATATCAGATTTTTTGGAAATGGATTTTTGCATAGCTACAAAATTACAAAAAAATAATGGATTTTATTCTGGAACAATAGAAGGAAATGTTATTTATGGGGTTCAAAAAAAACAAGCTGTACTTGAATTTTTAAAAGAAAAAAATCTTTCTTTAAGTGGGAGCTATGCATATGGCGATCATTTATCAGATTTACATTTGTTGTCGATTGTTGAAAATCCATTCATTGTTAATCCAGATAAATATATGGAAAAAATTATTAGTCAAAAAAATTTGAATAAAATTTTATTAAATTAAAAATATGTCATTTTTTGGATTATCGTCTTTAATTACATCTATACTTGGTTTATTTATTGGTATTTTTGTAATTTCAAAAAACAAGAGATCTCTTTTGAATGTGTCTTGGTCCTGTGTTAGTTTCTCAACATCGGTATGGTCTTTTGGTTTATTTGGTGTTGTTTTTTTTGAAAAATATAATATTGCATTATTTTGTCAGTATCTTTTAGATTTTAGTGCTATATATATACCGATTTTTTTCTTTTTGTTTGTGCTGGTTTTATTAGATATTTATAAAGGAGTTAATAAAATCGTTTTTAGGATTTTTTTATCATTCGGGTGCGTATTATCTTTGTTAAGTTTTACAAAGTTATTTAAATTGGGGATTTCTCCCAAATTTGGTTTTAGACATTGGATAGATCCAGGAATTATTTATCCGATTTTTCCATTATTTTTTAGTGTTTTAGTTTTTTTATCGATATATATCCTTTTAAGGAATTATAAAAAATTAAGTGGGTTAAAAAAACAACAAGCAATATATGTTTTAGTAACGGCATTAATTAGTTTTGGTGGCGGAGTTACTAATTTTTTTCCACAATTAATAAATATCTACCCTTTTGGATCTTTTTGTACAATGTTTTATATATTGGGAATTGGTTACGCTATAGCTAGGTATCGTCTTATGGACATACGCGTTGTTGTTTCAAAAAGCATTCTATATTTTCTTCTTGTTGGTATCGTGACTTTTGCTTTTACATCAATAACATTTATTACTGGTCAATTTTTTGAAGCAGAGGGTTTTTCTAAAATATTTGTTTCAGTATTTGTTTCTTTTGCTATAGTTTTGGGATTCGACCCATTAAAGCGTTTTCTTGCGCGAATCACTGATAAAATATTTTTTAAGGATAAAATTGACTATCAGGATGTTTTGAAAAAATTAGGATTTATAATAGCAAAAGAAATTGAACTTAAAAAATTATTTATTGATTTGTCCGAGGAGCTTGAAAAATCTATAAAATGTAGAGATGTCAATTTTTTATATCAAAATACTGTAACAGGAATGTATAAGGGTTTTGAATCAGGAGATATATTTTTTACAAAAAACGATGAGATAATAAATTATTTACAAGAAAAAAAACAAATTATAGTTGTGGAAGAGTTAGATAGATTAGCAAGAGAACAAAAAAATGACCTTGAAAAACAAAGATTATTATCCATTGTAGATAGATTAGATAAGATGAAAATAGGATTAATTGCTCCTATTGTTTCTGAAAATCAAATAACAGCATTGCTTTGTATTGATAAGAAATTATCAGGAGATACTTTTTCTGAAGAAGATATTGGTTTATTATCAGTTCTAACACCACAAGTTGCTATGGCACTTGAAAAAGCAAAATTATATAATGAAATTCAAGACCTTAACCTTCATTTACAAGAAAGAGTTGAACGAGCAACTCTTAGTTTGAGACAAGTAAATATAGATTTAGAAACTAAAAATAAATACTTAACAGCGCTACAAAAAATTAGCAATGTTATTACAAGAAGTTTAGACTTTCAAGAGGTTGCTTCATTTATAGCAACCAGTATAAAAAAAGAAATGGGATTTGTGGCTGGTGTAATTAATTTTATAGACGAGGATGGAAAAGCTATGTATATAGGAGCAATGACAATTGATGAAGATATAAAAAAAGTTGTAGGATTTTTACCAAAAAAACCCCATGAATATAGTGTATCCTTTAGTAATAAAGATAATTTAGCTATAAAAGCAATGACTTCTGGTAATATAGAAAAAAGTAGTTCAGTATTTGATGTGTTTAAACCAGCAATAACAAAAGATCAAGCTGATAAAATGCAAAAAGAATTAAATGCTAAATCAGCTATAGCTGTTCCAATGTATTCTGAAAATAAAATAATCGGTTCAATTGATTTTTTCTCATACGCGCCAATTGATAAACTTAAAAAAATTGACATTGAGATTATGAAGGCATTAACAGATCAAACAGGACTTGTTATAAAAAATATTAATTTATATAAAGAATTAAGGGGAAAAAATGAAGAACTTGAAGACGCAAATGAACACTTAAAACAACTGGATCGAGCAAAATCAGAATTTTTGTCAATTGCGTCTCACCAACTTAGAACACCGCTTACTGGAATAAAAGGTTATTTGTCAATGATGTTAGAGGGGGACTTTGGAAAATTCTCTTCAAAGCAAAATTCAGTTTTAAAAGATATATTTCTTGCGAGCGATAGAATGTCAAAACTTGTTAATGTGTTTTTAAATGTTTCAAGAATTGAATCCGGGAGATTGAAATTAGACTTACAAGAAGTAGAAATTTCCGAAATTATAAAAGAATCTGTTGAAAATTTGAAACCAAATGCAGAATCAAAAGGTATTACATTGTTATTTAAAGATTTAAGGAAGAAACAAGATCAAACAAAAATTAAATTAGATGTAGATAAAATAAAAGACGTATTTTTAAATTTAATAGATAATTCTATTAAATACACTCCAAAAGGTGCTGTGAATATTGAATTAAATTGTGATGATAAAAATATAATTGTGAAAATTAAAGATACCGGAGTAGGTCTTAGCGAAGAAGAAATAGATAGATTGTTTTCTAAATTTTCCAGAGGAAATGACAGCGCAAAGATTAATACTGATGGCTCTGGACTCGGTCTTTATATAGCTAGAAAAATGGTAGAAATTCATGGAGGTAAAATTTGGGTTGAAAGTGAGGGTCTTGGGAAGGGTTCAGTTTTCCAATTTACAATTCCAAACAATTTAAAATAATATGTATATAATTTATAAAAGTAAACAAAGAATGAGTATTGCTTTTTTATCTATATATTTTTTAGTATTTATTGTGTCTTTGTTTTTTTTAAAAAACAATTTTAATTATTTGTGGCTCGCTATATTGGTTTTAGATATTTTTGTTGTAATTAATTTTTTTTATTTAACTTTTAAAGTTACTAGCGTGGGACTGGAGTTTGGTTTTGGTATTTTTAAAAGGCTTATAAAAAAAGAATATATTGATTCGGTTTATATAGATAATTCAGTGGGGAATTTTTTTGGATTAGGAATTATTTCAAGAGTTAAAAAATTTGCTTTTATTGCGAAGAGAGGGGACGGTCTTTCAATTAAATTAAAAGATGGTGTTACTTTTTTCGTTAGCTCTGATGAAGCAGAAAATATTTTAAATATAATTAAAAAAGAAAAGTATGTATAAAAAATTAGAAAGTATCGTGAATTTAAAATCAAAAAAAGTTCTTTTAAAGCTTGATTTAAATTTATCGTTTTTAAAAAATGGTCAAGTTGATCCTGAAAATACATTTAGAATAGAATCATCGTTGAAAACAATAAAATATTTAATTTCTAAAAAATCTAAAACCGTAATAATTTCCTATATAGGACGACCCGATGGAAAATATGATGCTAAATACAAAATGGATAAAGTGGCAAATGTTTTGTCAAAATATTTAAATAAAAAAGTAAAAAAATTAGACAGTGCTATGCCAAAGGATATTTCAAAAGATATAGAAAAAATGAAAGAAGGAGAGGTTATTCTATTGGAAAATATAAGATTTTATAAGGAAGAAATGACAAATGATAATAAAATGGCGAGCGATTTAGCAAAGTTATTTGATTTGTATGTAAATGATGCTTTTTCAAATGCGCATAGAGAACACATGTCAGCGTGCGCAATAACAAAATATTTACCAAGTTATATGGGATTTAGGTTTGACTATGAAATAAAAGAATTAAATAAAGTTTTAAATAGTAAATTTAAAAATGCTATACTCATAATGGGGGGAGCAAAAGCAGATACAAAACTCCCAGTTATTTCTAAACTGATTAATAAATTTGATAGAGTTTTGCTGGGTGGAGTAATCGCTAATAATTTTTTATATTCAAGGGGTGTAAATATAGGAAAATCTATATTTGAAGTGAAATTGATAGATGCGACAAGAAAAATGGACTCAAAAAAAATTATTGCTCCCATTGATGTTGTTGTTTCAAAAAATATTAATGAAAAATCGAGATCAGAAATTAAAGATATGCAAAAATTACAGAACGATGATATAATTTTAGATATAGGTCCAAAAACAATGAAAATTTATTCAGATTATATTAAGAGAGCTAAGTTTATTTTATGGAACGGACCAATGGGATATTTTGAAATTAAAAAATATAGACATGCTACAGAAACAATGATAAAGGAAATTAAAAAATCTAAATCATTGAGATATTCAGGTGGGGGAGAAACAGTTGGACTTTTAAATGAGTTAAAAATGAAAAATACATTTGATTTTATATCTACAGGTGGAGGAGCAATGCTAGAGTTTTTATCAGGTAAAAAATTGCCAGCAATTACATATTTAGAAAAAAATAAATTAAAATAACAAATATGCCAAAAATAGAAAAAATATTTGCTAGGGAAATTTTAGATAGTTATGGCGTGCCTACAATTAGCACTACTGTATTTTTAGATAATGATAAATATGCTTTTGCTTCAGTGCCTTTTGGCGTTGTAGTGGGGAAAAATGAAGCACACGAACTTCGAGATAGAGACAATAATAGATACAAGGGAATGGGAGTTTTAAAAGCGGTTGATAATGTCAACACGAAAATAAATAGTCTTTTAAGAAATTTTAATATTGACGATCCAATAGAACTTGATAAGAAAATGATAGAGTTTGACGGAACAGAAAATAAGGAAAATTTGGGAGCAAATACAATTTTGTCAGTATCAACAGCTTTACATAAATTATGCGCTATTTCGGAAAATAAACAATTGTATAATTTTATAAATAGTTATTATAATTTTTCAAATAAAGTTAGTATGCCAACTCCGATTATTAGTGTTATAAACGGAGCAAGACATTGTGATTCTGTTTTAGATTTTCAGGAATTTTGGGTAATTCCAGAAGATTTTAATAATTTTAATGATAGATTAAGAGCTGGTTCTGAAATATTTCATATACTCGGAAATGTTTTGTCTGAAAATGGAAAAGATTCAAAAATGTGTAGCGTTGGTGCTTATGCTCCAAGTTTTTCAAAAACAGAAGAGGTGTGGTTATTCATATTAGAAGCTATAAAAAGATCTGGATATAAGGATAAGATAAAACTCGGTATTGATTCTAATGCTTCAAATTTTTTTAATCAACATAAAAATAAGTATTCTATAAAATTAGATAAATTAGAATTATCTAAAACTGAATTAATAAATTATTATTCTGATTGGATTAATAAATATAAAATTGATTATTTTGAGGACCCATTTGATTCTGATGATTTAGAAAGCTGGACCCAATTTAAGAATATTTTAAATAAAATAAATAAAGATGCAAAATTAATAGGTGATAATTTATTTGTCACAAATACAAAAAGATTAAAGATTGGAATAGAAAAAGATTGCGCGAATTCTATTACTATCAAACCAAGTCAAATAGGAAGTGTTTCCGAAACGATAAATTGTATCAAAATGGCTCAAGAAAATTCATATAAAATAATTATAGCAAATAGAAGTTGTGAAACATGTGATGATTTTATAGCTGATTTATCAGTTGGAGTTGGCGCTGAATATATAAAAGCAGGAGCTATTTCAAGAGGTGAGAGAATTTGTAAATATAACAGATTACTTGAAATAGAAGAACTAATATAGTTTAAAAAATTTTAATAAAATGAAAACTCGCAAGGAAAAATATATTTTAATAATTTTAGATGGTTGGGGTATTGCAAAACCATCAATTGGAAATGCTGTGACGCTTGCTAAAACCCCTACATATGATTTTTTTATTAAAAATTATCCAAATACACAATTATCTGCTCATGGAGTTAGTGTTGGTTTGCCGAAGCATCAAGACGGAAACTCTGAGGCAGGTCATATGAATATTGGCGCGGGAAGAATTGTTTTGCAGGATGATATTTTCATTACAAAAGCTATTGAAAATGGGACATTTTTTAGAAATCCAGCTTTTTTAGAAGCATTAAATCACGCAAGGCAAAATAAATCTAATGTTCACTTAATGGGTGTTTTAAGTGGAGATCAGAGTCCACATGTTAATCCAGAGCATGTAAAAGCAATTTTAAAACTTGTTGAATCAAGAGGTCTAAAAAAGGTTTTTTTACATTTATTTACAGATGGTCGCGACTCCTCACAATATAGTAGTATTAGATTTTTAAAAGATTTAAGATCTGGTTTTAGAAATGGAGAGGTTATTGCAACAATTGTGGGTAGGTTTTATGCAATGGATAGAAATAAAGTATGGCAAAGAACAGAAATGGCTTATGATGCCATTGTAAATGGAGTTGGTATAAAAGTTAATTCAGCGGAAGAAGCGATAAGTCAGGCATATAATAGAGGAGAGACAGATGAATTTATCAAGCCAAGTGTGATTTGTAAAAATGGAAAGCCAGTTGGTCAAATAAAAGACAATGATTCAATAATATTTTTTAATCTTAGATCTGATAGAGCAAGACAACTTACAAAATTATTTGTACAGGTCGATGTTTGTGAAAAAAATAAATGTTCAATTAAAAGAAGCGAGCACTTGAAAAATATTAAATTTGTTTCGATGACAGACTTTGGGCCAGATTTAGATAGTATATTAACTGCATTTCCATCGAGAGATGTGAAGCAAACATTACCAATGCAACTTTCTAATTTACGACAATTGTATATATCTGAAAGTGAAAAATTTTCACATGTTACTTATTTTTTTAATGGAGGATATAAAGATCCCGTAGCTAACGAGCATAGAGAAATGATTCCATCTCCAAGTGTTGATTCTTATGCGCAAAAACCAGAAATGAGTTGTTTTCAATTAGTAAAAAAGGTGATAGATTATACAAAGGCAGATAAATATGATTTTATTACAGTAAATTTTGCGAATCCTGATATGGTTGCGCATACCGGTGTTTTAAAGTCAGGAATTAGGGCTGTTGAGGCCGTGGATAAATGTTTAAACAATATGAAAGAGTCTTTTAAGGGAATGGATGTCACAATGTTTATAACAGCTGATCATGGGAATATTGAAGAAATGATAGATTTAGACACTGGGGAAGTAAACACATCGCATTCAACAAATCCGGTTCCTTTTATATTGGTGAATAAAAAATATAAAAACAAAAAATTAAGAGGAAATGGAATTTTAGGAGACATAGCGCCAACAATATTAGATGTAATGGATATTAAAAAGCCATCTCAAATGACGAGAAATAGTTTAATTATAAAATAGTTATTATGGATAAATCTAGATTAAAACCAATATGTCTTATAATTATAGATTCTTTTGATATAAATTATTTGTCAAGTGATACAAATAATTTTTTATATTTTAAAACCTTAGCAAATATTTTTCCATTTTTTATGCTAAGATCCACTGATACAAATATTGATTATCCGTGGAATTCTTATATAGAACTCGGGACTGGTTCTTATATAAAAGATGAATTAGTGCGCGTATCATTGCAGGATGTTATAAGTGATGCAGGATTAAAACAGCTTTATGTTGCTGAATCTGAATTATACCCAAACATTTCTTATTTTTTTAACAATAATAAAAAAATAAGCGATCAAAAAGTAAATAAAATACTTATAAGTGAAACAAAATCTGATAATTATATAAACGATACAGATATGATGGCAAGTAATATAACTTTAAAGTTTTTAAAGGAAATAGAGAAAAAAATATATGACTTTGCCGTTATTGCATATCCAAATTTTATGAATAATAATATTGACAGGGTGTCTCAAATACTTTCTTCAAAAGTTAAGACTATAGTTGATACGATTTTAACTTTTAATGGGGCTATTTTTATAACATCAAATACTTCCACAAACAAGGACAATAATTTTGTTCCCCTTTTTATGATTTCGAAAATTTGGAAAGATAAAAGTTTTGTAAATCACAATCATTCAAAACAATTAAATCAGCAAATATTAGCCGGTAATACTTATGATATGGCTCCAACAATATTGAAAGTTATGGGCATATCAAAACCAAATGAGATGAGAGGCAATTCTTTAATATAAAATTTAAAAAATAAAAATGAACAAATTTTGTGTTCATTTTTTATTTATATTGTGTATTTATAATTATAATAATAGAATTAGACTAGGAATTAGTACTCCAATCAATGTTCCAATTATTACCTGTGATATTGTGTGCGCAATACTCTCGTTCATTATTTCATATTTGTATTCTAATTCATCTGGTAGGTCTTTTATTAATTTATTTATAGCTATTCCCTGTTTTGTCATAAATCCACGAAGTCCAACCGCATCACTTATCACTATTAGAGCAAAAAATAAACTTATTGCAAATTCCGAAGAATTAAAACCTTTTAAAATGCCAACAGTTGTTGCAAGAGAGGACACAAGCGCGCTATGAGAAGATGGCATTCCACCATAGGCAAAGATATTTTTTATAGAAAAACGGCCTCTTATTGTAGACATAAGTGGTTTTAATACAAACTGAGATAAAATAACAGTAATTGCTGGGATTGTTATAAATGCGAATTTCATACTATAATTATAATAGTATTATAAAAAATATTCAACAACAAAAATATGTATTTACAAGCATTTCTTTTATCAATAGTTCAATCTTTAACGGAATTTTTACCTGTTTCAAGTTCCGGACACTTAATATTATTACATAATATATTAAAAGATTCTTCTATTATCAATAATATTTCATTTGATGTTTCACTTCATTTAGGAAGTGTTTTTGCTGTAATTATTTATTTTTGGCGAGATATAAAAAAATTAATATTAGATTTTTTTTCAAAAGATAGGAAAAATAATTTATTGTTATATGTGCTTGTGGGAATAATACCAGCGGGGATTTGTGGGTACTTTTTAGATTCATTTATAGAAAATCTAAGATCTATTTATATTGTTTTAGTAACATTAGTATTGGGAGCAATACTGTTTATCTTTGCGGAAAAAATTGCGAAGAACAAAAAAGATTTAACTAATATAAATTTTAAAAATTCTATATTTATAGGAATTATGCAATGCTTATCTCTTATTCCAGGATTTTCAAGAAGTGGAGTAACTGTTTCAGCTGGTATGATAAGTGGTTTAAACAGAACCAATGCTGCAAAATTTTCTTTTTTCATGGCAATTCCACTTATATTTGGCGCCTTCATAAAAAAAATAACTGACATCGGGTCAGTTGGAAATATTAATTTAGTTGTTTTTGGAATTTTTTGTTCTTTTGTTTTAAGTCTCGTATCTATTTATATTTTTATGAACCTCTTAAAAAGATTTAAACTACATATCTTTGCTTATTATAGAATTTTACTTGCTATTATAATTTTTATTCTTTTAAAACTAGGAAAGATTTGAAACTATTTGAATTTTGTATTTAGCGTCTATTTTTAAAATATTTTCAGATATGTGATTTTTTATTGTTTTTTCTATTGGTAATTGTTTAGAAATAGGTCTACCGAAAATTTGTACCACAATAATTCTGTTATTTTTTTGAATGACAGCAACTCCAGTTTCAGTAAAATTATTGTTTAGCATATTTTCTTTATGCGACGGAGAGTTTAACCAGGCATTTACAGCTGTCTCGCTATTTTTAAAATTCTCAGCTAGATTTTCTCCAATAAAAGAATAATCATAATCAACTTCTTTTACCCAATCAGAGAATTTTTTATTATTAGAATTATGTTCAAAAATATTATTATCTATTAAATACTTTGCTTTATTATTTGCAGCTTCCATTAATTGTTTGTTTATACGTAGTGATTGGGAGTTGTTATTTATTCTTTCTTTATTTACAAGTTCTATAATTTTTTCAGGGTGTATATTGCTATAAGCCATAGCAACATCAGTGTGAAGAAACAAAAACATCATATTTACGATAAGAAATAGAGCAGTGAATTTAATGGTGTTTTTTTGTGAAACTGTTGTCATGTATTTAAATAAAAAATACCCTAATCAAAATCAAGGTACCCTAATAATGCAAATATTCTGTTTTTGGTTTTTGGTTTAGCTCTATCATTTTTAATAAGGCTAATCCTTTTGATTTTGATTTTAGTGGATTTTACTCCATATAATATAAGTATATCATATATTTTTCTTTGTGTCAAGTTGAAAAATTTTTAAGTTTTAGAAAAATTAATAATCATGTTATAATAAAACATATAAGGAATTTAAATTTTTATAATTATGAATTACGCAGTCATATTAGCCGGAGGTCATGGCACTAGACTGTGGCCGATTTCTAGGAAAAATAGTCCAAAACAGACAGAGCGTTTTTTTAATAATAAAACGCTTTTGCAAATTACATACGAAAGAACTTGTTCAATTTTTCCAAAACAAAATATTTTTATATCATGTGGCGTTTCTCAATATCCAATTTTTAAGAAACAATTAAAGGGTATAAAAAAAGAAAATTTTATAATAGAACCAGAAGCAAGGGGAACTGCAATGGCGATTGGTTTTGCTTGTATTAGTATTTTGCGTCGTGACAAAAATGCAAAAATTGTAATGGTAAATTCAGATCATTATATTGATGATTTACAAACTTATAAAAAAGAAATCAAATCGTGTCTTGCCTCAATTGAAGATAATCCACAAGGTGTTTCTTTGATAGGAATTAGTCCTACATATCCGGAAACCGGATATGGTTATATAGAGATTGGGAAATTTTTTAAAAACTATAATTCAAATAAATTTTTCAAGGTTATTAAATTTAAAGAAAAGCCAGATTTAAATACCGCTCGCAAATATTTAAAGAGTGGCAGATTTTTGTGGAATCCAGCGTGGTTTGTTTTTAGAGCAGATACAATGATTTCACTTTTTAAAAAACATCTACCAAATCATTTTAAATCACTAGACAATATTGAACACAATTTTTGTTCAAATACAATAATTAAAGAATTCAGAAAAGTAGATAATATTTCTATTGACTATGGTATTATAGAAAAAATAAAAAATATGTTAATTTTGCCATCTCGTATTGTATGGCGCGATATAGGAACATGGGGCGCTATAGCTGATTGTTTTGGAAAACAGGGAGAAAATCTTGTTGATGCAAATGTAGTATCTGTTGATTCAAGAAATAATTTGATTGTAAATAAAGATAAGTCAAAAATCATCTCTCTTGTTGGGGTGGATGATATGGTAATAGTTGATACGAAAGATGCTCTATTCGTTTGCCCAAAAAATAGATCACAAGAGGTAAAAAGTATTATATCTATTTTGAAAAAAAACAATAAATATAAAAAATATTTATGAGAAAGATTATTTACTTGATTATATTTTTAATTATAGCAATTGGTGGCTATTTATTTTTTAATGCTTTGTTTTTTCCAATAAATAATAATATAAAAACAGAATTTACAATAAAAGAAGGAGAGTCATCATATCAAGTAGCTCAAAATTTAGAGTTGCACAGTTTAATAAAAAATGCTTTTTTCTTTGATTTATATATGAAACTCTCGGGAAAATATAGAAATATAATGCCCGGAACTTTTCAAATATCTGATTCAATGAATTCAATTGAGATCTCGAATTTAATAATAAAAAAATCAAGAGGCGTGAGTTTTAATGAAAAGCAAATCAAAATCATCGAGGGTTGGAACCTTCAACAAATAGGTGATTATTTAAACGCAGAGGGATTTTGCAGTGAAGAAGAGTGGAGCAGTTTAAGTAAATCAAATGATTATGATTATGATTTTATAAAACAAAAACCAAAAAATACAGATTTAGAGGGTTATTTATTTCCAGATACTTATAGAGTTTATAAAAATTCAACTTGTTATGATGTAATAAATAAATTATTAAGCAATTTTGATGATAAATTAACAGAACAAATGAGAAGAGATATTAAAAATCAAGGAAAATCAATAGATGAAATTATTACAATGGCTTCAATTATAGAAAAAGAAGTTAGAAGTCAGGATGATATGAAAATAGTTTCTGGTATATTTTGGAATAGAATTAAATATGGGCAAGCTTTAGAATCATGCGCTACATTAGCATATATATTAGGCGAAAATAAACCCCAGTATTCTTATGAGGATACTAAAATTCAATCCCCATATAATACTTATATAAATAAAGATCTTCCACCATCGCCAATAAATAATCCAGGGCTTAATTCAATAACATCCTCAATATATCCTTTAGCGTCGGATTATAATTATTTTTTAACCGATCCAAAAACAGGAAATACCATATTTAGTAGAACCTTTGATGAGCACAAAATAAATAAAGCCAAATATTTGGATTGATTTATATTTATTATAATAAAAATCCCCAACACAAGAATGTGTGGGGTTAATTTATTTAAGGACATTATTGTCCTTTTTCTTTTTTAAAAACCTGATGGTGGGCACTCCCATCAGGTTGGTCTGAGCAGGACCATTTTTTCGGAGGAGGTAGTATTATGGGAGGTCTCTCTGTGTGCCCTATAAATATCAATCTTCATTTGCTCCAATGAGAATTTGAAATTGGGGTTTCGCGCCCCTGCTAAAAAATTTACCATAATCCTCCTGTTGAATAGTGAGGTTAGTATAGGTTATTATTATAAATTTGTCAATAGTGGTTATTGTTTTGATTTTTTATAAACTTATAACCAATATATTCAAACTCATTTTGATTTTCAATGTTCATATAAAACACTTCTTCAAATTTCGGATATTTTTTAAAATCATAGATATCGTAATTAAAATTATCTGTAACAAGAAGAACATTTTTAGTGTTTTGAGGAATTTGTATTTGAAAATCATGTATTAATCGTGTGTTTTTGTTGTTTATATAATAATATTTTTTCTTTACCCCATCATTAAAAATATTATATAAATTATATTCCGGTAAATAATATCCGCCAAGTCTCATATTTTTTATGAAATTTGATTTTGGGATTATATATGGGCTATCTGCTTCAGTTATTAAAATTGTATCGTCTGGGTTATATTTTTTAATTTCATATAAGGTTCTTTTAATTCTCGAGTCACTATTTCTTAAATTTAAATAAGACACATCGTAGGGGGATACATTTATAAGAAAAATTTTATTTTTAATAAAACCATCTATTCCATATATAAAAAGAGGAATTTGTAGAACGAATATAAAAAACATTATTGTAATCTGAGATCTTTCTTTAAATAATTTATTTATAGCAAAAATTCCAAGAGTCATAAAAATTCCACTTATTGTCATTATGTATCCAATTTTTCCTAAATGAACAAATGAGTAAAATAAAAAAGATGGAAGTAGGCATAGTAAAAAAATAATTGAATTTTTTTTGGATATTTTTATTTTTTTAGAAAAAATTGCAATTAATGAAAATATTGATAATAGACTAGCGGAATATAATAATATTTTTGTTGTGTTGAAAAATTGTTTTAACAGTGCTTCTATTTTTGCAAAAGAAAATATTGATGTTGGTTTTGAAGCTGATAGAAATTGATTTTTAGAAATATTTATAAATTTATCAAGACCACCCATTACAAGACAATTTGGAATAAGCCACAATAAAAGCACAAAAGCAAAAATTAAAATATTGAATAATAATTTTAAAATTTTCTTCTTGGAAAAATTAAAATTAAAAAAGCAAGTGTAAATATAAATTGGCAAAAAGAATATTATTAAACTTTGTCTAAAACCAATCCCAAGAGCAAGTAGCGTTGAAAATAACCATAGCAAATTTTTATTTTCAATTATTATTAAATATGATAAATAGAAATAAATTAAAGAAAAGCAAAAGTCTATCATGTAAACATTTGGAAATTCGCTGTGAAACCATATAAATGGATTTGTAATAAATATCAGCGAGGATAAAATACTTAAAAATTCATCTTTAAATATTTTTTTTGAAATTTTATAGAAAATTATTAATCCAATAATTGATAATATGATATTTTCAACTATCATTGCCAAGTTAGGATTATTCAAAAATATATTTATGAATTTTGCAAAATATATATAAAGAAAATATCCCGGTGGATGTGGTTGGTGAAGAGATATATCGAAATGATCCATTCCCATGGCAAGTTGAACAGCATCCCAATCAAATAAATAGTGACTCACAAAAGGAATCCTTAATATAATGAGAAATATTGAAAGTATTATTATTGGAATAAATTTTTTCATACTAGGGTTGATTTTTTGTTGTAAAATAGATAGTATTGATATATTGATTAATATTATTAATATTACACTTTTTATGATAAAAATGCTACTAAAAATATTGAGAGTTAAGGAGGATAAACGCGATTATGTGCAACTTAGAATATACGAAATTATGCCCGGTTTTGCAGCTTGGTTTACTTTAATTTTTTGCATTGTAATTGCTATAGCGAAACCAATTTGGGGAATTTATTTTATAATAGTACTTGATGTTTATTGGGTTGTAAGGATTTATTATATGTTTATTTTTCTTTTAAGTTCTTGGTTTAAGTATATGAAAGCTAAGAGAATTGACTGGAGAGCAAAAAGATTGGCTTGTAAAAATTGGGAAAATTATATTCATTTGGTAGCGCTTCCTACATACAAGGAGCCATATAGTGTAGTGAAAGACACTTTTGATAAATTAATAGAGTCTGATTATGATAAAGATAAGATGATTATAACATTAGGCGGTGAAGAAGGCGATAAGGACAATTTTCTAAAAATTGCTGAAAAAATTAAATCTGAATTTGACGGGAAATTTAAAGATATAGTAGTAACAGTTCATCCAAGAGGCATCCCTGGAGAAATTCCAGGAAAAGGTTCGAATATGTATCACATAGGAACAGAAATGTATAAGTATTTTTTAGAAAAAAATATTGATATTTCAAAAGTTATAATTTCAATGTTTGATATAGAGACCTGGCCAGATAAACAATATTTTAATTGTTTGACTTATAAATATTTAACAATGGATAATCCAGAGAGATTCAGCTATCAACCATTAGTATTATTTAACAACAATGTTTGGAAGTCAAATCCAATTATTAGAGTTGTAGCGCATTCAACAACATATTGGCTGTTAACTGATTTATCAAGACCTGAAAGATTATTTACTTTTTCTTCTCATAGTATGAGTTTTAAGGCGCTTGTTGAGGTTGGATTTCATCCAAGAGATATTGTAACAGAGGATACTCGTATATTTTTGCACGCGCTAAATCATTTTAATGGTAATTATAGAGTTTGTCCTATGTACACACCTGTTTCAATGCAAACAGTTGATCTTGGAAATTTTTTTGAATCATTGAAAAATCAATACATTCAAATTAGACGATGGGGTTGGGGAGTCGAGCATTTTCCGTGGATGATGACTAAACTTATACCAAATAAAAAAATTCCTTTTGCGCAAAAATTTAAATATTTATTTAATCAAGCAGAGGGAACTTACAGTTGGGCAACATTACCAATATTAATTCTTACAATGGGAAAATTGCCAATTTTTGTTGCAGATATGAAAATTCATTATGATGTGATAATTCACAATGCTCCTATTTTATTAAAATATATAATGCAATTTGGAATGACTGGAATTTTTGCAATCGCTTCTTTAAATTTTTTCTTTTTACCTAAAAAGCCAAAAAATGTTTCTTGGCTTGTTTATCCTATTATGGCCATACAATGGATTTTATTTCCATTTACAATGATATTTTTTGGCTCTATTCCAGCACTTGAGGCACAGACAAGGCTTATGCTTGGTGGAAAATATAGATTAGGATTTCAGGTAACAAAAAAGACATAAATAATGTCTTATAATTTTAAATATATTTTTATAATATACTTCCAACAAAATTTCTATAACCATTTATAAAAGATTTTATATCACAACTTGATTTACCTTCAAGTTGTACTTTTTTTAATTCAAGAACTGAGTTTTTGCACTGTATGAAAACTTTATCACTTTCAATAAATACTTTTCCGATTTTATTTTCAGTAATTTTTTCCTCAAAATCAGCTTCAATTATCTTTAATATCTTTCCATTAAATTTTGTGTATGCTCCTGGCCACAATTCAAAAGCGCGAATTTTGTTAAATATATCTTTAGCATTTGTTTCCCAGTTTATAAGTCCATCGGATTTCTCAATCATTTTTGTAATTGTTTTTTGTTCTTCATTTTGTGGAGTTGGGATTATTTCTTGTTTTAAATATTTTTCTAGATTTTGTAGTAATAATTCAATTCCCAAATTAAATAATTTTTTTGATAGATCAGAATAGTTATCAGATTTTTCTATTTTTAATTTTTGTTGAGCTATTATTGGACCAGCATCCATTTTTTTTGATAAAAGCATTACACTTACACCGGTTTCCGAATCTCCATTTAAAAGCGCGCTTTGTATGGGAGAAGATCCGCGATACTTTGGAAGCATTGATGGATGGATATTTATAATGCCATAAGTAAATAAATCTATAACATTTTGTGGAATAAGAACTCCATAAGCAAGTAAAATTCCAACATCAGGATTATGCGATTTTATTATTTTAATATGATTTTTTTCAATTTTATCAATTTCCAGAAAGTTTATATTTTTTTCTACGCAAAATAATTTAACGGGATTTTGTTTTTTTTCACGCCCTGTTTTTTTCTCTGATTTTGTAATTGTAAGACAAATATTAAAATTAGAATTTACTAATTTTTCTAATAAATTTTTTGCATTTATATCTGAACCAAAAAATATTATATTATTTTTCATCTAATTTTGCTTGCTTTTGTAATTCTTTAAATAATTTTTTACCTTCTGTAAATTTATACAATCTATCTGTAAAAATTATTCCATTTATGTGATCTATTTCATGTTGAAATACAAACGAGTAAAGTCCAGATACGCAAATATTTTTTTTCTCACCGTTTAGAGTTTGATATTCTACTGTTATTGTTTTGTGTCTTTTTGCTTTGCCACTTATTCCGGGGAATGATAAACAACCCTCAATAGATTTTGATTTTACAAAAGATCTTTTTATAATTTTTGGATTTATAAATTCTTTAGGACCTTCTTTAGAGTTAATTACAATAATTTTCATGTTTATTCCAATTTGATTCGCGGCGATTCCGATTCCATCATATTTAATCATATTATTTTTCATTTTTCTAATTATTGATCTTAAGTTTGGAGATGAAAAATCAGAAACTTCATTGAGTTTTGTCCTGAGAATTTTATTTGGATATTTTACTATCATAGTTTAAAATAATTTTTTTCTATTATATCAAATTCATTTAATAATTTTTTTATACTTGAAATATCGCTTTCATCTTTATATTTTAATAATATGTATTTCATGTAAAAAGAGCGGACTTTTGTGTTTTTATCAACAATCTCTAATAAATCTACATTATTTCCAATATTTAATTTAATTTTATCATACAATTCATTTGTTTTTTTATCAAGCATTGATTTATCTTTATCTTTTATTGTAATTTTTAATATATTTTCGAATGGAGGATATTTTAAAAGTTTTCTCATATTCAGTTCATCCTCAATCATGGATTTATAATTATTATTTCTAATGTATTCATGAATTTTTTGCTCACCAATACATTGTACGATAATTTTTTTTGGCTTTAGGGAGATTAATTTTGCGATGAGTTCAAAAAAATCTTCATTTGAATCAAAGTTATTATTTAAAAATTGATGTGAAAACGGAATTACAATAAGATCATATTCATTTTCTTTTATATAATCAATAATTATTCTTGTCGCAACGACAATATCGCTCTGATTGGTTAATTTTAAATTTTTATAATTATCTTTATCTATTGTTATTACTTTTTTGTTTTGAAAATTGTTTTTTATAATTTTTGTAAATTGTTCTGTTCCAACTCCATAATTATTAAATTTTGCGCCATTACAATTTGGGCAAGTAATTGGCGCATCAAATGATTTTTCACAATTGTAACAATGTAGTTTTTCATTTTTTATAGATAATACAGAATTACATTTTTCACATCTAAAAACAAAATTACAATCACGACATTTTAAATTTTTACTATAACCTTTTTTATTTAATAAAAATAATATTTTTTGATTATTTTTAACCTCTTCCTCTGTAAAAAAATGTAAATAATTTTCAAAGTATTTTGTACTCATATCGAGCACAGAAATTTCAGTATTAACTTTTTCTTTTGTTTCTAATAATTTCAATTGTTTTTCTTTTGCTAAATTGTATAAATAAGCGTTTGGTGAGTATGTGGTAAAAATTATTTGTGAATTATTTATTTTTGAAAGCTCTAAAACATTTGGTAAAAATTCAAATCTTGGATTTATATCAATTTGATTTAAATTTTCATTTTCTGATTCGTCAATTATTATTGTTTTAGTGTTTTCCATCGGATAAAAAATCGATATTTTTGTTCCAATTATAAATCTTAATTTATTATTTTTTATAGAATTCCAAATCTCGTTGTGTTTTAATTTTGATAAATGTGTTAATCCTGTGATAATTCTATAATCTTTTTCCGTGTAAAAATTTAAAAGAGAGGAGAGGATTTTTTCAATGTGAATTTTTGTAGGACAAATTATTAAAGTTATCTTTTTATTTTTAAAATTTTTATCAATAGTATTTTTTATAAGCGTTAGTTTTTCATCGAAAAAATTATGTTTAAAAATAAACTGTTTATTTTCTAAAATAGAAGAGTTTATGTTTTTTAATTTAAAGGGGGTTTTATAAATAAAAAATTTTTCGTCTTTCTCTTTTATTTTATTCTTCATCGGTAGAGGAATGATGTTGTTTAAAAAGTTTAAAGAAGAAAAATTATAATCACAAAACCATTTATAAAATTTTATCTGGTTTTCTGATATGATGGGATTTTGGTTTGAAATTTTTAAAATATCTTTTATTTTTATGTTTTCTTGTGTTTCGTTTTTTATATCAAAAATAATTCCAAATTTAGACGAATTTCTAAACGGAATTTCAACTAATTGGCCTATTTTTAAGTTTTCGGATAATGCCCCAGGAATACTATAATCAAGTAAATTTAGACCTTTTTTGAGTTTTATAAGGGGTTTTACGAGTGCATACTTCATAATTTAAGTATAGATTATAAAGGAAGAAGTGTGAAGTATAGAAAACAACCTTCGAGGTTGATTTTAATCATTTTAGTGGGTATAATTATATTAAAATCTGTTATAAACAGCAATTTTTAGTTTTATTAACATTATTAAATATTATTTATGAAACAAGACATCAAAAAAGAAATAAATCCAAGCGATGAATATGATATTAGAGTACAAAGGCTTAATAAAATAAGAGAATTGGGAATTGATCCATATCCAGCAAAAGCAAGGAGAGATTTTGAAATTTCGTCTGTTTTATCCGACTTTGAAGAATTAGAAAAAAGTAATAAGAAATTTTTTATTGTGGGGCGTATTAGAAGTATAAGAAGTCATGGAAATTTAACATTTGCTCAAATTCAAGATGGGACAAGCGCGATTCAAATAGCGTTCTCAAAAAAAGAAATTGGAGATGAAAAATATAAACAATTTGTAGATTTGATTGATATCGGAGATTTTTTAGAAATTAATGGAAATTGTTTTGTAACTCACAAAGGTGAAAAAAGCGTAATGGTTTCTGACTGGAAGCTTCTTACAAAAACTTTAAGACCGCTTCCGGAAAAATGGCACGGATTTAAAGATGAGGAAGAAAGATTAAGAAAAAGATATTTAGATATATTGTGCAATCCAGAAATAAAAGACATGTTTATAAAAAGATCAAAGTTTTGGAATGCATTAAGAAAATTTTTATTAGATCGTGGATTTTTAGAAGTAGAAACACCAGCACTTGAAATAACAACCGGAGGTGCTGATGCAAGACCATTTATAACTCACCACAACGCACTTGATGTTGATGTGTATTTGAGAATTTCTACCGGAGAATTATGGCAAAAAAAGCTTATGGTTGCAGGATATGATAAAACTTTTGAAATAGGAAGGCAATTTAGAAACGAAGGAATGGATGCGGAACATTTACAGGATTATACACAAATGGAATTTTATTGGGCTTATGCTGATTATGAAATGGGAATGGAATTAGTTGAAGAAATGTATAAATATGTTGCGAATGAAACATTTGGAACTTTAAAATTTAAGATTAAAAATTTTGATATTGATTTAGGGAAAAAATGGGAAAGATATGATTATAGAGAAACAATCATGAAATACACAGGGGTTGATATTTTAAAAACTGATGAAAAACAAATAATATCAAAATTACAAGAATTGAAAATTGAATATGATACGAAAGGATTTAACATTACAAGGGCAATTGATAATTTATTAAAATATTGCAGAAAGCAAATGTCTGGACCGGGATTTTTAATAAATGTTCCTGAAATTGTCTCACCGCTCGCTAAAAAATTGGAAACAGATGGAAGATTAACTCAGAGATTTCAACCAATTATAGCTGGGTCTGAGCTTGGAAATGGTTATAGCGAATTAAATGATCCGATTGATCAAGCGCAAAGATTTCAGAGACAAGAACAGTTAAGAAAAGAAGGAGATGATGAAGCGCAAATGTACGATCATGAATTCGTAGAAGCGCTTGAACATGGAATGCCACCAACTTGTGGATTTGGATTAAGTGAAAGAGTTTTTTCATTTTTAATGAATAAATCAGCAAGAGAGTGTCAGATATTCCCACTTATGAAACCTAGGGATTAGTTTAATACATTAAAAAGAAAATTTTTACCCATTTGTCATTCCGGACTTGATCCGGGATCTCAAAATAGAAAGGTGATTTTTGAGATTCTGAAATAAATTCAGGATTACAAAGAGGAGTAGAAACAAGTAAAAGTTTTCTCAATAAATTTATGAAAAAAATATTTGTCGTTGTTTTTCTTTTATTAATCTTGACTGCGTGTTCTATAAAAAATACCAATCAGGAAATTAATAATACAGACAACACTCAAAATCAAAATATCGCAAAGAATAATTTAACAAATAATTCATCTCGACAGAGCGAGGTAGAAAATAAAATGCAATATCCATTTGAAAAATTTGATAAAGATATAAATGTTACAATAAAGACAAATAGAGGCGACATAAAACTAGATGTTTATGGAAGCAAAGCCCCTATTACAGTAGGGAATTTTGTTTATCTTATAAATAGAGGATTCTATAAAGGAATAAAATTTCATAGAGTTATAGAGGATTTTATGATTCAGACCGGAGATCCAAACACAAAAGGAACAGTAGATAAAGATTTTGTTTATGATCCACAAAAAAATCCAAATAATTTACCAATTGCAGGAACCGGTGGTCCTGGATATAAATTTGAAGATGAATTTAATGGTGATTTAAAATTTGATAAACCTGGAGTTCTTGCTATGGCAAATTCAGGCGCAAATACAAACGGATCTCAAATTTTTATAACACATTTAGAAACGCCATGGCTAAATGGAAAACATACAATTTTTGGTCGAGTTGTATCAGGACAAAATATTGTAAACTCTATTAAGCAAGGTGATGAAATAAAAGATATTATAATTGAAAAATAATAATTAAAATTATATGCTTGATATAAATAAAATACGAGAACAAAAAGAGGAAGTAAAAAAAGCGCTTTTAAAAAGAATGGAAAGTGTTGATTTGGATATTATTATAAGTTTAGACGACAAAAGAAAAAAATTAATTCAAGAAACTGATGAGTTAAAATCAGAAAGAAATAAATATTCAAAAACAAAACCATCTGAAGAAATCATTAAGAAAATGAGAGAGCTTGGTGAAAAAATTAAAAAATTCGATGAAGATTTAGAAAATGTAGAAAAAGAATTTAAGGAGAAATTATCAGAACTTCCAAATATTCCAGCTGATGATGTTCTGCCAGGTGGAAAAGAAAATAATAAAGTTATAAATACATACAAAGATAAGCCTAAATTTGATTTTCCGATAAAAGACCATGTTGAGCTTTGTAAATTATGCGGACTTATTGATTATGAAAGAGCTGTAAAAATATCAGGAAGCGGTTTTTGGGCTTATACTGGAAATGGAGCGCTTTTAGAGTGGGCATTGCTTAATTATTTTATTGATTTTCATAAAGCTAATAAATATACATTTATAATTCCGCCATTTATGTTAAACGAAGCATCTGCTTATGCTTCTGGACATTTACCAAAATTCAGAGAAGATTTATTTTGGGTAGAGGATGGGCTATGTTTAAATGCGACAAGCGAAATGATGCTTGATAATTATCATAGAGATGAAGTACTCGATGAAAAAAAATTACCAATTAAATATTTTGCATATTCTCCGTGTTTTAGGCGCGAAGCTGGATCATACAGAACAGAGGAGAGAGGTATGATAAGAGGCCATCAATTCAATAAAATAGAAATGTTTCAATTTACAAAGCCAAAAGATTCATGGAAATCATTTGAAGAATTAAAAGACAATGCAGAAAAATTAATGGAAGGATTGGAATTGCATTTTAGAACAGTTCAGCTTGCAGCTGAAGATGCTAGTGCGGCAATGAGCAAGACAGTAGATATAGAGGTTTGGATTCCAAGTATGAATAACTATAAAGAAGTAAGCAGTATCTCAAATGCGCTTGATTATCAGGCGAGAAGAGGAAATATCAGGTTTAAAGATAAAAAGACAGATAAAAATGAATTTGTGCACACACTTAATGCATCAGGGCTTGCAACTAGCCGTTTGTTTCCAGCGATAGTAGAACAATTTCAGCAAAAAGACGGTTCAATAAAAATTCCAAAAGTTTTACAAGCATATTTACCATTTAAAAAAATTAGCTTAGAAAAATAATTAAATTTGTATTTTAATTTGTGTTTTTGAAATTTTTTTTGATATGTATAATAATTACGCATTAAAACCAAGGAGAGTAAATAACTTCAATAACAAAAGAGGTTTTTTTAGAAAACCAAAAAGAAAATGCGTTAAACATAGAGTGAATGAATATTTTTCAAGCTCTGTATCTTGGCAAAAAAGAGTATTGCAGCTTTTTTTTATTTTTGTTGGGATGTACTGCATTTATTTTTTCTTTTTTTCCCCTTATTTTCAAATTAAATCTATTATAATTGAAGGCAATAATGAAATACCAACTCAAGAAATAGAGAATGAAACCATGAATTATTTAAGTAAAAATAATTTGTTAATATTTGCCAATGATAATTATTTCTTTTTTTCTACAAAAAAATTAGAAAAACAACTTTCGTCAAAATATTTTTTAGATTATTTAAAGATAAAAAGACGAGGAATTCATGGACTTTCGATTGTTTTGAAAGAAAAGACCGGAGTTGTTTTGTATAAACAAAAAGATAGTGAATTTTTAATTGACAGAGATGGAGTCGCCCTGTCTGATGCAAGTGGAAAATTGATTACAAGCGAAGTGATAAAAATAAATGAAATTCCTCAAAAAGTTTTAGTTAATCAAAAAGAAATTGATGAACAAAATGAATTATTAGTAAACGATCCCCAATATAAACAAAGCTCTTCAAGTGTTTATATATTGGAAGATGTAGATGGGGAAAAAATTATAAAAGAAGTTTCGAGAGTTCAGGAACTTTATGAAGAAAAATTTGAAAGCATTCCAGAAATAGGAAAAGAATTTTTAGACAAAGATTTTTTAGGTAAATTGATTTATCTAAATGATAGTTATGAGAAAAAATTTTCACAGATGCAAATTGTAAATTATGAATACGAAAAGTTAAAACCAAATACAATGATTGCAATAACTCAAAATAATTTTAAAATATTTTTTGAATTTAATTCAGATATAGATACTCAAATTACAAATTTATATAAGTATGTAGTAGAAGAAAAAAATTATGATATTCAAAATATTGAATACATTGATTTGAGATACAAAGATCAAATAATTATTAAATAATATTATAACATTTTTATATAATATTGTCAAATAAAAGAGTAGTGTAGAGAATAGAAAGATTCCGGGGTAGAGAAGTATTTATTTAAACAATGTCTAGGTTTAGTAAATTATTCTTCGTAATTAAAATTTTTTTATAAATAGAGTAATATAGGGTATTTTAAAAAATTTATATAAAAGTTGATAAATTTAAAAAATTTGTGATACAAGTCCTAGTCAAAATAAAATCTGTTCATAAAACATATTAAAAAAGTAATTTTTATAAGTAAAAAACTATAAAAAATCACAAAAAATATTTATCACTTATATAATTATAAAGAAGATAAAAGAAGATACATACTTCTTTATTGATTTGATAAAAATTGAGCATATGCTATAATATAACTGAGTGTAAGGGATATTATACTCAGTTAAATATATGAGCCAAAATAAGTCACAATCAAACAAAACATCAAAAAAAAGACCTGTACTCCCTCTTTTTGATGATTTTTTGCTTTCTTTAAAAGTTAATAATTATTCCCCTGAAACAATTTATAATTATGAACGAGATGTAAATTGTTTTATAAATTTTTTAGATTCAGAGAATTTGGACTTTAATAAATTGGATAAATTACACATTGATAGATATAAAGCATACCTCTACTCTATTGACAGATCAACAAGTAATCAGAAAAAGGCACAATCTAAATTATCATCGTATTCTGTAAATAGAATGTTATCATCTCTTCGCGCTTATCTAAGATACTTAATCGAACATGATCAAAAAACTTCAATTCTTCCTGAATATATTAAACTCGTTAAAAATATAAAAAAGCATCCAAAAGTTCCAGAACTTGAAGCGCTTATAAAATTGATTGAATTTCCATCGCAAATAGAAACGAATAAAATCGTAGCTGCTCGTAATCGCGCAATGCTTGAAGTTTTGTTTTCAACTGGAATGAGAATTTCAGAACTTGTTTCTTTAAATATTGATGCAATTGATAAACAAGGCAGGGTTTTTGTTTTAGGAAAGGGAAAGAAAGAAAGATTTGTTTATTTAACAGAAAGATCAAAAAAATATTTAAATACTTATTTATCAATGCGCAAAGATAATCAAAAAAGATTGTTTGCGCCATTGCGTGGGAGAAATTCATCTAAAAGAGACGCATGTATTTCAACTAATTATTTGCAAGCTAAAATAAAACAATACAGAGAAATGTTAGATATAAACATTCCAATATCAGCACATTCGCTTCGACATGGATTTGCGACTTATTTAGCGGAAAACGGAGCGAGTCCTGCGGCCATACAAATACTTTTAGGTCACGAATCGCTAGATACAACAACTAGATATGTTCATGCATCTGACAAGTTTGCAGAAAGTGTCCATCATAAATTTCACCCACTACAATAATTTTTTATAATAAAAAATAGATCATACGCGATCTATTTTTCATTTTATTTATTTTTTATTTTAAATAATTTAAAGGATTTACAGCAACACCATTAACTCTTACCTCAAAGTGTAAATGTGGTCCTGTTGTAAGTCGTCCTGCACCAGGAGTTCCTGGCATACCGCCAGATAGTCCTATTGTATCACCTTGCATTACAAAGTCCCCAGTTTTTACATATATTTTTGAAATATGACCATAAACCGTAGAAATACCATTATTATGAACTAATAATATATAATTATATCCCATTCCATTGTCTTTTGCTATTGCTACATAGCCAGAAGCCGAGGCCTTAACAGGAGTACCTTGAGATGCTCTTATATCTATAGCAGGATGTTCAAATACTGTTCTAAATGGATAATCTGGATCATGAAAATACGCGGTTACATGTTTTGATGGAACTGGCCAAATGAAATCGCCAGTATCTTGAATTTGTCCTTTTTTTGATGCTAATAATGTCCTTGCCTTTGTCTCATATTGAGAAATCATGGCATTGGCTTGCTGTTGTTCTTTTCTAAGTTCAACAAGTAGATTTTGGAATTTCTTCTCGTCGTTTTGCGCACGAGATAAATACATAAATTTTACATCTTGATCGCCTTTTAATCGCAATTGCTCTCCTTCTAATTGTTGCTCCAATCTTACTAACTCTGCTTTTGAATTTTCTAAAGTTTTGTTTTTTTCTTCAAGCCAAGTTTTTGAATTATTTAATTCATTTACTTTTTGTTGTAGATTTGATTGAAGAGATTTTAACTGATTTATTTCATCAAAAAAATCACTTATATTGTCGTTTAGTAATAAGATTTTTAATGCGTCATTTTTCGCTTCTTTTTTGTATAATTCTTGAATTGAATTTTTTAAACTTTCTTTATTTACTTCAATTTCTTTTTCTTTTTTTTCTATTTCAAGTTGAATTGCTTTCATTTCCATATCCATGTTGTCTATTTGGAGCTTTGTTGTCTGAACTCCTAGGGTTCTAGCAGCTATCTGATTATCAAGTATTGAAATTTCATTATTTAAACTTTTTGCTTCTTGTTGTTTTTGTCTAATCTTTACTTTGTATGTTTGTTGTTGACTGTTTAATTCTTCTATTGCTCTTTTTTGTTCAGTAATTTTTTGATTTAATTCATCAATAGTTTCTGATTTTATTTTTATAACAGGAAAAAAAACAAAAGCAATTAATAAAATTACTAGAATTTTTTTATTCTGTTTTATTTTTATATTCATAATATAATTATAATATTTTTATTGATTCTAGTCGAGAAACAATTTAAGTATTTAATTTTTCTATGGCAATTTTTATTCTATTTAAACTTTCAGTTTTTCCTAATACCCAAAGTATTTCAGCTGGACTCGGACTTTTATCAAGTCCTGAAAGAGCGGTTCTAATAGGCCAAAATAAGTCTCCTGGGGCCAAATTTGATGGTTTTAAGGCATTATTTAGGACATTATTGAGATTTTCCTGATCCCAGCGACTCTCCTCTACTGAGCTTAAAATTTGAAGCCCAACCTCTAATCCTTTTAATGTTAAATCTTTATTACTTTTTTTAAATATTAATAAATTCTTGTCATAATTTGGGAGTTCAAATATAAAGCTAGATAATTCTTTTATTTCCTGAATATTATTTAATCTCGGCGAAAATACTTTTAATATGTCCTCTGCCCTATTTGTGTTTGGTAAAATATTTTTTATAAAATTTAAAATATATTTGTAATCTTTTTCAAGTTTTGTTTTATTTTCTACAATATTTCTAATATAAGTTGCGTTTATCCAATTTAATTTATTTATATCAAAAACAGCGCCGGCTTTATTAACTTTTTCAATTGCAAAATCATTTATTAATTCTTGTATTGAATAAATTTCCTTTTCTGTTTTTGGATTCCAACCCAAGAAAGCAACATAATTTATTAGCGCTTGTGGCAAGTATCCTTTTTTTATAAAATCTTCCGCAGAAACATCTCCTTGTCTTTTTGAAAGTTTTGATCTATCAGGATTTAATAGTAATGGTAAGTGCGCGAAATTTGGAATTTCCCAATTAAACATTTTGTAAAGAATAATATGTTTTGGTGTTGATGGGAGCCATTCTTCGCCACGAATTATGTGAGTTATATTCATTTCATGATCGTCAACAACAACAGCTAAATGATATGTTGGAAAGCTATCTGATTTTATTAAAACCTGATCATCTAAATCATTTGTGTTTATTTTTACTTCTCCATAAACTAAATCATTGAAATTTATAATTTCATTGTCTGGGAGTTTCATTCTTATTACATATGGCTCTTTGTTTTTTAATTTTTTTTGAATTTCTGAATCAGTTAAACTTAGGCAATGTCTATCGTATTTCGGTACTTGTTTATTTTTTTCCTGATTTTTTCTTAAGTTATCTAATCTTTCTTTTGTGCAAAAACAATAATATGCCTTTTTTTCTTTGATTAATTGTTTTGCGTATTTTTGATATATTTTTAATCTCTGTGATTGGTAAATTGGACCTTCGTCGAAATTTAATCCAAAAGCTTTTATAGTGTTAACTAATTGTTTGTCAGCGTCTTTTACATAACGAGTTCTGTCAGTATCTTCAATTCTTAAAATAAATTTACCTTTATTACTTTTGGTAAATAAATAATTATAAAGCGCTGTACGAAGTCCGCCTATATGTAAATATCCTGTTGGAGATGGCGCAAAACGAGTTATTATATTCATGTTATTTATTTTAAATATTTATCAATTTCATCTAAAATTACTTCTATAAGTTGTTTTTTAATTGGCATTATTATATTTTCTAATTCTTCTTTTTTGAGCCATTTGTGATCTTCAATTTCTTCTTCTTGTGGATTGAATTTTTCATTTTCAGTCATTTTTAAAAAATATACAGTTTGCTTTTGACCACAAAATTGTTTATTGTATGTTTTTTTGTCTTTCGGTATATCTTTCCATTCCATTGGCCAATAATATGAAATTACTTTATTGGCTGTTCCCAAAATTTTTAATTTTGAAAATCCAGTTTCTTCATATACTTCTCTTAATAAAGCTTGTTTTTGATCTTCATTTTTTTCTACACCGCCTTGAGGAAATCTGTAACCAAATTTATCAAATTTTTCTTTTATTGCGAGAATTTCATTATTATCATTTATAATTACAGCGACTATATTTTTTCTAAAAGGTTTTAATAGATGTATTTTCCATTTTAAAACATTCCATGAAAAAATTACAACCGCATTAAAAATTCTATCTATTCTATATGGTTCTGTTATTAATCTCCAGAACCATTCCATACCAATACATCGAAATATTTTTGGCGCTCTTGTGGCGTATCCAGATGCAAAATCTATCACCCCGCCAATTCCAAGAGCTACTTTAACATTTTGCATTTTTGATAAATTATCAAATATCCATTGTTCTTGAAATGGCGCGCCATATCCTACGAAAAGTATTTGGGCGCCACTATTGTTTATAGAGTTTATAATACTTTCATTTTCTTCTGCTTTTATGTCTTTTATATTTTCAAACCCACTGGTGGCGCCCACAACTTTTATATCTTTATATTTTAACTCTAATTTAGTTTTTGCAGTCTGAGCTGAGTCTCCCATACCACCAAGTAAAAATATTTTATATTGTTTATCGTTTGCTAACTTAAATAATCTATTACTTAAATCAGATCCAGTAACTCTCGTGTATATTGGATTTCCTAAAAATATTGAAGCAAGTATTATACCAAATCCATCTGGTAATGATAAATCAGCATTATTTAAAATCATTCTGTATTTTAGATCCTTCGCTGCTTTTAAAATTATTTCAGGATTTGGAGTTACGATATAATGTTGTTTATCATCATTAATAAATTCTTGTATTTTTTCAAGAGTTTTTTCGTAATTTATATTATCTATATTTACTGTTAAAATATTAGTTTTCATTTTAATTTAAATTCTTTTATTGTTGTATAAATTGGTCCAGATGGCGTTAAATCGCTTTTTATTAAGTCAAGTTTTTTTACACAAAAATCTATGTTTGTTGATATATTATAATTATCTTTGTTTATAACTCCATTTACTCTAAAAATTGTTATGTGTGGTATGAATCTCCTCTCCTCTTTTGAGAAATTAAATTGAACACATTTTTTGTTCAATTTTAAAATACTTTGAAATTCTTTATCTGGAATAAAACATTTGATTCCTATTATTTTTGTGTCTCCATATTTTGGGAAAAATATTGAGTTCTGTGTTTTTATTTTGAAATCTTTTGTGTCTAAATTGTCATTTATAAGGCATATTAACTCATTAATTCTACTATCCTCTACTTCTCCGAAAAATTGTAATGTTATGTGTAAATCTTGTAATTTTACTGGTTTTAAATTTGAATTTTGTGGGAGAGTTTGTATTTGTTTATACAATTTTTCTTGTGCTTCTAAATCTGGTTTAATTGCTAAAAATAATCTCATTATTTGGATTTTATATAATTATAAGCTGAGTTTGCAGATATTGCTCCTTGAGCGCATGCTGTTATAATTTGTCGAAAATTACCACTAGCATTTGTAATATCACCTGCTGCAAAAACTCCTTCAACATTTGTTTTTTGATCTTTTTCTACAATTATAAATCCCAAATCATCTGTTTTTAAATTAAGTTTTTCTATAAGTCCGTATTCTGGCTCAGATCCTATTTCTATAAATAATCCGTCAATTTCCAATTCTAGATTTCCATTAAATTCTTTGTCTAATTTTATTTTTTGTAATTTTTTATCGCCTTGCAATTCAATTATATTTGTTTCATAAATGACTTGAATTTTTTTATTTTCAAGAATACTTTCAATTTGCTTTTTGTCGCCCCTGAGTTCTTTGCCTCTATAAATTTGATAAACATTTTTTGCAATATCTGTTAAATAAAGAGATGCTTTGTTTGCACTGTCTGAACCGCCCAAAACCGCGACTGTTTTATTTTTAAAAAACATTGCGTCACAAGTAGTACAATATGAAACTCCACGACCAACAAATTCTGATTCGTTTTTTAATCCTAATTTTCTTTGTTTTGTGCCGATTGCTATAATAACTGCTTTCCCAGTAAAGGTTTTATTATCATCAGTTGTAATTTCAAAATTATTATCGTTTTTTTTGATATTAATTACTTTTTGTTGAATTATTTTTGCTCCAAGGTTTTTTGCATGGTTATGCATTTTTTCCGCGAGTTTTGTGCCTTCAATTTCTTCCTCAGAAGGAAAATTAGCAACGATATGAGCTTGTGTTACATAGCCACCAAAAATCTCCCCAATTATTACATTTTTCAACTTATATCTTGATGCATAAATAGAAGCAGTGTAACCAGCTGGCCCAGTACCAATAATTACTAAATCATATGTATTTTCCATAATAAAAAATTACTGATTATGTCAGTATTTTATCATAAATAGGTCTAAAATTAAAGTTTTAGGATTTTCCAGCTAATTGTCCACATGCAGCGTTAATTTCCTCTCCAAATCTGTATCTTTCAGTTACATTTACGCCATTTTTTATTAAAATATCTTTAAATTTTTTTATAACTTCAGTTTTTGGCGATTTGTAAACGCCGGTTTTGTTGTACTTTATGAGATTTACCATAAATAGTTTATTTTTCATTAATTTTGCTAATTCTAGAGCGTTTTTTTCACTATCATTGATTCCATCTATTAAAGCATATTCAAACATTACTTTTCTGTTTGTTGTTTTAATATAATTTTTCACAGCTTTTAGTATGCTTTCAATATTGTCTTTGTTGTTTATTGGCATGATTTTTGATCTTATTTTATCATTTGGCGCGTGAAGTGAAATTGCTAAATTTGATTGAATATTTTCATCTCCTAATTTATTAATACCATTAACTATTCCACAGGTTGAAATTGAAATTTTTCTTGCACCAATATTAAAAGCATCTTTATCGTTTAATATTTTTATAGCGCTAATTACATTTTCGTAATTTAACATTGGTTCTCCCATTCCCATAAATACGATATTTTTAACACTATCATTGTGTTTTTTTAACAATCTTTGGAAGTACAAAACTTGTTCTATTATTTCAGATACAGTTAAATTTCTTTTAAATCCCATTTGTCCCGTAAGACAAAATGAACAATTCATCGGACAACCAACTTGGCAAGAAACACAAACCGTATTTCTACCGCTTTCATATTGCATTAAAACTGATTCAATTTGTGATGAGTCATTTAATGTTATTAAAATTTTTTTTGTGTTTGTTTTTTGCGACTCAAAAAGTTTAGCATTTATTTTTAAATCTAGCTCTTTGTTTAATTTTTCACGGAGTTCTTTTGGTAAAGATGAAATCAAATGTGGGTCTTCTATTAAATCAACAAAAATTGCTTTTTTAATCTGAAAAAGACGATATTTTTTTTCGTCTTTTAATAATTGTTCCAATTTTTCTAAATTCATAATTAAAAGTTAAAAATACTTTGTTGTAATAGAGATTTTATTTCTTGTTTTTTCTCATGAATTTTTATAACACCTAATTTTTTAAGTTCAAAAAAACATTTTGCGCAAGCTTTTACATCTACAAGCGCATCATGAGCATTTGAAAAATGATTTTTGAATAATATATAATATAGTTCTTCAAGTTTCGGAAATTTATACTTATCATTCCCTGGAATTTTACAAAAATCAACCGATGATTCCATTGTGCATATTTTGTTTTTAAATTGAACTGCATTGGGCATATTTTTTCTCAAGTATTCTGCGCCAACAATTTTTTCGTCAAAACTTATATTATGAGCTATTAAATATTCTGCTTCTTTTAATGCTCTAGTTAGCTCGTTTAGGACAGCTTTTATAGCAACGCCTTTTTCGTTTGCTATTTCAGTAGTGATTCCATGCACTCTAGCCGACTCTATTGGAATAAAAAAATTTTCAGGTTTTATAATATAAGATTTAGATTTTATTTCTTTGCCATTTTCATCATAGTGAGCCCATGCGATTTGAACTATTCTTGGCCAGTTAGAAAAATCTGAAATAGGAGCATTCCAGTTAATTGGTAATCCGGTTGTTTCTGTATCAAAGAAAAGGTACATTTGTTTATTTAGTGTTTAATATATATATTTTACCACAATGTCTAGTATTTTAGAAATTTAAAAAAATTCGCTGAGAACGAATATTTTTATTTTGTCAAATGTGAAAATATTTTTAATTTACTATTTTTAATTTTCGATTAATTTGTTATTTAGTATTTTTTATTTTATGTTTTAGATCATTTTTTATCATCTTTATAAGTTCGGGAAATTTTGATATTTTGAAATGCCCATTTTTATTTTTGTATATTATTATTTTTGCATTTTTTAGCAATTTTTTATATTTATAAGCGTGCGATATCGGTACAATATCGTCATTTTTTGAAAATAATAATTTTATATTATCACAATTCTTTTCTATTTTTGATAAATCTGGTTTTAATTTAAATCCTCCAACTAAATTCTCTTTTGATAATGTATTGTCAAATGGAGGGCAAATCAAATAAACAGATAATATTTTTTTAGGAAATTTATTTTCAGATAAATATTTAGCTAGAAATATTCCCCCCAATGAAATTCCTATTAAGATTATATTATCTTTTATAAATTGAAAATATTTTTCAAAATGGATTTTCCACTCATTGTATTTTGCATTATCTTTTGATGGCATTTTTGGTTTTATAATTTCAAAATTTTTACCTAGCGCATTGCTAAGATACTCATTTCGCCAGTCAATTTTTTCTTTTATTGATATTTTTCTTGTTTTTAAAAATTTTAAATAATCTTTATAATTTTTAAAAGTTGATCCACCGTGAATTAAAAGTATTTGAGTTTTATTTTTCATTTTTTAAGATAATTTAAAATTATTTATTATAAGAGTGAAATTATAACCTAAATAGTCAGCTGCTAATTTACAAAATGTCATACGCGCTATAAATATTTCAAAATAATCCATTGCGTTCGTAAGTTTTGTGTCAATTTGGATTTTTAATTTTATATCTTTTTTTAATTTATTAACAGAAAAATCATTTTTTATTGCAGCGTAATTTACCCTATCATGAATGTCACTATTTCTATCAATTGTTTTTTTAGTTTTTACTCTGGTGCGGTGTACATCTGATTTATCAGCAAGAATTAAAATTGCAGAAACTGCGCTTACAATTTTTAATTCATCTTTATCATGAGACGCAATTGCTTGCATAATTGTTGCTAGTTCTTGCGGATCATCAGTTTCTCTTAGAAATGTTTGCATAAATAGCATGGAAGACCAATAATGATGCTTTGTTCTGCCCATGAAGTTTCCCATATCATGACAATAGCCGACAATTGCGCACATTTCCTGTTCTTGTTCGGATAATCCAATCGCTTTTGCGAGCGATCTAGCGCGATCTGAAACAATATTAACATGACGTCTACCATGATCTGTATAACCAATTGCGTCTAAATATTTTTCTGATTGAGTTATGAATTCTTGAACAAATTTGTTTTCTTTGACTTGTTTTAGTGTCAACATAATTTTAGATTATTAAGTTTAAAATAATTTCGAAATATGAAATTTGAAAAAATTATTATTTCAACCTCACTTGATATATTTTTTATTTTTTAATTTTTCTGGTAAATAAGTTTGCTCTTCTTTGTAATTATAATCAGGGCTATACTTATAATTTTTTGCATATCCTAATTCTTTCATTAATTTTGTGGGAGCGTTTCTGATATGAAGTGGGACGGGTAAATTACCAAATTTAATTACATCATCTTTTACTTTGTTGTATCCAGTATATAGTTCATTTGATTTTTTACATTTTGCCATATATACTACTGCCTGAGCTAAAATTACATTACATTCCGGATATCCTATAAAATGACATGCTTGATAACACGCGACAGCTTGCTCTAGTGCGCGAGAATTTGCGAGTCCAATATCCTCTGATGCGAATCTTATAATTCGTCTTGCAATGTAAAGTGGATCTTCGCCCGCCTCAATCATTCTCGCAAGCCAATAAATGGATGCATTTGCATCTCCACCACGCATTGATTTATGAAGCGCTGAAATAACATTATAATGCTCTTCGCCGTTTTTATCGTACATTAAATATGATTTTTGAAATGCTTCTTTTAATTCATTTTTTGTGATTTTATTGTCTTTTGAAAATGTAGACGCATATTCAATTACATTGAGCGCTGTTCTTGCATCGCCATTTGACATTTGAGCTAGTAGTTTTATTGTTGGTTTATCAATTTTTAAATTAAGATTGCCTAATCCCCTATCCTTATCTTTTAATGCGTTTTTTATAATTTGTTCCAAATGCTCTACTTCTAGTTGCTTCAAAACAAAAACTCGGCATCGTGAAAGTAGGGCGCTTATAACTTCAAAACTTGGATTTTCTGTTGTTGCCCCGATTAAAATTATATTCCCCCTTTCTACATGTGGGAGTAATGCATCTTGTTGTTTTTTGTTCCAGCGATGAATTTCATCAATAAATAAAATTGTTTTTAGTCCTAATCTTTTTCCTTCGATTGCTTTGTCAATTATAGTTTTTAATTCTTTTACGCCAGATTGAGTTGCGCTTAATTCCTTGAATTCTGATTTTGTAATTTTTGCAATAATTGACGCAAGCGTTGTTTTCCCACTTCCTGGCGGTCCCCAGAAAATCATTGACGGAATTACATCCTGCTCAATTGCGCGACGCAGTAATTTTCCTTCTCCTAATATTTCATCTTGACCCAAAAAATCCTCAAATTTTTGAGGCCTCATGCGATCAGCAAGTGGTGCTTTATGTGTTTCCATATAGGAATTATAGCAAAATATAAGATAAATAAAAAATAGATCAAATTAGTCCAGATTTATTAAAATTTATAATTCGTTTATATTTAAATTATAAATAAAACTATAATCTTTCATTTCATCAATCTGTCTTTGAATGTGTTTTATGGTTTTTCCATTTATTTCATTTATGTGAAGCGCTTTTAATCCGTTTACACTCATCATTTCTAGAATTAATTTTCCGGGAAGAACCGATGCGTCATTTGTAATTCCTTTCTGTAATAATCCCGCAAACTTTCCAGCTTCTAATATATCTAATCTATTTGAAGAAGCTGGTCCATCTGTTCCTAAACATACATTTATTCCAGCATCAATCATTTTTGAAATTGGCGCAATTCCAGAACCTAATTTCAAGTTACTAAGTGGGCAGTGACAAACATTTACTTTTTTTTCTGCTAAAATTTTTATATCATTATCAGTTAAATAAACACAATGAGCTAAAAGCGTCATGTTGTCCAAAATATTTAAATTATTCAAATACTCAACTGGAGTGCATTTATTTTTTTTAACACAATCATCAAATTCTTTTTTTGTTTCAGATAAATGAATATGATAAATCGAATTATATTTTTTTGCCAATTCTTTAGCTTTTATTAAGGTTTTTTTTGAAACTGTATAAATTGAATGAGGACAGACGGAAATTTTTATATATTGATTATTTTTATATTTTTCAAGTAATTTTCGTGTTATTTTAAGTGCTTTTTCGGAGTTTTCTGCGCTGGGAGTTTTGAAATCTAGTATTCCTTCGCCTAAAACTGCATGCATTTTTAATTTCTCACAAGCACGAGCGGTTTCCATCTCAAAAAAATACATATCAGCAAAAATTGATATGTTATTTTTTTTCATTTCCTTTATAGCAAGTAGTGAATTTTTGTATACAAATTTTTGATTTACATTTTCTGCTTCTTTTGGCCAAATACAATCATTTAACCATTTGTCTAGCGTCATATCCTCTGCTAAACCACGGAAAGCAATCATTGAAGCATGAGTATGACAATTCACAAAGGGAATATTAAATTTTTTTGTCATTATTTTTCTTGGTTCTTTTCAAATATAATTGTACATTTTGTAATAAGAGCTACGAGGATTCCAAGCGCAATTAATAAAGGTATTAATATCACTATAATTATTCCTACTGCAAGCGGAATTGCAATAATTTTTTTATCTTTTGAATTTTTTATTATTATTCTTCTTGCATTTTTTGCTTTTGTGATTTTTTTGATACTATTTATTATTTCTTTTCCTTTTGCACAAAATGCTTTACAGTTGTTTTGTTTTTTAGATTTCATTTATTTATATATAATGATTAATTTAGAATATAAATTGAAAAATTTAATATTGATGCAAATGTTACCCATAAAAAATATGGGATAAATAAATAACCAGCAGTTTTATTAACCTTGTAAAAGACATCCATTGTATATGCTATTTCAATCCACAATGCAGCTATTACGAGAAAACCACCTAATGGATTGTGTGCGCCAAAAAAAACAACAGACCACATTATATTTAATGTAAGTTGCGCGAAATATAATTGTAGTGCTTTATTTTTTAACTTGCTATTGCTTTTATAAACCAAAAATGATGCAATTCCCATTAATAAAAAAAGTATTATCCATACAGGAGCAAAGATCCAATTTGGTGGACTAAACCATGGTTTGTTTAAAGAAGAGTGCCATGATTTTATATTTGGTATTGTATAAAGCGAACCAACTAGTCCAGCTATTTGAGGGATTACTAGCGCTATTGTAAGTATTATTGCATCGGATAATTTCTTTTTTTTACGAAAAAATAACATATTTGTTGTAGTTAATTTTATAATGTAATTATAACAGATTTATGAATAAATATAAAATAAAAATACACAGATTAGTTGTGTATTTTTGAATGTCGTAAATAAATTTTACAACCAACACCTAAAACTATCTATTTCTTCTTCCGTATAATCACTTCATGCATTGTATCATCTCCAACTTTGTAAGAATCTAATTCTTCTGTTTCAAATTCAATACCAGTATCTTTAGTCAATTTTTCTAGTTGTTTAGCTATAATCTGATATGATGTTTTTTCTCTAAATTGGGCAAGAATTGGAATTATATTATTTTTATCAATATGGTGTTTTTTGTATGCTTCTGCAAAAGCTAGTATTAATGATCCTCCGGCTCTTAAATTACCATCTGAAGCAAGATCTGATACATAAACAATATCTTTTGAGTCCTTATCTTCTTTATCCATCTTACCTTCATATGCAAGAATATATCCATGCATTTTTCTATCACTTCCAGTGTATTTAAAGCTCATATTAGGTTTACCTTTGTAAGTATTGTAAACATCTTTGGCAATTAAAGCATTTTCCATGTTATGTAAATATTCAATCAATTTTTGATTATCTTTGTATGCTTTTCCTTCTATGTATGCAACAGGAATTGAATCTTTAAATGTAAGTTCAGTAACACCTTTAGGTAAATCAATTTGTTCTTGTTCTTTTATTTTTGCTTTCTTTTCTTGAATTCTTACATCTCTTGATGCAAACATATTACTACCTTGATATTTACTTAAGTCAAGTAACATAGCTTTATTATGTAAATTATCACTGTAACCAACAGGTGCTTTTGGAGCATATGTATTTTCTATTCTATCATATGAAATATTTGCATCTGTGCTTCCTAATCCTACTATTACCCTGTTTTCATCTAGGTTATGTGTTTTTGCAAATCGTTTAATATATTCTTTGAAATAATCTAAATATATATGTTTTAATATGTTAAAACTACCTGCTTTTGATTCAAAGTTATGCTCAACCTCTATGTTGTCGCAAGTAATCACGCCTGGTTTATCTAACAAAGCTTGATCATCTACAATATCGTGCATATGTACATCAGATTGATTTAATTTGTCTATTACTCCTGATATATTTTTTTCTATGTCTATGTTTTCTGTCAAAACACTTTGAGCAACAGTTTTCCATTGTTTTTTTCCATTTTCATCTACTGATACAAGTCTTCGAACTGTAAATAGTGAACAAATTGGATTAAATGTATATATATTGTTTTTTCCACTTCCAAATGGCATACAGCAAGCAGTATCATTACCAGCAACAACACCATTTGGATCTGATTTTAAATTTATTACTGCACGATATTCTTCAAACTTTCTATCATCTTTAAGGCCAATATTTTTATCATACACCAAATCCATTATTTGTTTTTTTATGCTATTTACTACATCTTCTTGTTGTTTTTTATCAACTGCTGTATCTCGAAGATATTCAGTTAAATTTATTCCATTTTTTTTAAATAGTTTTTGAAATTCAGAAAATAGTTTATCTGGATTCTTTGCTTCTCCTTTTATTCTTTCACTTCTTTTTCCTACTGCTATTGATATTAATTCATTTAATTCCTTATCTTTGTATTTACCTTCAGTAAGTATTTTGTAATTAATTTCAAGCGGTTCAAATACTTGTAAGTGATCATAATAACCCTCAACAAGCGCATCTCTTAGCTCTTTAGCTGATAAATCAAGGTTTGGAATATCAACATAGTTGGATGGTTTTTTTCTGTTATGAACATCATCTGGTGTGAGAGTGTCATTAATTTCTAAAAATTCTTCTGGATTTTTCCAGAATTGTATAACTTTAGCCATAGCAATGTTTGGATGAAATGCTAAAGTTTCTATGTAGTTATGCAGATCTATACTTCCCCCAGTTTCTTTTAATCCTTTTAACTGTTCTAATACTTCACTTTTGTTTAAGATACTACATAATTCATTGTATTTTTTTAACATTTTCCAAGATGAAAAGATGTCTTGTGAACTAGATATGCTTTCTAATAGTTGATTTAGTGTTGGTAATTCATATTGTTTTGCTTTCTGTAATGTTTCTTCAAAATTAATATTTACATTTCTAGCAATATTATTTAATAAATGATATGAAGCACCAGATTCATAATTAGAGGTATCATCTTTAACTTGTTGTAGTATGTTATTAAAAAATTCATTTGAAGATAATCCAGATGCATTATACAAATCTATTATTCTTAAAAAGTCATATAAAGCATCATGTTTAGTAATGTCTTCTCTAAAAATATATTTAAACATCTTAGAATGGCCAAATATCTCAGAACCAGATTCAAATGGTGTTATTATGTTTTGTTCATCTGTCCAATTTTCATGATTTCCTTTTAGTTTATC
>JAKPTO010000010.1 GCA_029555085.1 bacterium | reverse complement strand
AGAAAGCCCAGCCACTAACAGCGTGTATAAAAAATGGCGGATTTCTCGGTTAATTTAAAGTTTTTTAATTCTAATTAAGTTCTGCGTTTGTTGAAAGTTTCGGTTTCAAATTCCACCACTTCTTATACACGCAAAACGTTAACGCCTATTTTAAGGGCGCAGCGTTAGCGATTGAATTGCGGATCATTTTCTAAAATCCACGCTGACATTAATTTTCGTAATTCGTCAATTTTTTGAATATGCTTTTGAGGAATGCGCTCTTTTGTTATCGACGAGCGATCACCGGCAAGCGTTCTACTTAATTCTGCCCAGTTGAGCATTTCAGTAGCCTTGTGATACGCTAAATAATAAGAGTTTCTTTGGAATTTCTCTTTGTCGATAAAGTCATTATCATGCTTACCTGATAAAATATCAGCAATCTTTTTTTCTTTGCAGTCCGAAGCATCAATAACAGTTCCTTTAAACTCGATGTTTTTAACTGAATCAGGCACTTTGCCCAATTCAGCTTCATGGTAATTTTGTTTTTTCATGATTAATAATTTCTATCGCTATATTGTTCTTCAGCAAAAGTACTAACTGGGCAACCTGCATTAACCCATTCTGATTTAGAATCAAAAATCATATCTTCCAATGATTTTACATTGTTTAATTTTTCTGTAGGGAATGCAATCTGCATTTCATTGCATGATTCAACGTCAACTATTTCAAATAAAATAAATGGTTTAATACTATCAACTAACAATTGATTTGCTTCGCTAAACTGATAGTTAAAAAGTTCAAATGTTCCTTCTGATGTTAATTTAACACCAAAAACATGAACTCCGTTTGAGTTTTTAATTGTCACATCATACTGATTTGGTGTCCAATACATTTTTTCTACTTCTACGCTTGATTTGTTGATAATTTGAAGTGCTTTCATTTTGTTTATTTTTAGTGTTTTTGTATACACCAAAGATACAACATTTGTTGTATTACTTCCAAATGTTTTGACAACTATTTTACAACAATCGTTGTAATTTGTTTTGATTCTAAATAAGAAAGGCAATGAAAAACAGGCGTTAACACGTGCTATAAAAAAGCCGGGTGTTTGCGCTTCGTTGACAAGTAAGTATTTCAAATTCCCGGCCTTCTCATAGCACCGGATCGTTACCGCCAATTAAAAAGAACATCGTGTTCGTGAATAAACTGGTCGGCACAATTATTTAATACGTTTTCTGTCTTGTTTTTATACGCTTGATTTTTGCCAAATATTTCATCAATAACATATTCTCTTGCTATATTCCGTGATGAAAATATTTCAGCAACTTCTGAACCACCAAATCCATTTTCTTGATAAACTACATATACTTTCATATTTTCTTTCCATTTAATTGTTCAACAAATTTAAAATCAGAAGTCCATTTATATTCATAATTTTCTTCTGGTATTGTGGTTAGTATTGATGTCCCTGTCCACCAATAATAGCCATTGATTTTAGATAATTGATATACTTTCATTTTTTGTCAATTTTATTATGATACAATTCATTATTATTTAAAAATACGTGGATGAACCAATGTGTTGTTGTGTATACCCAGATTTTTGTTATCATCCCCAACATACCGATGAATAAACACGTGATTTTGTGGCTGTTGTTCGAAAATTTTTAAATAAAAAAAGGGTACTTAGTGAGTGGTTATATGTGTCTTTGTTCGATTTTAATTTCTTAGGACACTCCCTCAACTTTATGGACGCACAACCGCCCCAATTACCTATTAAAAAGGTAATTTCCAATATATCAAAGAACTTTTGTACAAATATAAGAAAAAATATCATAAAAACCAAATTTTTATAGTGATATTTTAGCAATATTTTTGGCGGCATTAACATCGGCATTAATTGGTTCATTGAATGCTTTACATGTGGGATTGGTACATAAAAATGTGTCTTGTTTTGGCCTGTTTCCGATTTGACCACATTGATGGCATTTTTGTGAGGTATAACTGGGATTAATCAAATTAACAATTATACCTTCTCGTTTAGCTTTATATATAATTTTTTGTATTAAGTCATAATATGACCAAAATCTAAGTATTCTGTTATTTTTTTCTTTTAATGGAATAGAAGATAGATCTTCAATATTAATTTGTCCAGCCCCATGTTTTATTGCAATTTCAATAACATCTTTCGATATTTTATGATTAAATGTTGAACGAAAATTACGTTCATAATTTCTGTATTCGTTTAATTTCTGTAATTTTCTATTTCTTCCATGTCCACCTCTAGAATACTTTGAATTTCTTTGTATAGATCTTTTTTGTTTTTCAATTTGTAATTTAGTTCTCATCAAAACAAACTCACCTTCGCCAATTATTTCTATGTGATCAGAGAAATTTGTTGCTATTGTAGCCACATTTTTTACACCCAAATCAACTCCAATTACTTTTCTAACATCAAGACCTAATTCTCGTTTTGTTACAAATTGTTTAAACACTAGTAACAGAAAAATTTCTGTTCCAACGACTTGGATTTTTGAATCACAAATTTTATAATTTGGATCGTTATTATAAATTCTATCGACAATTATTCGATTATTTGATCTGTCTTTTCCAAAATTAAGTTGTAATTCAATTTCGTGTTTTTTAATTGATTTAAATTTGAATGTATAAATGTCATCATATTTGTTAAACCATTCTTTTCCGGTGTTTTTATATAACTCACCTTTTTCATTTTTTTTGACATGTCCTATAATGTTAATTGGTATCGGTTGTGTATTTTTATACGTAGCAATAGTTTTTACACCTCTAAACACATCGAACTGATCGTTAGTGTATTTGTCGACAACATTTTTTGAAATGGATCCATAAGTATATGATGCCATGAATTGTTGTTCTTCTGGAAGGGATTTAATATAATTTTTCAAATAGGTATAAATGTACCCATGTAGATTTTTTCCACCAAATTCTTTAATCAATTCATCTTTTTTCATTCTGATATAATCAAAAAACTCCCGTTGATTTTTTTTATCTTTTCTATCTGAGTAATAACGGTTGCGAATTTCGATGAAATTATCGTCTTCGGTAAGCCGTCCTTCGAGAACGGAATCAAGTTCAATAAGTTTCTTTACCAATAGGTTATGAAATTCATAGTTTTGTTGATTTACCTTTCTCAAAAGTTGCCACACAAATGTTTTGTATTCGTGTCTTTCTTTTTCTTCTGTAATGGTATTTGGAACGTATACCGATAATTTGATTTTACGAGTAAGAGGTATGCTCATTTTTTATATTATTTAAAATTACATTTTATCCCAATAATGGTATTGCCTTTATAATAAGTTCTCTAATCTTAGGATAGGAAATGAATTTATCTCTGAGTTCGGGAGATTTAAAGGCAAGAGTGTGTCTTATAGAAAATATAACAACAGTATCTATATTATTTCCATATAATATCCTTCAATACTTTTCAAATCCTCCCAGCATTCTGGAAGATTTTGCTCAATAGCCTTAAATACTATTTTTTCGAAAGTCGACTTTTCTTTGTCAATTTCATAACCATCTGGTACATTAATTTCAACTGTTTTTTCCATTATTTTTAAATTTTTTAAACATTGTTTGTGTTTAATATATTTTTTTTAATTCATAGTTGCTTTTCTCAATTCAAAAAAATTTGAAAATTTTCCACCACATTGAACGTTGGTAAATGATGTTTTTCCCAAAATAGTTTTGGTTTCAGAATTAACATAATATGTAATTGCTTCTTCATTACTTGGTGTTGAAAAAATTAACATGATTATATCTTGTGTATCTTCAAAATCATTTTTTTGTGTCTCATCATTTTTTTCATTCTTTAATATTTTCGCACTACCATTAACAATCATTCCTGCAGCAATGATTTTTGGGTCTTTACACATATCTAATATTGTATATTTTAATGCTGTTTTACCTTCAGGTGTTTCAAGTCCAATGCTGGGAATCAATATAAATTCCGGATATAAGTCACTAGTGACGAAAAACACCATTGAAGGTAATGGACCATGTTTTTTAAAGAATGACGTGATGGTGCAAATTAGTTTCTTTTTCAAATAATTCAACGCATCTTCTGTTGTTGGAAAAGTAAGTAATTCTTGTCTTAAATTTTCGAGATCTGGAATTTCATTCATGTCTTATATATTTTTCAATTATCACTATTCAAATAAACTTGAAAACATTTTATTAATTGTAGTATCATTGAGTGTGTTACCCAAGGTGGTTTTGGTTGCAGTCGAAAATATTGATATAATAACAGGTTGTTTATTTTTATTTTTCTTGTTATAATTTAAAAAATCATTTATTCCGCCGGCGATGACATTTTGATAAGAACAAATTATTTTTATTTTTTTTCTTATTTCTTCTTTACCTTCAGGTGTGGAAAGTTGTTGAGGTGGTATAATTTCAAGATGTATTTGTAATTTATCGTTGATAAAGAACAAGAAATAATCCAATTGTCCTTGTTGTTCATAAATTTTATTCATTGTAATGGTCATCCATTTTTTTATGTATTCCAGACCTTTTTCTTGAGACAGATATACATGTGATGACAAACCAATGTCTTTGAATTTAAGTGGATATTTCATTATTCAAAATATTGATTAATTGTTATTGTAACATATCTAACACTATCATCTTGATAATAATTGAGGAATGTGACAATTGTTTTCCAAAGAGCTTCAAGTCTGTTTCCAAAATCAACTCTTTCTATTCGAAAAGACCGGACACCTCTATTGGGTTCGTTAATTTGTCCTGATATTTGAGTATAAAAATCACTGTCCATTTCATAACCAATATCTACCTTTTCTAACATAATTTCACCATCGTGATTATTGTTTGTTGTGGTAACGCTAAATCCCATATTTTCAATTTTTTCCACAGCTCGAAATATATAATGCCAGTCTCTATGAAATGGTAAATCATGAGTTGGTGATGATAAAATATCAAACACACATTTTTTTGTTGTGTCTGTTTTTTGAAAATATAAATTTATACTTTCTGATTCGTCTTGATACCACCCCAAGAAATTGGCTATTTTTTCATTACCTATTTTTATTTCTTCTTTATTCATTAATATCTTTAATATATTTTATTCGATTGTTACATTAATTAAATTAAGATATTTTTTTAAAACAAAATAGAAAAAATCTATATAATTCCAGTTAAAGATTAATAAAAATATTGGTGATAAAATTGTCCACAAAAAATAAAACACAACAAATACGGGTATTAATAAAACGAATAATATTTTTCTCCACATTTTAAATCCATTTAATTGTTAATTCGTTTTTTAACCAGTTTTGAAATGTTAAAGCATCGACCCGGCAAGTTCTTTCGATTGACTGTAAGTCACGATTTTCGAATGGATTTGTAAAATCGATACCATCGACAATACATTTAACCAGATAATGACTATTTATTTCCTCACTACTTTCACCAAAACCAATTAGTTTCATATCTATAACAGAGACAAGATCTGGTGTTGATTTTTTAATAAATTCAAACATTTTTGACTTGGTTATATCGGATGTGTTACTAGTTGGATCGGGTATATATGTATATTTTTTCCAGATTTTATTTATACATTCTGTAATTCCGTATTCTAGGGCTTCTTCATATGTGTCGAATTTTGGCTGGTCATATAATTCCTTCCACATATATTGTTTGATATATTCAATACCATATAATTTTAAGTCACTTGAATGTGCGTCCCATTTTTTTAATTTTAATGAAAATCCAACAATCACTGTGATTTGATATTCATTTCTGAGCCAAGTAGCAACTTGTTCCCATAATGGGGCTAATAAATTTGGGCTATCTTTAGACCAATCAAGTGATAATAAACCCTCGGAATAAAATAGATTATGTCTCGGTTGTTTATCTTTGTCATAACTGAAAATGCATGATTCGTTAAAACCAATAACTTTTAATTTTTCCGCCAATTCATAAGTAACAAAAATTTTTCTCATGATTTTAATTTTTATTAATACTATCTATAAAATTCTTTTGACGTTTTTTTCTTTTTAATTTATATAGTAAAGGAAAGTAAATTTTAGCACCAAAGAATCCGGCACCAAAACCCAAGAAAAATAGAGCGACAAAAGATTTAATTTCACTTATTATAGGATAAAGTATTAATATAATACCTGATATTAGTACAATAAAAGATAACCAAATTAACAAACTTCTCGTGTTTCTTTTGTTCTGAAAAAAAAATTTATTCATCGATTTCATTTTGTATTTTTTGAAGTTCTTCATCAATATATTTTTGTGTTTGTTTTTCTACAAGATCATATAAAATATTAAGGTTAGAATTTTCATGTTTGGCTTTTATTACATCTATAAGTTTTTCAGGCTTATAATTGTTATTATATATTTCTAACTTAATTTGTACTATTTCAATTTGTAATATATGATTGAATTTTGTGTTTTCTAACGAATCAATTAAACGAGAAGACATATATAATATACCATTTTTCAAAGAGAGTCGAAATTTCTTTTCACAAGGAATATAATACCAAATGTATTGATTATTTCTTGTTTTTTCTATGAGTTTGTCGATTATTTTTTCAGTAATCATATTATTATTTTTTGTTTTTAATCACGACTCAATAAATCCAATTTCATTTAATGTTTCTTGAATAACATCTTCTATGAAATTGTTATAGTCTGCAACCACAAGTGTATATAATTTACTGAGATTGTTTTTATTATCATCGTCTTCTTTTACAATACTGGCATATTTTATATCAATGTTAAGACGATCACGTAAGACTAAAGATATAACATTGTTGACTAAACCTTGTTTTGGTGTGTATTTTAAAGATATTACGACGTGTTTGAGTGTTAAATTATAATCGCCGCATGAATCACGTTCCCATTTACACTGGCCAAGTTTTGTGGTATGTATAAGACTATCAATTAATTTGTTAAGTTTTACTTCCATTTTGTAATTTTTTTGTTCACAACAAAGATATTACAAAAAAATGAAAAAAACAAATTTTTCGAAAAGATTTTAATTTAATATTTTAATAAGATTTCCTTCAGTATCAATCAATACTTTTTTACCGTCAAGTGATTTTCCGACTAGTGTTTTTTTGGTATCGTCATAAAAACTAATTCCGGAATAAAGATTTCCGACGACTATACCATTAAAATACGCCGCACCATATCCGGCATCGACTAGTTTTTCTATAGTTTTTAAATCAAAAGATGATGTTTCTTTTAATCCCGTTTTTAAATCAACAATAACTGAATAAAATTCATCCTCGCCTTTAGGAATCGCACTAGCGTGATGGGGTAAAATATTTTTTGGGATTAATGTCGCAACACCATACTTAATATAGTCATATCTTGTCCAGTTCAATGTATTTACATATGCTGCGACGATATATTGTAAATTTGGAATATAACCACCATAAAATTTATTGATATCTAATCCTTTGACACTTACTTCACCCTTTTTATTTATAATATAACCGGTATAAAATTCCATTTCATCATAATCATACGCCAATGCGTGATGTTTTGAAATCACATTAAATGGTAAAATCATATCAAAAAACAAACCACTTATTTTATTAATGTATCTTGTTCTTAAATCTATACACGTATCTTTATCACTATAAAATAAACAATTCCAAATATCATCATTAATCATTTCAGGAAATAACATGAATATTGTAATATCTGGTATATTTCTACTTTCTTTTTTTTCAAGAAACCTAAAAAAGTTTTTTATATGTTGATTATTAGTTTTCAATTTTTAATTTTAAATCATTTTAAAACGTATCATAACATTTATTGTATTTTCATATGCGTCAGGCTGAATATCTTCTATTTGTTTTTTTATTTTTTTGGTAACACCACTTGTAGTCGGCATTCCGTTCTCATTAACAATTATCATTAGATTTAATGATAAACTTACTGTTATAAGAAATAAATTTTCCGGAAGAAAGGATAAAGATTTACGATCCAAATTATAATACAAAAATCTTTCCTGTACTGAATTTAAATAACCCTCTAAATATCCAATAGGAATTTCATCATTAATAACATTTTGTCTAAGTTTTTTTAAATCAATTCCGGTCACATTCGGTTCACCATATTGATTTATAAGTAAAAATTTATCCAGTTGTGTGGCTAAAGCTAAAGATGGTGCTACAATATCAAAAGGTAAAACATAACTATACCAAATTTTTTTAAATATACCATTGAATAATCCCGCCCTTTTTTCCGGTGAAATATGATGTTTAAAAACATCCATTTCTTTTTCAGATATGTCTTCGGGCATAATGCGATATTTAATAACAAATTTTGTTTTTCTATTTTCTTTTTTTTCAAGAAACCTAAAAAAGTTTTTTATATGTTGGTTTTTTAAATTCATACATAAATAACTTCTCCTGACATATAAATACGAATATTCTCGTTATATATTGTAGTAGCATCGAAATAATCACCAATTTCGTCTGTATGCTTTTTTTTGTAAACATACCATATATCATCACGCCCGATTAATGTGTTAAAATAAGCTGCAAGGTCTTTTTCTGAAGCGTTACGTTTTAATATATCATAAAGATCAACTTGTGAAACATCAGCTATTCCATTATGATTAATTAAAATTCGTCCGCCATAATTGTTTTTGTTATATCCATTCGGATTATATAATATTGCCACGGCCACATTTGGTCCGAAAAAACCATCCATTTTGAAAATATATTTAAATATATTTTTTTCAAATAAGGCATTAAAATAAGCGGCTCTCGCTTCTCCTCCACGTAGGATTGCTGGGTAATAATATTCGGTATGAAATAACTTATATTTATCAATTCCGGTAACATCTTGCTCACCGGATAAATTAATAAAATAAACGTTATTGTTTTTACTAATGGCAAGGGTGGTTGTTGGTGAAAAAGAACCAAAAGGTGCAATAAAATCCCATCTATTTGTTTTATTAATATAATTTATATATCGTGCTCGTTTTTCAAATGAAATTTTTTCTGATGTTAAAATATAGTCTTTTTCTTCATCATCTAGATATTCAGGAAATAAATCCAATTTAATTTGTATTGGTATTTTTCGTTCATCATTATCATTAATAAATTTGAAAAAGTTTTTTATATGTTGGTGTTTTTTCACTTTATGCTACCGGCGTATCATTTTTATCCATAAACTGGTCCGAAGCATAATGAAATTGATATGGTGATTTGGGATCTTTCATATTGAAAAACACATAAAAATCATCATCCTTTAAATACGAATCAAAGGTTCCCATATCTGCCATTGTGCAAATTGAAATTTTTGCCCCCTTATCTCGTCCCTGACATTGGGCTAGAATATTTTTATATGCTGTAAAAGCTTTTTCATTTCCTTGAACTCCCATTGGGACCTTAAAACATTGATATCCATCTGGGGTTAATCCGAGAAATTTTATTCCAACATTCTCCAATGTTTGGATTTGTTGTGGTGAAACAAGATTTTTTTCATTATCCTCCAGTTCTTCACCTTGGAAACCAATTAACTTTTCGTGGGCTGCGGTAGCTTCACGATTGAATTGTTCTGGATTTTTATATTTAAGAATATCATTATAGGTAAAATACCCCAATTTTCTACCCTGTTCGAAATATTTGAAGAAATTCATATATTTGTAAATGTCTTCTTCTTTTAATGATTTATCTTTCATTCTAAGAATTAACCATCGGGCATATCCCTTTCCGAACATTTTTCCAATTTTTTCAAGGTATTCTTCACTAGATGGTTGTAATTGAAGTTCTTCAGCCTCTTGAATTATGTTTTTTAATTCCTTTAAGTATTGCTCACTAAGCATCGTAAAAACTGTGTCAATTAGTTTCATAATTTTTTTGTTTAAACTTTATAACAATAAATATATTAAAATCAAAAGATAAACCTATTAATTTTATTACAACACAAATATAAATAGATTATTTTAATTTCCAATTTTTTTATTCAAAAATTTTTAAATATAAACCTTAAGAAAAATTAACTATTAGATGTTGGAGAACAAATTAAAGGGGGATAATAATATTCCCCCCTTTTCTTATATCTATTTTCACAATGATTCACTTATTTTATGTATTCAGCTGTTTGTGTTGATGGATGAAAATACCATTTGTTGTTATACCATTTCTGGCCAGTCATTTTCCATTTGGAGATTACCCAATTAGATTCATTAATTTCATTTATGATTTCAATTCTTTCCAATACTGAGAGATCATTATTAACTTCTCGATTATGATCGATTGTTATTTGTAGTTGTTTGAAATATTCTACTTTTGTTTTAGTTGTAATTCTACTGATTGGAATTGCCACCAGGTATAAACCAAAGATAATAAAAGCCAATGTTGAAAAAGCAGCACACGATCTAGAATCTAATTTATAAAATAATAAACCAAAACGATTCCTAGTGAAAAAAATAAGATTAAAAATAAACCAGTCATAATTTTAAAATTTTTAATAATTATTTATAATAACTGCATGGGGCACAGAACCTCGTATTTTTGAGATTTCCGGCCAAATCACATTCACCCTCAAAACGGCAATGTTTGCCGCGCATGTTTTTAATGACATTATCCACGACTTTTTTCACATCATCAGGATTAGGTTTCATTTTAATTTTTTGTTTTTTCATATTTTTTTATTTTAATGTTGTTTTTATTAAAATCACAATTCCGGATATACAACAAACCGATCCAAAAAGGCTTAAAATTGACCAAGCAATTCCAAATAATTCAATATCCATAACAAAGCATGAAATACCAAACAACAACAAAATCGTACCAAGTGTTTCAATTTTTTTCATTTAGAAATTTTGCTTGTTTGTCTTGCATCATTAAAAATATATCATAAGTGTCAAAATCATATAAATGATGATATGATCTTTCAAAACATTTTGGACATTCATTAACAACAACCACATATCCTTGATTATCAGTACCAAATCCAATAATATCCCTTATGTGGAACTCCACGCGTTCTGGATGACAATATGGACAAATATAAACATATCCATTGTATTTGCCGATGTTAAGAACACGATATTCCGGGTCAATTTTACTTATATCTGTTATTTTCATTTTTTAATAAAAAATCAATGAAGTTCATCAATTTTCAAGACCCAGCCCTTGCCAAATATATTTTCAAACATTTCTTTCCCTCTCTTTATTACACTTGCCGGTGTATAAAATGAACTAACATTATCACCAGCATCAAAATACTCATGTCTTATAGGATCATCATCAATTTCACTTTGTTCTAATACACGAGTTAATGTTATTTTATTATTTGAGAACATGGGAATTTCACTTACACCATAAAGATTAACAATATGGCCGGGTTGGTTATCTTTTTCCATTTCAGGAAAAGTGATTTGAAGTGAACCATAATAATGGATAGCATTAGTTGAAATGCCCCGCCAAGTTGTAACAATAAGTTTCACAACCGGTGTTTCATTAAAAACATGTTTAAATGTAAAATCCTCACCATTGTAACGGGTTTTAATACCAACGCCAAATTCGGGGGGTATTTTTAAATTTGATTCTTCTACTTTCCAATCCCATTCTGGAATCACTTCATTTAAATTCCAGCCATTATTATCAATTATTTCAATACTTCCAAATTTCATTTTATAGTATGTCGTTAAAATACTCTCTTAAATGTTTAGCTCTTTTACGAAATGCATTATATAACTGTTTTGATGTTTTTGCCTCTGATATGTTTTTATATGTCTCTTTATGAGAAAAAAGTATACACCCAATATACTCCCCATAAACACAATAGTGACACTGTTTTTTTACTTTTACACATAAAATACATGAAAAAGTTCCAAACCCCGTTATATTTTTTGCCACATCTCTTCCCGGATAATCTGATTTTTTGTTTTTCTTGTTAAAAATAGAAGACCACACTTTTTTTATATCTTCCAAACTAATTGTTTCATATGTTTCAATGAGACTTTTAAGTTCATCAATATTTTTTGCTGTTGCCATTTTTTTATATTTTAGTTTTGGACTTTTGTATTAAATCACTAAAAATATCATATGCTGCATACCAAAGTTTGTCTTGGGCATCTTTAATTGTTTGTCCTTGGGTGACAATAAACGGAAAGTCAAAGAAATATGCGGTATAACCATTATCTTTAGAATCACTAATAAAAATTTCTTTACCGAATCTACCGTTCCTTGTTGTTTTTTTCAGTTTCATTTTATAAAATCTTTAAAATATTTTTTCAAATGTTCCCCACGTTTTCTATAAGCGACCAACAATTTTTCTGGTGTTTTAGCTTGAATTATTTTTTTATAGGTTTTATTGTATGGATATAAAAGACAATCTTTTAATTGTTTACCACATACACATTTCCCACAATGTGGCTCGTCCTTATCATCCATAACTGCTTGGCATACATTACAAGTTATTGTGGTACCAAATCCAGTCAATTTTCGTGAAACAAGATACGCCGGTTTCATTGGATCATAATAATGAGACATTTCCGTCCACACATTTTCTATTTCTTTGAGAGTGATTGTCTCATATCTTTCAATGAGTTTTTTTAATTCACCAATATTTTCGGGCATTTGTTCTTTTATCATTTTTTACCAATATTTTTAAGTTCATCTTCACATTTTTCAATTTCATTGAGATGATATTGTATTTCAGAATTGATATATATTTTTTTGTAGATTCCAGACATATCAAAACCAAGTAATTGAAAATAATTTTCAAAATTGTTAATGATTTTCGAAAACATCTCTACACGGTAAAAATATGTAAAAAAAACGAGAAATCCAAATTTTTTTAATCGTTTTTTCTTGAAAAAAGATGAGAAAACTATTTATTCTTTAGGAGGAAAAAGTGCCAGTTCCAACCCACCAATTAATTGATACACATTATAGATCAACTGCTGAGCATTGGCAACTCTCTTCTTTAAGTCTCTATGTTTTTGAATGACAGGATGTGTTAAAAGTATGGTTTCTATCATTTCAGCAATAAGATACGATCTATCGAGTGCTTCATGATAATGAAATTCATCCAGTGTTTCTTTTTCTTCCATTTTATTTTTTTTCTTTATTTGGTCTACGTTCAAGCTGTGCTTCAGTAAAGATATGAAGCATTCCATTATTTTCCAATTCTGCAACAATTCGAGTTTCACCATTGGTGTTCTTAAATACAGACACAACAATTCCGGGGAATTTATAACCTTTTGGTTTATATACTAGATCCCCAATTCTAAATTTTGTTTCATTTAAATTCATGTTCATTTTTTCTGTTTTATTTAAATACATATGTCAATTTTTATTTGTGCATTAAAATATGTTGGTCCAATGTTTGGCCATTTTTTAATATCAATTACTCTTGGTAATAGGGTAATATCAGAAAATTTTAATTTTAAATAATCTTTCACCCATCTATTACCCGATAAAAATCTTTTTTCACCTTTTTTATCGGTTGAAACTAATACGTATCCGTTTATTTCCATTTGTTTTTTATTTTTTTAGTTAAATGCCAGCCAAAATAATGTGGACGACAATCTGTTATCCTCGCCATCCGAATCCATCATTTTCGTTTTGTGTTAATTTTTTTTCTTTCACCAGTTCTTCCTTTGCTTTGTCAATGACCAGACAACACAGATTACCTTTGTCCTCTCTATGATATTTAAGAAATTCCATTCTATTCTCATCTGTTGTTAATAGAAGAATTGTCATAGCCTCATACCTCAAATCTTCACGAATCTCTTTATTTATTGCGTTCTGAAGATCGGATGATAGCATTGATATTACTGGGGATTTGACTTCAAATCTTTTCAAATTTGAATAAACAATACATTTCCATGTCACTTCGTACATTATTACATAATGTTCTTTATATGAAAGTTTAATTTTACATTCGGCATCTAGTAAAGGATTTACCTCATCTGTAAATTCAAGTTCACCTTCATAAACCCACACTTCTTCAACTTGTGCTCCTTTATATTTACAAGGATAATCATGATAGTGGCAATGGAATTTTTTTATTAAACCATTAAAAATATCCAATGGAATACACCAATTTTCTTTGATTCCTTCTTCATTAAATGCTATTATATTAGCATTTTGTTTATCGCCCCATATATACAATTTTTCGGGATTACTTCCACTTCTTATGTAACTCATATCTTTTAAATTAATTGTTCAAGATATTCTATTTTTTTTATTAAACTTGTAATAACAGATATCAAATCTTCTTTTGTTTTCTTTTTATGATCTTCTTTTTCTTTTTTGACACTTATTTGAGTATCAATCACATAACGATTGTTATTTTGTTTCATGTTTTTTAATATTAACAATAAACAACAAATGTTTCACCCTCAACAAAAATATCAATAATATTTTCTTTAAATCGTTTTCTATTTTCTTCTGCCGTGAGATTATATTCTACACCAAAACCATAAGGAACGTCTCCACTAACAATAATTTTTCCTGTTTCTGTTACTTGAAGATCTGATCCTTTTTGTTCAATATTCCCATCACCAGAGAAATAACGATTCCAGTGATCGATAAGAACATCTTTTTTCACAACAATTTTTGATGACCACATATCATCGGCATAAAAATCGCGATTAGCCCCTTTTCTTTGAGATCCAATTTTATTATAAAGAATACCTTTACATGGAATACTTATTGTTGATACATTATTAAATGTAAGAATATTACCATCTTTCATTACGAAACGGAAATCACCACAATGGAAATCATCATTTCGATATGAATACGAATCATCTTGATAATCCACATCCTCATATGTATACCCCTTTTCAGACAACAACATATTAATGTCATATACTTCTTCTTCGGTATCAATTATAAAATCTTTGAAAACCTCAAGAAATTCAGTTTCATCTTCATCGATTCGTACATACCTAAGCGTGGTGTTAGAAAATGACTCATAAATCATATTCTTAAGTATGGTCAAATCTCTGCCATTTAATTTTTCTGGTTTACCAACAATAATATCCAGTCCCATGTTATTCAAACATTTTTACCGTTATATGCTAATGTTAAAAAAATCTTTTCTAACCAAATATCCTTTTTTCAAAATAATATCAATACAAGCGTCTAGAGGTGCAACTATAGAATTAGATTCAACATCAAGAACCACAAAACCACCACTAGGTCGCGGGATAATATCAATTTCAAATTCCGTTTTACTAGACATCAATTGAGTAAGTAATTGACGGTGGAATTCCAAAACACCATATGCTATTGTTAACTTTTCTCGTTGTTTTTCGATCATTGTTATCTCATCCATATGTTCTTGTGTTGTTTTTATTTTTTTTGAAAATCATATTAATAATTTATATGTCGAATTATTTGTTTTGAATATCCAATATTCATCAGTTTTTTCCACAATTTCAATAATTGGTGTTGTTAACCAATAGTCCTGTTCACTAAATGAACGTGCGGTGAT
>JAKPTO010000021.1 GCA_029555085.1 bacterium | reverse complement strand
AAAAAGAAGATTTAGATATGGTTCAAAACAAAGTTAATAAATATATTGAATATTATCATAAGGTTAGACCCCACTTATCATTAAATATGAAAACACCCTATGAATTTGTTTCTATGTCGCATTTGACCTTAGAGAGAACGGCGCTTTCAATTTTTTAAGTTCTGTTGTATAATTAATAACATATAATTATTGATGTAAGATAATAATCTTAGTCAATAATAAACAGGTTGACTCAGGAGGTAAATAAGTTTTTATCTTAATTATGACAAAATAAAACATATGAAAAAATATTTACAATTTATTTTTATTTTTTGTTTATTTCTAGTTCCGATTTTCGTATCTGCGCAAAGTACAAATACAGCTCCAGCTACAAAAATAGGAGACACTTCTATAAATTACACTTATGTTACTTTACCAAAAAGTTCAAGGTTCACTATAAGTGCTAATTCCAATTCTGTGTCTACAAGAATAGGAGACACTTCTATAAACTATACTTATGAGACCATACCAAAGAAATATTTATATGAAAAAGATACACAAATTGGTTTATTAGAACGCGAATTGTATAAAAAAACAACAACTTCAACCATAGAAGGCGTATCATATTGGTATGGAAATAAATTTCAGGGAAGAAAAATGGCAAATGGAGAAAAATTTGATGTTAATGATCCTACAATAGTAGCTCATAGAAGTTTGAAACTGGGAACTAAATTAAAAATTACAAATATAAAAAATGGAAATATAATTTACGGAATTGTAAAAGATAGAGGACCATATACATATAAATGGATAACTGATAAAAATGGCAAAAAAATAAAAAAATATTTAGCTGAAATTGATGTATCTTATTCGGGTGCGAAGTTATTGGGATTTGATAAATCTGGGATTGGAAATGTAAAAATAGAAGTTTATTAAATTGAACTTTATTATATTATTATAATTAGACAAAAAATTCCCCCTTTGGGAGATTTTTTTATGGTACCGTCACGGAGAATCGAACTCCGATTACCAGGATGAGAACCTGGCGTCCTAACCATTAGACGATGACGGCACAATTTGTATATTTTAATACTTTTTGAATATTTTTTCAATATCTTTTATTGTTTTTACACTAACTAATTCCCGTCTCATTTCTTTTGCGTTTTTTTGTGTTTTTGTGTAGAAGAGTAAATGTTTGCGCATTTCTATAAGTCCATAATTATTTTTTACTTTGTAATTTAATTTGGCATGCTCAAGCGCTATTTTTTTTATTTGAGTCCAGGATTTTTCTTTATATTTACCTTTTTCTAAATAATCCTTGATTTGTTGAAATATCCATGGCTTTCCATAAACACCACGAGCAATTCCAAGTCCCTGAACTTTGGTTTTTTGTATTGTTTCTTTTGCCTTTTCTGGAGTATAAATATTTCCATTTGCTAAAATTATTCCCTTGAAATATTTTTTAATATTTTTTATATAATTATAATCAATTTCACCATTAAAACCCTGTTCATAGCTTCTTCCATGAATCATTATTGCGGAAACACGCAAATCTTTAATTTTTTTTATTAAATCAAGCGAGGTGATAATTTTTTTCTTTGTTTTTGTATTTAAATTTTTATTTTTTATACTTTCTGATTTTATTGAGGTTCTAACTTTTATTGAAACTGGTAAATCTGTATTGTCGCAAACTGATTTAATAATATCGTAACACAAATTTAGATCCCTCATGAGCGTTGCACCACCACCATGACCTGCAACTTTTTTTGCAGGACAACCAAAATTTATATCAATTCCTGAAAATCCTAATTTTGTAACAATTTTTGTAGCACGCACAAATTTTTCAGGATTTTTTCCAAATAATTGAACTATAACTGGTTTTTCTCTGGGTAGAATTTTTAACATTTCTAATGTTTTTTTAGAATCATGATGCAAGCCATCTGCAGAAATCATTTCAGTGTAAACTACATCAGCTCCATTTTTACGACAAATTGTGCAAAATCCAGGATCAGTGATTCCTGCCATTGGAGCTAAAGCCAAAATTGGCTTTCTCAATGAAAGCCAAAAGTTTTTTGAAGTTTTATTTGATTTAGACATTATTTTTTTCTAATGAGGTTTTTCTCTAAACACGTTTCAAAAAAAGAACCATTTATAGTATAAATATTTTTATTCTTATCTTCTTTTACAAAACTAGTATCAATAAGTGGTTGAATAACATTTCTCTCTATATTTGAAATAGGAATTTGTTTATCTCTAACTAGTGTATCTATCACCCCTCTCTCTTGTTGACTTAAAGATCTTAGGTATATTGCTTCATAATTATATACTACATTATTCATTTCAGCAGATAGTTCAAAATAATTATTTGCTACTTCTTCTATATCTTCTTTTATGTATGAAAATTTTTGTTTGCTTATTTCTGAGTAACTAGACATAATTTTATTGAGTAGGTTATTTATTTCATAAGGTCTTCCACCACTAAATTTTAAGATCTCCTCAATTGCATCATCGGAGAATGTTACAGGGCTTCCTTTTAGGGGTTCTGTAATTAATTTTTTAACCTCATCAAGAGATAATGGTTTTAAAAAGTGAGTTTCAAAACCATTAAATATTTCTTGAAACTTTTCTTCATAAGAGTGAAATCTATGTAATACCACAGCTAGTTTAATTTGGTTAATATTTTTAAGACTCGCAATATATTCTAATGCTTGGGGATTTTTTTGAGCAAGAGTAATAACTTCATCAATTCCTAAAAAAACATTATTTTCTTTATTTTTATCTAAATATTGAATCAAGTATTCTATTGGCGTTTTTTTGCTATTAAATATTTCTCCCGCTATTTCATTTTCATTTTGTTTAGTATGTTGTGATAAGAATTCTATTATTTGATATTTTCCAAAATTACTCTTGAATTCATCGATAGAGTTTGAAAATATTGTTGAAGCATCAATAAATATAGAATTTTCTTTGCCAAATTTATGATTTTTGAGAGATTTTAACATGCTAGTTTTACCAGATCTCCAATTTCCCCTTATAAGAACAGGTTGATTGTCTTCAAGATTTTTATAAATTTTTTCTTCTTGTTCAAGTCTTACTATGCTGTCTTCAATGGCTCTATTTGGTTCATATTTATAAGATATGGAATCTAATAATTCCCTATCTGAGTCACTTAGCTCTTCTTTTTGATTTAATTGTTCTGTTGAGTTTAGTTGTTCTATGCTCATATTTATTTCTTTTTTAAATTATAATTATTTTTCGTATCTTCTATTTCAAATCCTAATTTATTTATTTCATCTCTTAATTTATCTGATTCAATCCAATTTTTTTCTTTGCGAGCTTGTAATCTTTTTTCTGCTAATAATTTTACATTTTCAGGAATTTCTATTTTTTCTATTTTAATATCTTTTAGATTTAAACCTATAACTTCATCCATTTTTAATGCTATTTTTTTTCTTTCCTCTGGAGAATATCCAACTTTATTAGAAGTTATAATATCGTAATAATAACTAAAAGCTACAGCCATATTCATGTCATTATTAATTGCTTCTCTGAATTCACTTAATTCACTTATCAAGTATTCCTTTTCTTTGATTGTTTTTTTAAAATCTTCTATTTCTTTTTCGGAATTGACTTTTTCTAAGATAGATTTGTATCCATTTACTATGTTATTTAATGTTGTATTGAAATTTTGGATTGCTGTTTCACTATAAGTTAAAGGTTTTCTATAATGAGTTCCTAAACACATCAATCTAAAAGCCAATGGATTTATATTTTTATCAATTAAGGATTGTAATGTTAAAAAGTTGCCTTTACTTTTTGCCATTTTGTCACCAGATGCAATATTTAAAAATTCTCCATGAATCCAGTATTTAACAACTTCTTTTCCGCTTTCGCCATCAAATACAGAGCAATTATTTTGAGCTCTTTCGTTTGTGTGATGAATATTTACAGCATCAATTCCACCACAATGAATATCAAATTCCTCCCCTAAATTTTTTATGGACATTGCTGAACATTCTATGTGCCAACCAGGAAATCCAATTCCCCAAGGCGAAGACCATTCCATTTGTCTTTTTTCGTGTTTTGGTGAAAATTTCCATAGAGCAAAATCAGTTGGATTTTTTTTCTCATCATTTTTTTCAACCCTTGCTCCCTCTTGTAAACTTTCTAATTTTTGATGAGATAATTTATTGTAATCCGGAAATTTTGAAGTATCAAAATATATTCCGTCGCTTGTTTTGTATGTGTATGCTTTTTCTTCTAAAATTTGAACCAATTCTATTTGTTCTTTTATGTAATCAGTTGCTTTGCACCAAATATCTGGTTCTAATATATTTAGATCTTTTAAATTCTTTTTAAATTCTTTTGTATAAAACTCCGCAATATCCCAAGCCGATTTATTTTTTAATTTTGCTTCTTTTTCAAGTCTATCTTCACCCATGTCACGATCTCCAGTTAAATGTCCAACATCAGTGATATTCATTACATGCTTCACTTTGTAGTCATTATATTTTAAAATTCTTTTTAAAATATCTTCAAAAATATAAGTTCTTAAATTTCCAATATGAGCATAATTATAAACAGTTGGTCCACAAGTGTATAAACCAACAAAATCTTTTTTAATTGATGTAAATTCTTCTTTTTTCCTAGTTAGGGTATTGTATAATTTTAATTTTTCCATAATGTTTATATAAAAACAGCTAATAAAAGCTGTTTCTATTATATAATGTGATGTGTTTTTTATCAATCAAACCATTTTTTCCCCCTAAATATATTTACTATTAATACTGTAAATAATATCATTAATCCAATCGCAAAGAAAAATCCCCAAGGTTTTTTCTGAAATGGAATTATATAATTCATACCAAAAGTTGATGAAACAAGGGTTAGTGGCATTAGCGTTACTGAAATTACAGTAAGAGTTTTCATTATACTATTTAATTTAAAAGAAATTAAAGATTCATTTGTACTATGTAAAACATTAACAGTTTCTTTTAAATTTTCCAATGCTTCCCAAATTTCTTTTGATTGTTCTAAATTATTTTTGAAATATAATTGCAAATCATTTTTCATGAAATCCTTATGACTCATTTCGCATAATTTTTTAATAACATTTTTATGCGACTCAACGCTTCTTCTGAAATTGGTTATATTTCTTCTAATAGTTAATATTTCTCTTACCACCTTTTTTTCTTGATGGTTAAATATTTCATTTTCAACACTCTGTAAATCTTGTGATATATGATTTAGAATCGGAAAACAATATTTCTGAAAATTATTTAAAATATTACGCGCTAAAGAGGTTACATCATCATTTAAATATTTTACTCTATCTAATTCGTTAATTTGACAATTTTCAAACATATTTTTTAGCGGTTCTAATCTTCCATCATTTACTGTTACGAAAAAATCTTTTCCTATAAAAATATCTACCTCTGATAGTGAAATGATTCTTGTTTTTCTATCAAAAATTGGGAGATTCATTGCTATAAATAAATAATTTTCATATTCATCGAGTTTTGCTCGAAAAGTTTCGCTTAAACAATCATCTAGATCAAGAGGGTGGAAATTAAAGTTTTGCCTCAAATATTCAATGGAGGCAGAATTTGGATTTGTTATATTTAGCCATGTAAAATTATTTGCTTTTATTTTTTGTATTAGACCCATAATTTTGTAATTAAAGCTATTGCTTATTAGTAGATGTATTATTAAAATTATGATTTTATTATATCATTATGGTATAATAGTTGCAAAATGTGTTATAATATACTCATGCAATTATTAGTTCGAAATTTTTAATTTTCAATTTAATTTTGTATTTTATTTATAAAAATTACAAAATGAATTAAAATAAATGCAAAAAGGATTAAAAAATTTAGAGATTCCAAAGGTTGAACAAATTCCAGCAACTGAAAAAAGTTCAGAGAATTTAGATTTTTCACAAAATATAGAAATACCAAAAACATTGGAGAAGAATGAAAAACCAACAGATTCTCAAACAGTACAATCCGCACAAGTAATATCTCAGCCCGTGCTTGATGAATCTGAAATACAACTAACTAAAGATATAGAAAATATTTTAGAACGAGATTTGAAGGACCTCTATATGAATATGCCTAGACAAAAACAAGTAGAATTCAAGAAAAAAGGAGAGGAGGTGGCTAGTAAAATTTCTACTCTAATAAAAGAAACAAAAATTCAAGTAAAGAAAATTATTAACTTAATTATCGAGTGGTTAGGTATTATTCCGGGGGTTAATAGAATTTTTATAAAACAAGAAGCAAAAATTAAAACTGACAAAATTATTGCTTTAAAAAACAAAAAATAAAAATATGGGTCTTTATATCAATGGACAATATATTTCTATATACATTATTGTGTTTCTTGTAATGTTAATATTAACATTGCTCGTGGTTATATTTTTTGTTTTAAGTTCTATTTTTAGGCAAAAAAAGGTAAATACCTCTTTTTCAGTAAAGCTTTTGAGAATAAAGGTGCCAAAATTTTCTTCAGTGTCTGATGGCGACACCAATAGAGAGGTAAGATTACAAGATATTCAAGAAAAAATTGCTATTGCTGAAAATCTTTATAGCACTTTAGGTGGGATGAAGGCTCAAACTGGAATGAAGAGTTTTCTTGCGCAAAGAGATGATCATTTTTCGCTTGAAATAGTTTTGCGAGGCGGTTTAATATATTTTTATATTGGTGTTTTAGAAAGCAAGATTAATTATTTTAAAGAAAGGATGCATGCGGTTTATCCAGACGCTGAAATAGAGCCAGTAGATGATTATAATATTTTTACGCCACATGGTAGCTCCATTGCAGCATATATGAAACTGAAAGAGCACTATATTTTTCCAATCAAAACTTATAAAAAAATGGAAATGGATCCAATGGATTCGCTCATTAATTCTCTCACAAAGGTTTCAAAAGAAGATTCTGTTGTAATTCAGATAGTCGCAAGAAGCGCAAATAAAGAATGGCATAAAAAAAGCCAAAGTTTTACAAGAAAAGTTTCTGATGGTGCTAGTATAAAAGATGCGAAGAGATCGTCAACAATGGATGGTTTTTGGGGAGTTGCTGATAAAATTTATGGGGAGATTTCTTATTCTTTAACACCGAAGAAAAAAGAAGAAGAAAAACCAGATTTAGATCCAAAGAAAAGTCAATTATCTGAAATGGAAAGAGAGATGGTAAAGTATGTTGAAGAAAAAAATTCCAAGGCAGGACTTGATGTGAATATAAGAATTGTTGTGAATGCGACAAACCAAGGTTTGGCTCTTACATATTTGGATAATATTGTAAATTCTTTTTCTCAGTATAATTTATATCAATATGGAAATTCTTTTGTTGTCTCTAAGTCAAATCAACAGGGAATATTAAATGATTTTATTTATAGAAATTTTAATGAAAAATTTAGAATGGTTTTAAATACAGAGGAGTTGGCTGGAATTTATCATTTACCATCCTCTTGGAACGAAACACCAAATATTGTATGGCTTGAGGCGAAAAAATTGGGAGCTCCAACTAATTTACCAACTGAAGGTTTGGTTCTTGGAAAAAATGTTTATAGGGATGAATCAAGGATTGTTAAAATGAAACAAAAAGATAGAAGTAGGCACGTTTATATAATAGGTAAATCTGGTACCGGTAAGTCTTATTTACAGGTTAATATGGCAATTCAGGATATAAAAAATGGAGAAGGAGTTTGCGTGTTAGATCCACACGGGGATTTAATTGAAGATATTTTGGAGTATGTTCCTAAGGAAAGAGTTGAAGATGTAATACTTTTCGATCCATCCGACACTGAACGTCCTCTTGGGATAAATATGCTTGAATTTGAAACTCAGGATCAAAAAACATTTGTAATAAATGAAATGATTAAAATTTTTGATAAATTATATGATTTAAAAGCAACTGGTGGGCCAATGTTTGAGCAATACATGAGAAATGCAATTTTACTCATAATGGAAGATATAGAGTCTGGCTCAACATTACTTGAAATACCTAGGGTTTTAGCAGATGAAGATTTTCGTCACTATAAATTATCAAAATGTAAGGATTATTTAGTGTCTGATTTTTGGAAAAAGCAAGCAGAGAAAGCAGGAGGAGAGGCATCGCTTGCAAACATGGTGCCATATATCACAAGTAAATTAACGCCGTTTATCTCAAATGATATAATGCGACCAATTATTTCTCAGCAAAAAAGCGCATTTAGTTTTAGAAAAGTTATGGATGAACAAAAGATTCTGCTTTTAAATTTATCAAAAGGTAAAATAGGAGAGTTAAATAGCAGTTTAATAGGAATGGTTTTTGTCGGAAAAATTCTTATGTCAGCATTATCTAGAGTTGATCAAGCAGAGGATGAGAGAAAGAATTTTTATCTTTATATTGATGAGTTTCAAAATTTTATTACAGACAGTATAGCGATTATTTTATCAGAGGCAAGAAAATATCGTTTAAATTTAACTATGGCTCATCAATATGTTACACAGTTAATCGACAAAGGAGATGAAACAATAAAAGACGCTGTTTTTGGAAATGCGGGAACATTTATAAGTTTTAGAATTGGAGTAAAAGATGCGGAAATAGTTGCAAAGCAATATGCTCCAGTTGTTAGTGAATATGATCTTATTAATTTGCCAGCTTTTAATGCGTATATTAAATTATTAATTGATAATTATAATCCCCCAGCATTTAGTTTGGAAACCCTACAAAGAGAAAAGCCAGAACAAAATTATGTAAAAGAAATAAAAGAGTTATCAAGATTAAAATATGGAAGAGATAGGAGTATTGTTGAAAATGAAATAAGAGAAAGAGTTATGAAGACAAATAAAATAAAGGATAGTGTTATATAGCGCTATAGGTACGTCTTCTATCCAATAGCTTGGCAACACTTAGCAATCATTTGACTAGGTGTTTTTAGGTTAATACCAAGATGTAATCTTTCTTCATTATAGTATTTTAAGTATCTTGATAGGTATCTATTAATAATACTAACATCTTTAGGTAAATAATCTAATAATTCATCTTGTAATGTTCTGTTAAATCTTTCAAGATGAGCATTATCATTAGGACATCTTACTCTTGAGTGTCTATGAATAATATTTATTCTTTCAGTAAAATGTTGTGAAAAT
>JAKPTO010000011.1 GCA_029555085.1 bacterium | reverse complement strand
CAACAGCTAAATGCACATTTGCACTGTCATCGTTTTTAAATGATTCTTTTCCAGCTTTTAATTCCTTAATCATTTTTTCAATATCATTATCAATTGTTCCGCTCTTTGGGTTTGGCATAAGACCTTTTTGACCCAAAATTTGACAAAATTACTGTTGCATTTTAGTTTTAATATTATCGGTATTTTGAAGCACATAAAGTTTTTTATTGATTGTATAAAATGACAATAAATCACCCTAAAATTACCTTGATTTTGGGGTGATTTTTTGCTAAAATTATAGCATAATAACGATGTTTATTTTTTTATTTTTAAGGTATTTATAAGCATATATTAAGCATATGAACGATAAAAAAGAATTAAAAAAGCAGGATAAATATACAGCACAACAAATAACTGTTTTAAATGGTCTTGATCCAGTCAGAAAAAGACCAGGAATGTATATTGGAAATACTGCTTCAGCTGGTTTACATCATTTAATTTGGGAAGCAGTTGATAATGCTATTGATGAGTCAATGGCAGGATATTGTTCTGAAATAGTTATAAAATTAATCCCAGGTGGAAAAATTTCTGTTTCAGATAATGGCAGAGGAATTCCAGTGGATGTTCATAAAGCAACTGGAAAGAGCGCTCTTGAGACAGTTATGAGTACACTACACGCAGGTGGTAAATTTGGAGATTCTGGATATAAAGTTTCTGGTGGTCTTCATGGGGTTGGAATTTCTGTTGTAAATGCATTATCAATTTGGCTTAGAACAGAAGTAAAAAGAAATAATAAATTATATTATCAAGAATATAAAAGAGGAAAGCCAATAACAAAATTAATGACAGAAAAGGGAAAGGTGAGCGGTACTGGCACAACACAAATTTTTCAACCAGATCCAGAAATTTTTACGGTTTTAGATTTTGATTTAAAAATAATTTTAAATCATGTAAGACAACAAGCTTATTTAACCAGAGGAGTAAAAATTTCAGTATTTGATGAAAGAGAAGATTTAGGGAAATCAAAAGATGGAAAAATAATACAAGCACCATCTTATACATTTTATTTTGAGGGAGGAATTGCATCGTATGTTAGACATTTAAATTCAAATAACGAAACTGAGCAAGAAAATATTTTTTATGTTCAAAAAGAAAGAGACAATATTCAGGTTGAAATAGCTCTTCAGTATTGTAAGGATTTTAAAACAGGTATTTATTCTTTTGCCAATAATATTCCAACAGTTGAGGGCGGAATGCATTTAATAGGTTTTAAATCAGCACTTTTAAAATGTTTGAACGATTATTCAAAAGAAAACGGAATTTTAAAAGAAAAAGACGGATTATTAACTTCCGATGACGCGCAAGAGGGTCTTACAGCTGTTGTTTCTGTTAAGCTTCCTGATCCTCAATTTGAAGGCCAAACAAAAGCAAAACTTGGCAATGTAGAAGTAAGGAGCGCTGTTTATTCTGTGTTTAAAGATTATTTTTCTGCGTTTTTAAACGAAAATCCAAATGATGCAAAGGCAATTCTTTCTAAATGTATGCTTGCGGCTCAGGCAAGACAAGCGGCTCGTTCAGCGCGCGAATCTGTTATAAGAAAAGGAGCGCTCAAAGGATTTACGCTCCCTGGAAAACTCGCTGATTGCTCATCTAGAAAAGCAGAACTTACAGAACTTTATATTGTTGAGGGGGATTCAGCGGGGGGAAGCGCAAAACAAGGAAGAGATAGAAATATTCAAGCAGTTTTACCACTTCGTGGAAAAATTTTGAATGTAGAAAAATCTCGTCTTGATAAAATGCTCGCAAATAACGAAATAAAATCTTTAATTGTAGCGTTGGGAACAAATATTGGAGCTGATTTTGACATTTCAAAACTTAGATATCATAAAATAGTAATAATGACAGATGCTGATGTTGATGGAGCTCACATAGCAACACTTCTTTTAACTTTGTTTTATAGATATTTTCCAGATTTGATAAAGTATGGTTATGTTTATATTGCTCAACCACCGCTTTATCAACTTAAACACGCTGGTAAAGTAACCTGGATTTACAATGATGAACAATTAAAAAACACAATGAAAGAATTGGGCATTGATCAGGAAATTGATACCTCAGAAATAGTTGAAGAAGGTTCTGAGAATGAAAATGAAAATGAATCCGAGGAGGAAATAGAAGAAAAAGAAAGCGCTAAAAAACAAAAAAGTTTTTCAATTCAGAGATATAAAGGTTTGGGAGAAATGAATCCAGAGCAATTATGGGAGACAACAATGAATCCAGAAACAAGAATAATGAAAAGAGTTTCAGTTGAGGATGTTATTGAGGCAGATGAAATTTTTGAAAAGTTAATGGGTTCAGATGTTGCTCACAGAAAGAAGTTTATTCAAACTTACGCAACTAGTGTTAAAAATTTAGATATTTAATTTAAATATTCTTACAAAAAGAGGACTTATTTATAAGTTCTTTTTGTATTGACAATAGACCCTTCTTGGTATAATATTAATATAAGAATTAGCAATTAAGGAGCTATATTGCTAAAATAATAAATAATAATTAATTTATAAAACTATGAAATTAAAACCATTATTCGACAATATTATTGTCAAAAGAATTGAGGAAAATGAAACAACAAAGTCAGGAATTGTATTACCAGACACAATTAACAAAGAAAAACCTCAAAAAGGAGAAGTAATATCAATAGGAGATGGAAAAGCATCTGAAAAAGGCGATATCATTCCTATGCAAGTTAAAATAGGCGATAAAGTTTTGTTTAGAAAATATGCGCCAGATGAAATTAAAATTGACGGCGAGGAATATTTAGTAATGACTCAGAGCGATGTAATAGCAATATTAGAATAATGAATTAAAAATTTTAAATTTCAACAAATTGTTTTATTAAATAATTTTGAAATTTATTTATCATTTAAAAAATAATAATTAAATAATAAACATATGGCAAAACAAATATTATACAGTGAAGATGCGAGAGCAAAAATAAAATCAGGTGTTGATAAACTCGCAAATGCAGTAAAAGTAACACTTGGTCCAAAAGGAAGAAATGTAATTTTGGGTTCAGGATTTGGATCTCCAACTATTACAAAAGATGGCGTAACAGTTGCAAAAGAGATTGAACTTGAAGATAAATTTGAAAACATAGGAGCAGAGCTTGTAAAAGAAGTTGCTTCAAAAACAAATGATATTGCAGGCGATGGAACGACAACTGCAACTGTTTTAGCTCAAGCAATTATAACAGAGGGGATAAAAAATGTTACAGCTGGAACAAATCCATTATCAATTAAATCTGGAATTGAAAAAGGCGTAGATAGTATTATAAAGAGATTAAAAGAGTTTTCAAAAAATGTTGATTCAAAAGAGGAAATAGCTCAAGTTGCTTCAATTTCTGCAAATGACAGTGAAATTGGAAATATCATTGCTGAGGCAATGGATTCTGTTGGAAAAGATGGAGTTATAACTGTTGAAGAAGGACAATCTTTGGGAGTAGAGAAAGAACTTGTAGAAGGAATGCAGTTTGATAGAGGTTATGTTTCAGCATATATGGTGACAAATTCAGATAAAATGGAGGCGGAATTAGAAGATCCATATATTTTAATAACTGATCAAAAAGTTTCATCGCTTAAAGATTTTATGCCAATTTTAGAAAAAGTTGTTCAATCTGGAAGAAAAGATTTAGTAATTATAGCAGATGAAGTAGAGGGAGAGGTTTTGGCAACTCTCGTTGTAAATAAATTAAAGGGAATCTTTAATTCGCTTGCTATAAAAGCACCTGGATTTGGTGATAGACGAAAAGCAATCTTAGAAGACCTTGCTATTTTAACAGGAGCAAAAGTAATTTCAGAAGAAGTTGGGCTAAAAATAGAAAATGCAACTTTAGAAATGCTTGGATCTGCTCGCAAGGTTGTTTCAACAAAAGATAATACAACAATTGTAGAGGGGCGTGGCGATAAAAAAGAATTAGACGATAGAGTAAGACAGATTAAAAAAGAACTAGAAATCACTGAATCTGATTTTGATAAAGAGAAATTACAAGAAAGATTGGCGAAATTGTCTGGTGGAGTTGCTGTGATAAAAGTTGGTGCTGCAACTGAAACAGAAATGAAAGAGAAAAAACATAGAATAGAAGATGCCTTATCTGCTACAAAAGCAGCAGTAGAAGAAGGAATTGTTGTAGGTGGTGGAGTAGCATTGCTTCGCGCTTCAAGTGATTTATTAGAAGTGAAAGTAGATAAAGAAGAGAAAGTTGGACTTGATATATTGCATCGTGCTATTGAAATGCCAATTAAACAAATTGCTCAAAATTCTGGTAATGACGGAGCGGTAATTTGTGATCAAGTAAAAAATCATAAAGATCAAAATTATGGATTTAATGCAAAAAAAGAAGAGTTTGAAGATTTAGTAAAAGCAGGAGTAGTTGATCCTACAAAGGTTGTGCGTACTGCATTACAAAATGCATCTTCTATTGGAGCATTATTTTTAACAACAGAAGCAGTTGTTTCAGATATTCCAGGTAAAGATAATTGTTCTAGTAACTCAAATGCTGGCATGCCAATGGGCGGATATCCAGGAATGATGTAAAATTGATTTATTGTGTTGCAAGTAGAGGTGATTCATAAATCACCCCTACTTTTTTGTAAAGATATATTCATGATGTATGTATAATAATGCTTTTATTTATGTGAAAAATACAATATAATATATATAGGTATATTTAATTACTCATTTTTAATTTTATGAATTTAGAAGATGAAATATTAATAGAAGATAAATATGGAAAAGATAGAAATATTGTAGATCTTTTAGATATTGATGACATAGAAAATATTTTAGACGATAATAAAAAAGATGTTTTAATAGAAAAGAAAGAAAATTTAAATACAAAAAATAATCAAGATTTTCAAACACCAATAGAGGACAAAAAAATTTATACCAAGAGTGTAGGAGATGAGACGATAAATACTAAATGGCGCATATTGAGTTTTATTATAGCAACAGTTTTGATATCCTCATTAAGTATATTTATAATTTTATCACAAGGAGATATAAGAAAGACTATTTGGGGAGCAATTAGAATTCCAGGCGAAATTATTGTTTTTTTAATTTTAAGTATTTATATTGTAAGAATAAAAAAACAAATACCCAGAACATCTGGATTAATGTGTGCATCTGTTGGGCTTTGTTCGGGTCTTTTTATTGCTATTTATAAAATTATTTATCATAGAGAATTATGGACTTTGTTTAATGTAGTATTTGAAAGTGTTTTTTTAATGTTGTTGGGTTTGATTGTAGGATTTATTTTTGGAGGACTTTTTTACTTAATTGACAAATCATCAAAACATAAATATGCAAGAAATAAATAATACAAATAACAATTTGAAATTGGCTGCCCTTAGTTATTTATTTATTACATGTTTAATTCCATTGATACTAGGAAAAGATGAGTTTATTAAATTTCATTCAAGACAAGGGTTTGTTTTATCAAATATACAAATTGTTGTTATTTTTTTGATGAGCATTCCCGTGTTTGGATGGATTTTGGGAATTATAGTTATTCTTATAACTGTTTTAGCTATTAGATCTTCATTGTCTGGTGGAAAGTGGAAAATACCATATATATACAATTTGTCTTTAAAAATTAAAATAAAGTAATTTTATATTTATGAAACGTACAAAAATTATCGCAACAATAGGTCCAGCTTCATCTGATTACAAGACTCTTTTAGAAATGGCAAAGAGTGGAATGAATGTCTGTAGATTAAATTTTTCTCATAATTCTCATAAAAGTCATTTATCTTTGATAAAAAATATAAATAAAGTAAGGAGAACTTTAGATATTCCACTTTCTATAATGCAGGACTTACAGGGTCCAAAAATAAGAGTTGGTAATGTTTCTGATTTGGGTATTAAAATTGAAAAAAATGAAAAAGTTGTTTTAATTTTTGAAAAGATAATTAATTATAAATTAATTGTTGGTTCAGGGAATAAAATTATTCCTGTTTCTTTTCCTATACACAAAATTGTCAAAAAAAATGCAAAAATAATGATACATGATGGACTTTTAGAGCTAAGAGTTTCCAGAATTATAAAAGATGTTGTCTGGTGTGATGTTGTAAAGGGCGGGATTGTTTTTTCTTTTAAGGGAATTAATGTTCCCAATGTTAATATCGAGGAAAAACCACTTACAAAAAAAGATCTAAATGATTTAAAATTTGGTCTTGCAAATGGGATTGATTGGGTAGCCCTATCCCTTGTTAAATCTGGAAAAGATATTAAAGATTTAAAAATGGCCATAAGAAGGTATAAGAAAAATGCCAATGTAAAAATTATGGCAAAAATAGAAACTTCAGAAGCGCTTAAGAATATAAATGATATAATAAAAGAATCAGATGGTATTATGGTGGCTCGTGGCGATTTAGGTGTAGAAGTTCAAGTAGAAAAAGTTCCAATAATACAAAAAGATTTAATTTTGAAATGTTTAGAATTTGGCAAACCGGTTGTTGTTGCTACGCAAATGCTTGAATCTATGGTGAAAAACATAAAACCAACTAGAGCCGAAGTATCTGATGTTGCAAATGCTGTAATAGATCATGCAGATGCAGTAATGTTATCTGAGGAAACTGCTTTTGGAAAATATCCAGTTGAAACGATTAAGGTAATGTCAAAGGTTATAGATATTACAGAGAAATCCGTTTATGATGATTCTGTTATAATTAATTCCGAGGAAAAGCCAAAAAATGTTTTGGCGATTTCTGAATCAGTGAAAGGATTGGTTTTTAATACAGAAGCAAAAATAATTGTTGTTGCAACCAACTCTGGTTACAGCGCAAGAATGATAGCAAGACTTAGACCGGAAACAAAAATAGTTGCTCTTGTAAATGACAAACAAGTTAGACGTCAATTATCCGTTGTTTGGGGTATATATTCCTATGAAATGCCTAAGTGTAAAAATGTAGAAGAACTTATTGAAAAAGTAGTTTTATTTATAAAAAATAAAAATTTAGCAAAAAAAGGTGATTTTGCTATTATAGTTACTGGGCAACCAGTTGGAATGAAGGAAAATATGAATTTAATTGAGTTGAAAAAAATTTAAAATATTTCTCGACTTTGTCCGAGATAATAAAATAAATATATGAATAAAAAAATTATAATTTTACTATTGTTATTTGTAATATTGATAGCATTTTTTTTATTGCTAATTTACTATGATATAGTTACTAGCAATAAAAAACAGCCCATTGTAAAAGAACATGTCACTGAGAAGCAATTAGAAATTCAAAATTTATTACTTAATATTGGGCAAAATAAGGATGGTTTATTTTTAGATTTTAACACAAAAGATAAATATGCATGCGCTGATTTAATTTATGATTTTAGTGTAAATCAAGAAAATAGCTTAATAAAATTAGATTTAAAAAATATAACGCAAAAAATTTCTTGTAATTTTGAACCAATACAAATTAAAAAACAGGAAAAAATAGGAGAAATTAAAAATTGGAATATGGATGTGTCTTATAATAATAGAATTTTTCAGTACCAGATAAAGTTTGAAAATAATAAAATCAATATTGTTAATATAAATAATTCAGAAGATCAGAATATTTTAAAATTTGAAAATCAAAGTTATGCTATATTATCTAATAATGTAGCGAGACTAAGAATTGATTATTATGATAAAAATGCCGAAGTCGGCATAAATAATTTATTAAAAAGATTAAATGTTGCAAGAAAAGAAGTCTCAGTTAGTGAAGCAGAATTAGCATTTAAAGATTTTACAATTGAACCATTTGGAACGAGCGCAAAGTATAGTATGGTTAAATATTTTACATTTGAAGATGAAAATATTTTTAAAAAAATTGCTAATGATTTTAAAAAAATAGATTGCTATAAAGATAAGCCAGATTATAAAAACTGTATTTCCCTTGATTTTAGGACAAGTACCGGAAAAAGATATTGTACCTGGCTCAATGTAACTTATTAAATTTTTAATTATAAACAAATGTCTAAAACAAAAAAACAAAAATATGTATCATGGTTTAAAGAATTAACAATAAAAGATGTTCCTCTTGTTGGTGGTAAAAATGCATCGCTTGGCGAGATGTACCAAAAACTTTCAAGTAAGGGAGTTCCTATTCCAAATGGATTTGCAATAACATCTGATGCTTATTGGTATTTTTTAAAACACAACAAGATAAAGGAAGATATTAATAAAATTTTGAGAGAGCTGAGGATAGATAGAATTACCGATTTACAAAATAAAGCAAAGAAAATTAGAGAATTGATTTTAAAATCAGAATTTCCAGAAGATTTAAAAGAACAAATAATTGATGCATATAAAAAATTAGCAGATTTTTATAAAACCACAATATTGGATTGTGATGTTGCGGTTCGTTCTAGCGCTACAGCGGAAGATGCTCCTGATGCTAGTTTCGCGGGTCAGCAAGAATCTTATTTAAATATTACCGGTGAGCATTCCTTATTAGAGTCGGTCAAAAAATGCATGGCATCTTTATTCACAGATCGTTCAATTTCTTATAGAATGGATAAAAAAATTAGTCATTTTAAAATTGCATTATCAGTGGTGGTTCAAAAAATGGTAAGATCCGACCTTGCGTCGTCAGGAGTTATGTTTTCAGTTGATACTGAATCTGGATTTCCCGAAATTGTTGTTATAAATGCCGCTTATGGACTAGGAGAATATGTTGTAAAGGGAGTTGTTACGCCGGATGAATATCATGTTTATAAACCAACATTGAAGCGAAAATATAATTCTATTATAGGTAAAGACGTAGGAGAAAAAGCGAAAAAATTAATATATGCAACAGGTGGTACGCATTCAACTCAAAATGTTGATGTGCCAATTGAAGAGAGATTAAAATTTGTTTTAGAAGATAAGGAAATAATTCAATTGGCAAAGTGGGCAGTAATCATAGAGGATTATTATAAGAGGCCAATGGATATGGAGTGGGCAAAAGATGGAAAGACAAATAAATTATATATTGTTCAAGCTCGCCCAGAAACAGTTATATCTCGTGAGAATAAAAATATTTTGACTGAGTATAAAATAAAACAAAAAGGAAAAATAATTTTAACAGGACAATCAGTGGGTAAAAAAATTGGTTGTGGCCCTACTCACATTATAAAAAAAGTTTCAGAGCTCGTTAATTTTAAACAGGGAGAAATTTTAGTTGCAGAAATGACTGATCCTGATTGGGAGCCAGTAATGAAAAAAGCTAGCGCAATTATAACAAATTCAGGTGGAAGAACCTGTCATGCGGCAATTGTGTCTCGTGAACTTGGAATTCCATGTGTTGTCGGAACAACAACTGCAACTTCAAAATTAAAAAATAATCAATTTGTGACAGTTGATTGTTCTCTTGGTGAAGAGGGATTTGTGTATGATGGAAAAGTTCCGTTTGAGAAAAAAGATATAGATTTGAAGTTTCTTAAATTACCGAAAAATGTAAAAATAATGATGAATGTTGGAAATCCAAGGCAGGCATTTAGGGATTCAATGATTCCAAATCACGGAGTTGGTCTTGCGAGAGAAGAATTTATAATTTCAAATTATATAAAAATTCATCCATTAGCGCTTTTGGAATTTGAAAAAGTAAAAGACAAAGAAGAGCGTGAACAAATTAAAAATTTAACAGTTAATTATAAAAGCAAAGCAGAATTTTTTGTTGAAAAACTTGCCGAAGGCGTAGCTCGTATTTCAGCAGCATTTTATCCAAAAGATGTAATTGTAAGATTATCTGATTTTAAATCAAATGAATATGCAAATTTATTAGGTGGAAAATATTTTGAGCCAATTGAGGGCAATCCAATGATTGGTTGGCGCGGAGCATCTCGTTATTATGACAAAAAATATGAAAAAGCTTTTAGATTGGAATGTCAGGCACTAAAAAGAGTTAGAGAACAAATGGGTCTCAATAATGTAAAAATAATGATTCCATTTTGTAGAACAGTAGAAGAGGGAAAAAAAGTTATAAAAATAATGGAAAGTGAGGGATTGAAAAGAAGAGTAAATGGATTAGAAATTTATGTTATGTGCGAGATTCCATCAAATGTAATATTAGCAGAAGAGTTTTGTAAAATTTTTGATGGATTTTCTATCGGTTCAAATGACTTAACTCAGTTAACTTTGGGAGTAGATAGGGATTCTGCTATGTTGTCGCATATTTATGATGAACAAAATCAAGCAGTAAAAACCTTAATTGCTCAAGTTATAAAAATAGCAAAGAAAAATAAAAGAAAGGTTGGAATTTGTGGACAAGCGCCAAGTGATTTTCCTGAATTTGCAAAATTTTTAGTAAAAGAAGGAATTGATAGTATGTCGCTGATTCCGGACTCAGTTGTTAAGACAATTTTAATGTTGGGAAAAAATAAATAGTTTATATAAATGGGAGGAAATTGTGAAGCATAATTTGAATGAGTTTGAGTTAAAAAAAGCTCGTCGTTTGGAAGAGTTAAGTGAATGTGGAGATGAAATTCATTTTAGTTTTCATTTAGTGGATAATACCTTTTTGTTAAAAAAGAATTGTATTCGCATGGGAGGTGTTTTTATACATGAATTTGGGATTTATCATGCTTTTTCTGGAGAAAATATATATTTTCACAGATGTGATCAGTGTAAACGCACTATTAGAATTTCAGAAGAATTTTATAATCGAGCTAAAAAAATTAGCAATAGTGGAGGAGATTATATTGACGAATAGTTGTTAATGTAGTAATGTATCTATCATGAAAGAAATCAAATTATAGGAGGAAAATCCATATGGCGCAAAAACTAAAGAAACGCGCAGAAAAAAAATTAGATTCCAATAACGATACGAATCGCAGTGGCACGCCCATTGGCAGAGGATGTCGTGGAAGGGGTCGAAAAAAAGGTGGTTTCATTCCGATGAATCACAGACAAGAACAAGTTGATGAATGTGATGAATGTATTGATGAAACCGAAGATGAGTAATCTCTACAGTTAGAACCCCCCTCGAGGGTTTACTTAATTAAAAGCTCGACAGCAATGCCGAGCTTTTTTGCTTATAATAATTGATAGAAAAACACAGGATTGGGTTATTAGATATTTTATTGTATAAATAGAAATTATTTTTATAATATTTTAATTAAACATTTTTATATTAATCACTAAATCTGTTTTTATCTATTAGTTTATATTAATATTCATCTTATGAAAAACGAAAAAGAAAAGATATGTGTATATACATTAATAGATGTATATACAAGATGGTGTTATGTAAAAGCAGTAAATAAAGTAAATGAATTAAAAACAGATTTAGTGGTTCAAAAAGGTTTCGGCTATAATATCAGCGATAGTGGTGATTTGACCTTGACCGGTGGCGATGGTCAGGTAATTGGTTTGATTGAGGGCAATTAAGACAGTTTTTGGTACTAGGTCAGCCGTTATAGGATTTTGTGTTTAACAGATAACTGAAGGTTATTAGCATTGGATTATATATAGTAGTTATGATTTGAAATAGTTTTCTATTTCTAAGGATAGATTATTTAATTTTTCTAGCAAGATGGCAGTATTTTTATCATCTAATTTATTGGTTTTTTTTAAATAAATAAGTTCTTGAAATATTTGTGAGTTTAACTGTTCGTTAATTTCGAATATAAGACTATAAAGTGGATGATTGTCATACTCTTCTGGCATCTGTTCAAATATGTTTCTGGTGTTTATTGTAATATCGTTGGTTTTATTCTTTAGGGCATTTTTATATTTTTCAATTATATCGGCTAATTCCTTTAACTTATTATTATTGTAATTTTTAATTTCTAACCATCTTTTTTTGAGCAGTTCTTTCTCTTCAGCTGAATAGAATTCCTGACCGAATCTAAATTTATTCCCGCTGTTTTTTATATAATTGACAACCTCCTCAAATCTATTGTTTTTAAATATTACTCCGGTGAAACGAATATAGCCCTCATGGTAACAGCTGTCACACTTTGAGATATATTGGCCGTCTAATTCTTTAGCTAACTTGGTCGCCTTGTCTATTCTTATTTCGGAATCTAGCCGGAGAGCGCTCAGGGCGCTGATACTGAACGCGAGCATAAAGGAATCTGCTGGAATCATTGGTTTATATTCATAATTTCTTCCTTCTAGCTTATAATTCATTATACGCTCTATATTCGCAATGCCGTTGTCTCTACGATCAGGCAAATATTCGCCTTGCTCGATAACATAACCAGAGTCAACAATGAAGGGTTTATACCAGTAGCCGGTATCTATGATGTCATAGCCGTTAAATATTGAAAATTCTGGCAAGCCGTATTCTGCAAGTGTCTTATCTTTCCTAACTAAATCAACTAAAACATCTTGTTCATTTTTTCCAAGTTTAACTGCCATCGCTATCGTGGCCAGGTGTAACTCATGTCTGTCTTTATCCATTCTTGAAATGATCTTTGATATTGTATCCCGATTCAAATCATTAATTCTGGCCAGATTCATTCTTATTTCCGATTCAATTTCTTTATATTTATTTAGCATTTGATGGTACTTTTTTGTAGCTATTAGCAGCTCGCTAGCCTCTTTTTCAGCCTTATCCGCCGCTAATGCTGGTGACATCTGACTGTCCAGATTATCACTCGACATGTAGTATTCGTTGATAGAATCGATTTCTTCTTGTTTTGCTATTTTTGGTTCTTTAGCGAAGAACAATTCTTGTTTGCCCATAGAGTTGCGTGTTACTTGTTTAGTGTCAGACTACTTGTTAGTTATTTAATTATATATAATAGTATGTATTATGGCAATATTTTTAATAAGCTTTATCATCTCGTGATAAATAATTAAAATAGCATTCATTGGCAGAGGATGTCGTGGAAGGGGTCGAAAAAAAGGTGGTTTCATTCCGATGAACCACAGACAAGAACAGGTTACTGAAGACATTGATGAAATCGAAGATGAAACTTAGAAATTAGAATCCTCGAGGATTCACTTAATTAAAAGCTCGACAGTAATGCCGAGCTTTTTTGCTTATATAATTGATAGAAAAACTCGGGATTGGGTTATTAGATATTTTATTGTATAAATAGAAATTATTTTTATAATATTTTAATTAAACATTTTTATATTAATCACTAAATCTGTTTTTTTATCTATTAGTTTATATCTAAAAATATATTAAAAAATTGTCTGTTAACAATGATAATTTTATGGGTTATTGTGTTAGTGAGAAGTTGGTGTGCTATTTTATTCTTTTAACTTTTTCAATCCAACAATTCTCCAACCCGAATGAAGCGTTGCGTTTTTTGGTATATTAACATAAATTCCTTCTTCATCTGAAATTGTACCTATGCTCGATTTTGTTGTTTGTTCTAAATTTTTCTGGTGTTGAAAATTTTTCGCTCATATTTTTATTCCTTAAATAATTTTTCAATAGACACTTCGAGAGCTTTGGTAATCCGTTCAGGCGTGTCTATTATAGGGTTAGGATTCTCTCCTGACTCTATTTTTATAATTGTATTATACACACTTCCGCTTCTTTTGATAGATGATTCTGAGAAAAACCCTTCTCTTTATCAATTAAAAATAGTTTAAATTTTATTCACAAAAAGTGAAAATTGGCGG
>JAKPTO010000033.1 GCA_029555085.1 bacterium | reverse complement strand
AACCATTCATTTTGCTCTTTTGTTACTGTTTGAACTCTCGCCGTGTTGTCAACATGTGTTATTGCAACAAGTTTTTCTCTCCATTCTTTGCGAACTTTTGGACAAAAACTCATCCATTGACTTTCACCTTCCCATTCAAAGTATTTTGAAACATCTTCTAGTCTGACAACCGGTGCAAATGGACGATACCACTCCCTATGTTTAACTTTTTGATTTAATATGTCTTTCATGTTTGGAACCATTGGATTACATAATATACTTCTATTACCCAATGCTCTTGGCCCATGTTCACTTCTCCCCCTAGCAACTCCAATTATTTTACCATTTAACAAATCTGTTGTGAAAATATTAATATCAAAAAAACTGTTATTAAAAAAATATTTTTCCTCAATGTAATGTGATAATGAATTAATATCTAATAAGGGTAATCCTGAGTATGTTAAAATAATTTGTTTTTGTGGTTTTAAGTTATGTAATAATAAACCAGCAGCAACACCACAGTCATTAGGATTTGGTCCAATAAAAACATTTTTTTTAAATTCTTGAACAATACGAGTATTAAGCAAAATATTTAAACCACAACCACCTGCAATACAAATTGGTAAATCTTTATACTCATTCATATATGGAATTGCAATTTCCAAAAAACACTCTTCAAATGCTCGTTGAGACGTTGCCGCAATATCCCACGCAATTTGTCCTTCAAGCCTATTTCTACTATCGAAATTAACACCTATTTTTTCACCCAAATTTTCAATTTTTATTTCATAATCACGTTTCGGATCGTTTACGCCACTCCCATTCGGTCCTGATTTATAAAATTCAATAAAATATGGTAACCAATTTTCACGTACCACCCCATATGAGGCTAAACCCATTATTTTACCCGGATAAACTAGATTACCTTCAGATATATCTTCATGTTTAATATCTTTCATATAATGTGCAAATATCATATAAGGAAAACCTAGATCATAATGAATATTTTTATTGGTTGGATTAAAAACAGTTTCTAGTAATTGAATGGATGTTTTACGATTAGCTTTATAAACACAAAAAAAACCATCATCACCACCACCATCAAAACTAAAGATTAACGCATCATTAAATGGTGATTGATAAAAACAACCCGCAGCATGTGCCATATGGTGATGTGTATTATGTATATAATTTTTTGCTGGTATGTGTTTTTCTAGATGATAATATCGATCTAAAATCACTTCACTATTTAAAGAATAACAATTATCAAATTCATTGATACCCAAATATTTCATTATAAACTTGGGTATATATTCACTATAAAATAATATATTTTCGGGTTTGGGGTACTTATATTGAGCAAGACCACCATTTTTTATATTTAAAAATCTTTCAACTTCTAATACTAAGATAATTTCACCATCTTTTTCAACAACATACGCTGCATTATGTGAACCGTAAAATGAAATGTTTATCATTAAAATTTTAGTGTTTATACTTATTTTATTTTTTAATAAGTATTTTTAAATTTTAAATTCCACCCTATCTGACCAACCCGTCTTATTATTATATGCCCAATATACTACTCTAACAGGATCCTTTTCAGTTAGAAACATTGCTTCATAATGAATTGGCGTTCCTTTTTCAATAAAATTTCTGATACGATGATCATCAATTGATGTTGAATTAATACCAATTCCATTCTCATCGTCAAAAGCAACCAGTATACTATCATAATTATCACCTGGCAACATATTTTTTTCTATATTGACTAAATAATAAAAAGAATGCATGAACGAATCCTCCCATTCTTCTTCGGTTTTATATGGGTATGGATTTGGTGGGAATTTACGATCAACAGTATATTTTTGAAAAGACCTTTTCTTAAAATGTATTCCAGCATATTTTTCATAATCACGTAATGTCCTAACTGTACCAAGATCATAACCAGTTAAATCAAACCCATTGTCCTCAGTTCTAAGTAATTGACGAATCTTAGCCCGGGCATCATCCTGCATTTTGTTAAATGAATAATCACCTCTTTTATATTGATCATCCCAAAGAAGAATTCCATTTCGTTCAGTTCTCATCGTCGCATGCCAAATAACATTTCTATGTGGATGGAATAAATCATATCCGTGTGTATATGATCTCACAGTTAAGTTAATTTCCTCTCCACTAAAATATAAACTTGGATCGTGTCTAACTTCTCTTGCCCATTTATTTGGTCCAAAAGCAAAATGCCCCGACAAAAATCTCGCCGGAAATGGTTTTGTTAGTGATTGCCAATTTGGAATACCACAAGGACGTATAAAGATTGTACCAAAAGGATAGAAACAAGCCGCTTCGGACAACCAAGGTTCCATTGTTCTTCCGGCCGGATCATTGAAAGGATCATAATAAGGTAAATAACCACAAATTAACGGGTTATAACCCTCTTCTTTAAGTTGATAATACCAAGTAAGTAAAAGAGTATCCCAACCTTTTATAAATCGATGGTGAGAATCTAATTGACACACAAAGTCTTCATCTTCAAGAAGTGTATCATTAATAATTGCTCTAGCATATGGTAAACCCTTAGCTTCTGTATAGAGCATATTATGTACTTTAACTCGTTTATCGTTCTTGAACTCATCAAGATTGTCAAAACCATCTTCGGGGTTGTATTGCCTACAAATACCAAAATGTATTCGTTTTGGGTTATCAGCATTTTCTAAAGCGCTTTTTATTGTGGGTACTAATTCGGGTTCTCTGTAAGCTGGAAGATGTACAAAAATCGTTTTATTGTGATATTCCTCAACCTCAACCCATTCTTCTGTTTTTTTTTCTGTTTTTATCATGTTTTATCCGATATTTCCTGTTAATCTTTCACACCAGCCTTTTGATTTACTATGTGGCCACACCACCCAATATGCCGGTTGTTTTGAAGTTTCAAATTGTCTCCAAATTTTACAATATTTGTCCGGATCATTAAAAAATCCCCGTATTTCGTTTTCATCTGCGTCTTGCCTGAACATGGTCTCATTTTGTTCATCATGAAATGCTATTGCCCAAAAATCATAATCTTTTTCTGGAACCAAATCATAACCAACATCAATACAATGTTTAAAAATTTTAACAAACGACGCTTCATATTCTTCATTAGACAAAATTGGATTAGGAGGAAGTTTTTTGTCCATAGTATATTGTTGAACGGCTCTTTTTTGGAAAGAAATTCCTGCATATTTTTCATAATCATCTAATGTTCTGACCGGACCGAAATCATAAATGCCAAAATCTTGTGTTCTCGGTTTCATATAGAATAACTGCTGACATCTTTCAATAGAACCATTTTGTTTTATATACCACGTACTTACATCATCCCATTGTTTTTTCTTACCACGTCTAGTATATTCATGCCAAATTGTTGTTTTAACAGGGTGAAATAAATCATATCCCCAAGTATATGCTCGGGCACTTATGGAATGTTCTTCACCATGAAAATAAAAATTAGGATCGTGTGGTACTTCTTTTACAAAATCACCAGTTGTAAACGCAAAATGAGCAGAATAAAACCTTGCTGGTATAGGTCTCGTTCGATCCTTATAATCATCAATTGTGTCTGGCATTGTATGTAATATACCATCCGGTGAAAATCTATCAAAATGCATTATCCAAGGTTCATTTATTCTTCCTCCAGGATCATTATCAGGATCATATGATGGAATATAACCAGTGATTAATGGTTTTTCGTGCCCCATTTCTTTCAATTGTTTATACATTTTTATTAATTCTTCATCCCAGTTTTGAATAAATCTATGATGTGAATCTAATTGAAGGGTATATTCTTCATCATCATATTGTCCTTGTAGTTTATTTCTCGCCCAACACACACCTTCAGATTCCAAATGGGGAATATCGATAATTTTAAATCTCTTATCATCTTTAAATTCATCAAGATTATCCCACGCATCTTCAGGAGAATGTTGCCATGCAATAGAAAAAACTAAATTCTTGGGGTATTTAGCTTTTTCAATACAATCTCTTAATGTCGGAAGTAATTCAGGATCTCTATAGGATGCAATTTGAATAAAAATTTTGTTTTTTTTCATACCATTTGATATTATATTTTTATTGTGATTAATATACGAAATATTACGATATTATTAAAGTACAATCAAAAATAACCCAATAATTTTTTTATGTTGTTTAAATTTCTTATATTTGTATTTGTTAAAATTTTGAAAAATGGATGACATGAAATTCGATTTAAATGATATTGTTATAATACCAACAGAAAGTAGTGATATTAATAGTAGAAAAGAATGTAAAATAACACAAAAATGGGATTATAATTATCAGATGTTACCATTAATGGCTGCACCAATGGATACTGTTGTTTCCAAAAATAACTATCAAAAATTTATTGATAATGGTATAATACCATGTTTACCAAGAGGACAACATATATTACCTTTACAACATATTGTCGGTTATGGGAAAAAGCCATATTTTCAGTCATTTGGTTTATATGAAATAGAAAAACAACTAGATGATTACCGATGTGAAGCGATGTTACCATATAAATCTTGCTTTTATAATCACCAACATGTTTTAATTGATATAGCAAATGGCCATATGAAAAAATTACTTGATATCATTAAAGATATTAAAAAATTTTGGCCAAATATTCAATTAATGGTTGGTAATGTAGCAAATCCTAAAACATATGTGAATTTAGCACGAGCTGGGGCAGATTATGTTAGATGTTCAATTGGCACGGGCGCCGGATGTACAACAGCCGCAAATGTTTCAATCAATTATCCTATGGGTTCATTAATTGCTGAATGCCGACAGTTACAAAAAGAATATAAATTAAAAACAAAAATTGTTGCTGATGGTGGCATGAAGAATTATTCTGACGTCATTAAAGCCCTAGCCCTAGGCGCGGATTATGTTATGATAGGTTCAATTTTTAATAAAACAATCGAATCTGCGGGTTATAATTATTTGTGGGGTGTAAAAATACATAATAAACTATCCGAAGTATTATGGAAATGGGGGTTTCCAATTAAAAAGAAATACCGTGGTATGAGTACAAAAGCTGTTCAAAGAAGTTGGGGAAAAACACAACTGGTAACTGCTGAAGGTATTACAAAATATCAAAAAGTTGAAAACTCTCTAGAACAATGGACAGAAAACTTTAAAGATTATCTTAGATCTGCTATGAGTTATTCGGGTGCAAAAAAATTGAGCGATTTTATTGGATACGCTCAATATGTTTTTATTACCGACGCTGCAAGACGCAGATTCGATAAATAACTATTCAATTCTGAAATCGGGATCATCTCCTCTTAATTCCAGATCTCTCATCATACCTTCTTTAATATATCTTCTAATAAGAGCAGAAACGGTTGTTTTCTGACTATTAGCAACTTTTTCAATTTTTTTATAATACATTGGAACGATTCTGAATGATAACATTCTAACCAACTGTCTATATTTTGGCTGTTCTGATTTCCCTGGATGGGCTTCTTTTGTTTTTGATTTTTCTGATGCCATATGAATAGTTTTTTTATAAATATTTGGTTTTGTTGTTTTTTTCCAATATATTTTATTTTAATATAAAAAAATCAAATTATGGAAGAAAAATCGTCAGCAGTAAAAGAATGTGAAAAGATTTACCCAGAAATGACTCAAGAATTTAAATCTATTATGTGGGACCAATACGATTT